>JAJDCM010000027.1 GCA_029260825.1 Planctomycetota bacterium | reverse complement strand
GCTCATCCTCACTCAGGGAGACCAGGTCGTCAGCTATCTGGGGGACGGGACAGGCCGGAGCTTTGATCGAGTCGACACCATTTTTCCGGGAGGAGATCTCGGTTTTCATCTCGCAGCGGAGGACTTCAATCAAGATGGCCTGACGGACGTTGCCGTGACCGTGGACGACATGGTAAGCGTCGCAACGGGACACGGGTCGGGTCTCATTCAAGAGCCACACCTCTTCGACGGGCGGGTTCAGGTCGCCGCAGATTTTAACAATGACTCCCTCCCGGATCTCGTTGGGATCCCAGCCGGCGTAACAAATGGCCTGTCGGTGAGCATCAATGCGACCGAAGCTCCAACTCTTCAAGCTCGGCGCGGAACCGTCAACTCGGGAGCGGGTGAAGCGACCGACGTTCTCTTTATCAACTCTTCGACCGGAAGCCCTGTTGATCGTGTTATTAATTTGGCCGTCGGCGCACCAATTTTCTTGACCATGTGGCAACCACCCATGGGACCTGACGAAGCGAGATATGTGCTTTGGGCATGGCGTGGGGAGCCGGTCAACACAACGATGATGCGATACGGCTCGCATACTCTCGGATGCACAGTCAACCCGACACCGCTTGATATCGGGGAAACGCCGCAGCCTTTTCTTTCTCTTAATGGAGGGTTACCACCTACGTTCACCCTGGGTACGACAGTTCTTGGGAGTGCACCTGCTGCCGCACCATGGACCGTATCACGCGCACAGGGGTTGGGGACTCCTCAGACGATAAGCCTGCAAGGGGTCATCGAAGACCATGGTGCTGCGAACGGACTCGGGTTGAGCACGACGAACGCGATCATTCTGGAGGTTCAGTAGGACCCTCCCTCGGATCATTGAAGAGTACGATGACCTGTGGGTGCGTCGCGGCCAGAAGGAGAGGAAGAGCATGTCGGGCTTGGTCGTGAAGGAGACGAGCTTTCAAATTTACCCAAGCTATGAATATTTCTTGCTCGCTGCGCCTTCGTGCATCCCAGTGATCGACGTGCTCAACGCTATCGACGTATCTAAGACTGTTACGCAGTGAACGAATTCACGGCTCCTCCGTATCTGCACCCCACCGTATTACCTGCACGACAAATCGAGCGCCAAGCGGCGTTAGCTCAATCGTGTAGTTCGCATAGTCGGGTTCACGTGCCGCTGGTCCACCCGGCAAGTGAACCAGGTTGTAAGCATCGAGCTCACCGACCAAGCCCATCAGCAAATGCGCATCCTTCCCCGAATATTTGGCATGAAGCCTACCAAACTTGAGTCTCGTATTGTCCGCGAACACGTCACGGTTTCCTGGCCCCGTCTGGATATCGTAGATGAGAGCGAGTATCTCTATTGCCCCCAACGAAATGCTGTCCAACACCCGCACAAAGAAGTCCAACTCCGAAAACAACAGCTCATCCTTATCTCCCGATTTCAGAAGCACGTGGACAAGAAGATTTGCAGCGGCTTCGAGCCTCGCTTTCTTGTGTGATCGAACGATCACCAAATAGCAAGACTTGAACAGCTCCGCGAACTCAATCCGATCCACCTTTGACACATCAAGCCGCTTGTGATACCGATCCAAGCGCTTCTTCAGAATCCGAACTGTTAGCTCAATGGACTCTTGCGTGGCCGATTGGATACAATCATCGATCAAGCTCGCCAACGGGCCACCGACAACACGAACACCCGCTAACCCCGCCTTCAGGATGCTCAATGCCGTTTTGGGTCCATCTTGTTTCTTCGGGAGAGAAGACCTCTTCGTTATGGTTGTGCTTTTCTTGCGTGACATTTTCCCTCATCACTCCATCCATCTCATCGTCAAGAACATGGAAGGCCAAAAACCCCGGGCTTCGTACTGATCTAGCATCATCCCAGCCCACTCATCACGCAGCCAGTACACGCAGACCGCCTCGGAATCCACGCTGCCGTCCACAAGCCGGGCTACCTCGGTCTTTTTCTCATCTGCTTCCTCGACTCAGCTTGGCGGGCGTGTTGATCCTGGAAGTTCAGGCCGGTGCCGAACTTCTCGAAGACCTTCGCCCCGAGGTCCCGCTGGGTGATGTCGGGTTTCTTCTCGACGAGCTTCGCTGCGAATTCCGCCTTCTTCACCGTATAGTTTTGGATCGATGCGTTTCTGGCCATCGAGAAACACCCTCGAATTCTACGTTGGAAAATCACCCGGCAGAAGTGAACTCAACGCCTCTGGATCGAGGAGCAGCACTCCTCCACTCCTTGCCAACTCCTCAGCAGAGCGTGTAAACGGCGCGTTGGACACAACTGCGGCACCAGTAGCATTCTCAAAGATCTTGCCTGCAATGATCTCCTGAACAGCTTTGTTCCCGACAGCCTGCTGTTGTTGCTTCACTTGAAAAACTGCGACGAATCCATGGTGAACCGCGATGACGTCTACTCCCTGATCGCCACTCGCTCTTGTCACTCTTACATCCCAGCCAGCTTGACGAAGAATCTCCGCAACGACGTGCTCTGCCCCGACAGGATCGACATCGCAAAAACGCGCTGCAATACCCGTTACTTTGCCCTCATCGGCCCATGACTCTACAAGATCCGATATCCGGTCCAATGCAGCAATCGCAAGGAAACGCGACGATAAAAGATAAGAGAAACTCGAAATACCCCCTTCAGGAACCTCAAAAACATATCTCGAGACAAAAAACTGAAGCTCCCTCTCCCAACGGGATCGATCGACAACTCCTCCATAGGCATCGAACTTTATGAGCTTCCGACGCTGCCCAAGTAGCTCCCTCTTGTGGCGCTCGGCAACACGCCCCGCTCGCTCCTCGGCAACATCCTGTTCTTCCTTACGGACTAGCGCCTCACTACGCTCTTTCTCAATGCGGGATCGCTTTACTTCCTCTCGCCTGGCACGCTTGGCTTCGCGCTTTTCCGCTTCTATCTTTTCGAACTTGCGGAGCTTCGACCCAAGGTATCGAACTCCGAAAGCCAACGCCCAAAGCACCACGATGCCATTGACCCATTCTGACCAATCAGCTTCCGACGAAGGGCTCGTGTCTAACTCTTTTGCGGCAACTAAAATTAAGGAGATCCCGGTCAGCACAGACAAAACCAGGACCCACGTGAGCGCATTGCCACTGGCGACCGCAGACGCATCGGATGGGCTCTCTTCGACCCTCTTCTGAGCATTTTCCGCCTTCTTGACCGTGGCCTCGGATCGTTGCCTGGGCTTGGTATGCATCCGTCACGCTCCGCTACAAACGGCCCCAAGACACAAATGGAATAGGGACCCCAAGCCGAGTCGGCCAAGAACATCCCTTCTCGACGCCGAGGACGATACCCTCACGACGACTGTTCCGGAAGTCCAAGCGTGGCGCGGTTCTCGGAATTATCTAGGACGTGGACTTCACCAATATGATCAAACTGCAGTGCGATCTTCCCCGGGATCTGACCAACCACGGCAAGGTTCACGATCGCCAGGTCCAGAAAAGAGAAGACAGGCTGCCCAGAGACCTCCCCGTCGATCAACCGAACAAGGCCAGGAATCTCGCCGACTTCGTTTGGATCGTCTGGCAGACCAAGTTCTCGCACATCATCCATTGATGGGTTGCAAAGGGAGGCACCGTGCCCGCCGCGAAATAGCACGGACACGAATGGTGGTGTTCGGGACGCCCTCTCATCCTTGACACGGACAATATCGGATCTGATTCCGTAGTAGATCACGGGATCTCGGTTCTCAGGGAAGCTCCGCAGTACGATGACTCGACCACAATTCGCACTGCCACGAGATCCCAATACACTTGCTGAGGTTATCAGGCAAACAATGGCAATCAGGCTGACCGCGATGAGTTTCTTCATAATAGCTGGAGACTCCTCAATCCGCCGCCTCTGAGAAGAAGATCGACTCGGGAATAACGTCTCACGTCGACAATTCTCGTTCCCTTCGGCAATGATTCATTCGAAGTAATCCACAACCGCCCTCACTGCCCCAATGAAGACCTCTTCCGTAGGGCTATTTATCGTCCCCAGAATGCGATAGGGAACAAGAACTGAGCCTGGCTGAATAACTGGAACAAGTCCTTCAAGAGCCACCTCGATCGCCACAAGACCATCGGGCGGATCAAACGACAATGACTGTGAGGCCGGTCCATACAGCTGAACGCTCGCTTTGCCAGCGATGGTCAAATTGGGGATACCAAGCCTTCGCCAGAGGATTCGTTTTGTCGATGGCCCCATGGCACCTTCGATTGTTGCCGCCAGACCGGCTGAACCACCGTCTCCAAAATCTTCTCCCTTGATAGCTATCAGGTTTTCACCCGCCGACAAGAAATCAGAAATGTCGTACGTTTCCGTCGACCCCCAATTATCATCCGTCCCCACGAAGATTCCGTTTACATAAACGTCAAAAGCATTGTCCACCGTGATGTAGAGAATCTCGTCTCCGGAAATTGATGAGAGATGGAATCTCCGCCTAAAGAAGACTTCAGGCGAAGGAACTGGAGCCCAAAGAGCGCCAGCGAGTGCCGGCATCTGGCCATTTAGGTAGTGGCTCGTTCCGGCTGGGGATCGAACCTGGGCTCTAGCCCAATGGGAGTCGTCGAAACCGGGCTGCTCCCAACCCGACTCCTCGACCTGAAGAGCAAGCCACTCACCATTAGTGACAAGGAAAGAATCGAGTTCCCCATCGAGATCTGTTACCAAGTCAGGCGGGTCATTCGCATCGACATTAAACGTGAGGATTTCCCGCATAGCTACCGGCGTGCCCGCTTTCATCTCTCCACGCAGGACGATTGCGGCGATCGCGACTAGGACGATGGATAGGAAAGCTGTGCTCTTCTTCATCTGATCCTCCGTCTGAATGGGACTCCTCTTCCAGATATCTGGAGCTACCTTAGCAGCTCCAAGCCCCACATTTCCGTCGAGCGGTTCCAATGTGCTCGATCTGCAAGAGACCCAAAGAGTCACCCTCCGGTAAGTAGCATTCCCGCCTGAGGTTCTCTCAGGCGACGGCGGAACGAGGCAGCCGACGCAGAATGAGAGACCTGCCATCGATCGCCAAGCGATTGCTCCTCAATTGACGGGGAGGACCCCCCCTCACAGAGAGGACGGAGTGCGGCAAGAGACCGAACACGATCTGCAAGGAATGTGCTCTCCCGATGGGGGCCTCGGGGATAGTTCGATAGCCCCGTAACGGTTTACCTATGTGATGCACGCGGTACCCGGTCGCGAATTAGGCACGAATTCCGAATTCACCAATATCCGTAACCCCAAACCCCGTTACTCCTTACCCACCGGTCTCCCCCAAGCCCCACGCTCTCCATTTTCTCCCTATGTGGGTGCCACGCCTCCCCAAACCCACCACCAACCCCCTCCGCTCAATCTGAAAAACCCTCCAACCCCCCACCCCTACCCCCATTACCGTCGCCCTCATCCTCCTCCCCAAGAAACCCTTCAAGCCTTCTCCCTGATCCCCCGAAAGAAGACGGGGGCTGGGTCTGCAAACTGATTGAACCGACCGTCGCCACGGACTGAACTCGAATCAACCAACTCGGTGAGACAGACATGCTTCAGCATCCCCGTACCATTTTACTTCTGCTCGTGACCTCTCTACCCGTACTGCTTGGCAGTTGTGGCGACTCCAGCGGTCGAAGTGCACCGCTCGAAGCAGAATCCTGCATGACCTGTCACAATGGATCCGGGCATGACGACTACAGCGGTCCGGGCCTTGAAAACCCTCACCCCTTCGAGGGCGCAAGCGACCTCAAATGCTCAACCTGCCACGGCGGGAACCCTCTCGGGCGAAATGCGACCCTAGCTCACGTCCCCCCTCCTCCCGAAATCGGAGACAGGGAACAGTGGAAGACAGATCGTCTGGCATATTTCAATCGACTCACCCTCACCGGGATCGACAAGTTCCCCGACTATGAAGTCAATGGCAACACCTACTCTGCTATCGACTACCTTCAATTCATCAACCCCGGAGATCTTCGGGTTGTCACCGAATCACGAAGCTGCGGAATGTGTCATGCACCCCATGTCAACACCGTCGCAAACAGCCTCCTCGCCACCGAAGGCGGAGTCCTCTCCGGCGCCATGTACGCTGCCGGCATCGAAAACGCCGTCCCCGAAAACCAAGGACTGTATCAGGACACCGCCGCCGACCTCGCCTTCAGAGCCGTCCACAACCCGAATTTTTCCTTCGAACCATCCAACATCGGCGCCGTGGCAAGACTCCTCGAGTTCCCCGTCTACAGCGCCTTTGGAGCCAACGGCCCCCAGGATATCCACAATAACCCCGACTACAACTCCGCGAACCTCCCGCTCGATCAACGATCCGACGGCTCCGTTCGCGCAAACTCCCAGCTAGCGAACCTCTACCACGAACAGGTCGCCTTCACCTGCGGCGACTGTCACCTCGGAAGCGCCGGAGCCAACAACCGATACGGAGACTTTCGCTCCTCGGGCTGCACCTCATGCCACATGCCGTACAGCCTCGATGGCAGAAGCACCACCGGAGATCCCAACGTCAACCGAGAAGAACCCCTCGACCCGGACGATATCGATGAACCCGAACTCTCCCACCCCAAACGACACCTCATCCTGAACGTGGCCAAGACTCTCCCGACCGGGGAAACCGTTCCCGGGATCAGCGACTACGCCTGCGCCGGATGCCACCAGGGATCAAACCGAACCGTGATGCAGTTCTGGGGAATTCGCCTCGATCAAAATCAAGACGTAAGAAATCAGGTTCAATACCCCGCCAATCCAGTCTCCTATCGAACAACTTCCGGCGATACAAGGCTCTTCGACCCCGAAGTCGGAAACCGAACCTTCAACGGCCGAAATAGAAATCAATACCTACTCTTTGAGGACTACGACGGAGACGAACGAGACGACACCCCCGCCGATGTCCACTACGATGCAGGCATGGGATGCATCGATTGCCACGGGAGCTATGACCTCCACGGCGGCGATACCACCACCATGGAATCCAGCATCCACAGCCGGATGGAACAAGAACTGGCCATCTCATGCGAAAGCTGTCACGGCACCGCAGACTCCTACGCCACAACCCAACCCGGAACAACCTACAGCAACCAAACCGCCGACGTCGCCGTCGATTCCAAAGGGAATCCAATCCGCCACGTACAAAGGGATGCAAACGGTGACTTCTACATGACCAGCCGACTCACCGGAAAACGGCACTACGTCAGTCAAACAAGAGACGTGGTCGTCGACAGCGGCAAGGTCAACCCCTTCACCGGACAACCGATCTACACAGCAAAAGGCTCCTACGCCATGGGACGCGACGACGGAGACCCCGCCACCGGCATCGGGCCAAAACAATCAGAGTGCGCCGCAAACGGATTCAGCCACTCCGATTCCATGACCTGCGTCTCCTGCCACGCATCCTGGACAAACTCATGCATCGGATGCCACCTGGAAGGCGAATACAACACAAACAACAACAACTTCAGCAACATCACCGGCGAACGCATCGTCTTTCGAGAACGGAACGCCGACTTCGTCTATCAATCTCCGGTACCCTTCCAGATCGGTGTCGGCCCCGACAACAAGATCTCCCCCATCAGTCCCAACACGGAAACCTTCTTCCGCTACCGGGACCGCAACAGAGAGTTCTCCAAGACCTTCGCCTTCTCGGACAGAAACGGGGGAGGAAACAACAAGACCGAAACCCCCTTCCCCTCCCTCAGCCACAACGCCATGATGCCCCACTCCATCCGGGGACGGGTCGATTCTCAAAATGAAGGACCAAGATACTGCGTCTCCTGCCACCTGACCGATGAAGGCCTCGATAACTTCGGCGACGAATACGACACCCTACGAACCGCTCTTGCCAGCAACGATTTCTCCAGCATCAACTTCCCACTCCTTCAGGAACACATCGGAAAGAACACCGGAAATCAGCTGAACTCGCCTCTTTGGGTCCACCAGGCAGCAGGCCTTGGAAGCGGACTCTTCCTCTTCGATGAAAACGGATGCCCGGTCAACCCCCTCGACGAAGACGAGGACCGAGTCGGGTGCGACGGAGTTGCGCCCGCCGACAACTTCGACCTGAATCGGGTCGCGTTCAACCTGGATCGAATCGTCGATTCCACCGGACAGTCAACAGGATCAAACAACCACCCCATGCTCGATTCCGCCCGAGGCCCCCTCCTTCGCGACGGAGCCCGCTATCCCAACAAATCCGGGCCGCTCGGCGCATCACTCATTCAACGACTCACCGATCCAACAACAGGAATCGTCCTGGACTCATGGATCGACGCCGATGGAGCACCCAAAGGAAATGCGTCCCAGCACATCGGTCAATCCCAGCAAGCAGCAACCGCAGAGGAAACACCCGCAGAAGACGAAAGGGACCGGGACGGAGAAAATGGAACGCCCGGAAACCAAGATGCCGTCCTACCCGAGGCTCAACGGACTCGCCGGGAAAGCCGCCCCGATACACCCTGAGCACGTCACCCGCCTCAACCCCGTCCTTGCACCTCCAGGAATCATCCGCTAATCTCTCTCCTCATGAATTCCAACCAAGGCGGCATCGTTTATTCCACGGAACACGGAAGAATGTGTTCCACCTGCGAAAAACCCATCGCCCACTGCTCCTGCCGGAGAAAAAAACAAACCACCGGAGGAGACGGTATCGTTCGGGTCGAGCACCAAACCAAGGGGAGAAAAGGGAAAGGCGTAACAATCATTACAGGACTCACTTTGAGCGAGACCGAAATCAAAACCCTGGCAAAGAAGCTCAAGAAGAAATGCGGCACCGGTGGAACCGTCAAAGAAGGAACCATCGAAATCCAGGGAGATCAGAGAGATCTTCTGGTCGAAGAGCTCACCAAGGCGGGGATGACCGTGAAGAAAGCCGGAGGCTGATCAAGACAAGAAGTCACGGTGTAGACTCATCCAGCCACCTGTTCGCCGGCAGCGGCATTTCGCCACTGGCATCGATGTACTTGTATTCCAGGATCTCATGGCGAAATGAAGGCCCGGCCAAGACCCCAAGGTGCCTCGCTGCCATGTACGCCAATTCATCGTCCCAGTGCCCCCGATGAACCCGAGATAGGAAGTGGATCCGGAAGGAAAGATCGTTCTTGAAAGCCTTGACAAGATAAAGGAATTCATCCCGGGTGACATTCTGAGGCTCGACCACTTCTACGGCAGCTTCAGATTCATTGCGCCGCAGATAACACTCGGCCAGCCCGACCCGGTAGGCAAAATTCAACCCCCGGGTGTCATCGTCAAAGACCGCCCCCTCAAGATCTTCCAGACAAGCCATGAGAACGCCATAGGCGAGTTCATCCTCCCCTTTCTCAAGACTCCTGTATGCTCCCCGGACCATGCGCCAGGGATCCTCCGCACATCCGGAAAAGCACAGGGGAAGTGCCAGGAACCCGAGCAACCCCACAAGAAAAAAAACGTCTTTCATTTACGTCAATCAATCAGGCCCTATCAGTCCGTAGCCTGAGTCCTCCCGACCCCGAACACGTGATGCTGAGTCCGGACAATCATCATTCCATCCGAGATCGCGGGTGTTGACATGCACACCTCGCCCATGGGGTTTACCGAAAGAAGCTGGTACTCGGGACCGGCCTTCGCAACCACGATGTCTCCATCCTCACCGGTGAAGTACAAACGACCATCGGCAGCAAGCGCCGATGCGGTATATCCCCGCCCGACCCCGAGTCGCTGGCGATACACTCTCTTACCCGTTTTGGCGTCATAGCAGGCCAAGATGCCATTGTCGGCGCAGGTGTAAAGATGATCGCCATACACAACGGGAGTCTGCATGTAAGGTCCACCCCGGCGCATGCTCCACTGAACGAAGTCATTGGTTGACTCGCCGTCCGGAAGACTGATGTCTCCGTTTCCACCCGGGCGAATCGCGTAGATGGGATTGAAAGGTCGATATCCACTGGTGATGTAAATCAAGCCGTGCCCCATGATCGGTGTGGGGACACAAACCTCCGAGTTCCCGACGAGACGCCAGAGTTCTTTTCCGGTCATCGGATCATGAGCTCGAATCGCCTTCGTCCCGTTCGTCACAAGCTCCGCTCGTCCGTTCACCTCGAAGATGTTCGGAGAAGACCAGGAACAGATCTCATCCCGCGAAACCTTCCAGGCCGTTTTCCCCGTCTCAAGCTCGTACGCCGCAAGAAACGGCGTCTCTTGAATATCCGCCTGGAGTATCACGAGTCCGTTGTAGATGATCGGAGAGCTCCCAAAACCAAACTGATATTCGGGATCGTAAAACCAGCCCGCATCGAGAAGACCCACATCTTTTTTCCAGAGCAGGTTTCCCTCGACGTCGTAGCAGAAAAGACCCTCAGACCCGAGACAAGCCACCACGTGCTTTCCGTCGGTTACCGGGGTTGAGTCCGAATGGCTCGATTTTGTGTGCCGCTTGATGCGGGGAGTCCCCTCATGGGCCACCCGGCTCCAAAGAACCTCCCCCGTCTTGCGACTGAGACAAAAGACCTGCCAGGAATGGGTGTCTTCGTAGTCCTCCGCATAGACAAAGTCGCCATAGAGACCGTGCTTGAGCTCTTCTTTCCCGGTCTTGTTCACCGCCGTCGTCACGAAGATTCGATCGCCCCACAAGATCGGAGACGCATGACCAAACCCCGGCACCTTCGTCTTCCAGCGAACGTTCTGGCCCGTCTCCCCATTCCACTGGATGGGAGGGTGCTGGCCGTCCGCAACACCGGAACCGCCAGGACCGCGAAAACGTGGCCAGTTCATCGGCTCTTTGACCGTGATATCGGCATCATCAAGAACAGGAGCTACGTCTGCCGGCGAATCCTCTTTTGCACTCTTGTCGGCCGCGACCCGCTCCCAGCTCAGGTTTGCTCCTTGCTGCTCGGAGCGCATGCCGGTGCATTTCCCGTCCTTCACCTCGAAGATCAAAGAGATTCCGGGATACTCGACCGACTCAAAGGTTGTCTGGTTCTTGGGCGCGTAGGTGATTTCAGGCTGACCCGCAACCACCCCCTTGATGTTTCCGTCCTCAGCTCGAATTTTGAACTTCATGCCAGCTTGTTTGAACAGATACTCACCGGCATAGAGCGCAAGAGTTTCGGCCGGGACCACAACCTCGCCAGCAGCTTCCTGCTTTGCACCCGCTGCCACCAGAAGATCGATCATCTCCTTGTGAAGATCTGGATCCGCGCTCTTTAGCCCCTTGTTCAGGAGCTCTTTCGTCATCGAGTCAGAATTGATCATCGCCTTCACAAGACCAACGTGACCCTTCTGGATCCCCATCATGAGAAGAGATGATTCGACCGTCGCCCCGGCGTTAACGAGAAGCTCAAGAATGTCCAGATGACCGTGCATCATTGCCCAGGACATGGGCGTTGCGGAATAGAACGAGTCTTTGGTGTCGACGTCGGCGCCGTTTTCGATGAGGAGCTTGGCTAGCTCGACATTTCCCCGATCACAGGCAAAGGCAAGAGCCGTTCCTCCGTACTCGGTCTTCGCGTTGACATCGACTCCCGATGCGAGAAACTTCCGCACCTTGGCCACGTCCCCCTTGTTGGCTGCCTCAAGAAAGAGCTTGGAATCGTCGGCAAAGGCCGGGCCAGAAAAGGCAATCAGGAACAGAGCCACGAGATAGGAGTGAAAGCGGCGCATGAGGATTGATCTCCAGACCACGATAAGAATTGCAAGAACCCGTCTCGACATATACTGATATGGATGGACCCGGTTCCGACAAATTCAGTTCAATCAGATTGAGAACGGAAAGATCGCGGGATCAGGAGAACATACGGGCATCAACGAAAAGAAGCCGGCGAAATTTACCGGCTTCTTTCCTCACACTCCGTCAAGGCCGCTCAGAGAGGCTTGACGTTCTCGGCACGTGGGCCCTTGGGCCCGTGACCGGAGGTGTAGGACACTCGCTGTCCTTCTTGTAGTTCTTCGAACGTGACGCCTTCGAGGCTCGACATGTGGAAGAAAAGGTCTTTGTCAGTTCCAGTGTCAATGAAGCCAAAACCTTTGTCCGTGAGCCGCTTGATTGTTCCTTCTGCCATGTGGTCCCATTCCTCAAAAAAAGCGATGCGCGGCACCAGCCGAATTTCACCGTTTTCGGAACCAGTAACCGCAAAACAGCATTCTAACCCCTCACCAAGGATGAAATCAAGCCGTCAAAAGCACCGGAGATCAGGGCCGATTCCGTGCCCGGATTCGGGCAAAAGGACCGGGCAGCCAGCCTTTTGGAAGAACCGGGCCGATCGCTCCAAGCATAGAGCTATCTACAAATGCCTCAATGGCTTACAGAAATCACCCCTTCTGTGACCTGGGCTGATCGCCGGTTTCGAGCAGTCCGAGCCCTCCCAGAACGTCAGAAACCGTGGAAAACTCGAAGTCTTGAAGCATCTTCTTCAACTTCGCAAGGCTCCCCTTCAGATTCAATCGATGACGAATCGTTCTCAGCTTCGGCACCCCAGGTACCCGGGGTTGATCCGGGTCAAACTCCCAAGGGTGTAGGTAGAGAATGGCAGGCTGGGAGGCACGGGTAAGACGTCGGTAGGCCGAACGCAGCACCGGATAAGGCAGGAGTCGAAAGTACCCTCCACCGGCAATCGGCAGGTTCTGATTGAAGAGGCGATAGGTGGAAAGAGGAAACTCGGCAAGCCTTCCCCCCTCTCTCTCCGCGTGATAGGGAAAGCGGGGCGCAGAGCTGATCCCGTACCGATGATGATGCACGGGGAAAATGCTGGAATCAAACCGATACCCCTCCTCGATCAAAACATCCAGAGCCCAGAGAGACTCCTCGGTGATCGAAAAACTGGGTGCTCGGTAGCCCACGATCTCAACCTGAGCCGCGTCCTCAAGAATGCCTCGAGTGCGCCTCAGATCCTCCCGGAACTCATCCGGAGAAAGCTCATAGACGAGCCGATGATCGTAGCTGTGAGCCGCCACCTCGTGGCCAAGCTCGGCAATCCTCCGGACCAGCTTCGGGTGATGTTCCGCGCACCATCCAAGAACGAAGAACGTGGCATGCACCGACGCTTCTTCAAGAGCCGAAAGAATGATCTCGGTGTTTCTCTCCACCCGGGACGGCCAGGAGGACCAGTCGCGAAACGGAATCACATGCTCGAAGTTCGAGACCTGGAAGTAATCCTCGACATCAAACGACAAGGCATGCAAACGAACACCCTCGAAACGAAGCGAGCTATGCGAACGACAGTGGCCTATCAAACCGCAAGGCCAGACCGGAACCGAGCATAGTTTCCTTGTGGATAGATTCAATTCTGACGATGCGAGCCTTCGACTCAAGAGCGCAATAATGATTCTCCAGATCGAAGAAAGCCGCAAGGTCCGAGGCGATGGACACGGACGAATCGATGTCAAAGGAAGAATCAGAGGGAGCTGCCATGGGAGCCGTGATCCTCAACCGGACCACCGACATCGGGGCAAAAACCGAGTCGTGGAAGGTGTGTAGGTACAGCCCCGAGGCCGACAGATTTCGACTCGTGGCCACGAGGACAGGGTCCTCAAGAGACGGACTGTCGTTTGGCCCGTAGATCCGAACCGGAACAACAAGAGGAATGCGAGGCGATTGCCGCCTCTCCAGCGGAGTAGGTGGATTCTGAAAGGTCACGTGGTTGGAATCCCTTCGTGAAGATGAGTGAGGAAGTGTGTGAGGTTGGCATAAACCAAGGCAAGTTGCATGCCACCATGGGTTTCCAGAACGAAAACCCGGGCAAAAATCCCCTCTCCGTCACGAAGATGCCCCGTTGAAATTCGACCACATTCCGGGAGATCACGACCAGATTCGGCCTCAGATCCCCCACACACCCCCCGTTCCTGTTGATCGAGATGGACAAAGAGACGGGACAATCAGGGCGCTCATTGTCTCCGGGGCGACCCAAAAAAGAGCGCAAACCCATGCAGCACAACGAATCATGGGAATACCCCTGAAGCGTGAATGGCGAATTCAAACGACAAGAGGACGGGAAAATGCGCTCTCATCGATCTTGGCCGGAATCACTCAAACCCCCACAGTTAACGAAGATAGGGAGCCAGTTCCCTCCCGAATTCCTGGAGGCGCTCGGTGATCAAAAGAAGATCATCTGTTGGGTGCATCGCGGTGGAGATACGAACCATGGCACCCCCGGTTGCTCCTCCACGGAACGAATTCCAGGCAAGATGGGCCTGCTGCTTCATGTAGTCGCGTCCGAAATGGTCGCCGGAAACATACCAGTAGATCGCACATCTCCGGTGACCTTGTCCGGAGACCACGATCCGATACGCTCCAAATTCTTCTGCATCCCCGTCCGGATGGAGGATGATTTCATCTTTGGACTCCACCTCCAGACCCGACGCCCGGTAGCAGACCTCGGGGGGATGAGCGGTCTTGCGGTTATCCCCACTGAAGACGATACAGACGTTGACCGAGCTCAGAGCTTCGCTCTCATACTGGCGAAAGAGAACATCCCGGGTCTCGAGAAGTTCATAGGTCCTGTCAGAGAGTGGCTCGTCCCGTCCGACGGCCCCCGAAAGATGATAAGGAATACTCGCCATCGCCTGAGGAGACTGGGGAGGAACGGATGACGCTCCTTCGATGTTCAGCCCGACATATCCCATTCCAAAAAGGATGAGAACGGAAGCGGTGGCCCCGCTCCTGCTGAACCGACCTCGAACAAGACCCCCGAGGATCAACGAACCTGCCCTCTCTTCCACCTTCTCTCCGTCAGCAACCCGAACCTTTCCCGGAAGCTTGGCCAGCACCCTCTCGATCATGAAAAGAATCCAGAACGCGAGCACATAAATCAGAAGGCCGGACACGTCATGAACGAGGCCTTGGATCGCCTCGGACCCGAAGAAGAAAGTAACCACGCCCAGGAACACAATCCGTCCCGCATTGGCAAGGATCGCCACGGGGAGTGACGAAAGGGAGAGAAAGGTCTTCTTCATCCAACCAACAGGAGAGATGGAAGAGAAGAGGACGGCAAAGGCCGTGAGAGCGATCAACGATCTCAAACCACTGCAAGCATCCCCGATGATCAACTTATCGTCCCCGAAACGAATGAAGGGGCCATCAAGGGTTGCTCCGGTACCAAGCGCCACCAGAGTGTTCCCGCCCAACCTGGTTGCAATCAGCTTGAGAGACAGGCTCAGATCGGCAATCGCCGCAAGAGGAATCGGAATCATGAACCCGAGGAACAAGACGGGAAACAAGAGTGCTCGAAAGAGGGCCGCTCCCGAAACCGAAAGAAGTAGTCCGAGAAAAATGAAGAGGACCGAAAACCCGGAAGTGAAGTGAACCTGAGCAAGAAGACTGACCAGGTGAATTCCGCCGCCAAGGAGAATCAACGAAAGCCCCAGAATCGGCCGGGGTCGGTGCTCGATCGTCGTGCGCTTGAGAGCCCGATGAGCCAGGAAGAGAGCAACAAGAGGCACCAACCAACCATGATTATAGTAACTATCGGGAGCAAACCACCGATCGGTCATCCAGACCGCTGTCGAGCGATAGAGCCAGGCGATGGCAACAAGAGCCAGAACCCCCACCACAAGAAAGACGGACCGCGGCCAGGGCTTTTCAGAAACGACTCTCATGGCAATCTCCAGACCAGGCAAGAAGTGGGTTCAAGACAGATCTGGAGGTGTAGACAACCTAGGCCTGAGCTTGAAGGCTCCGGGCGATTTCCATCACCCGACGAGCATTCTCGTCCCAGTAAAGCCCCCGTCGTTCGATCGTGTGCAGGCCCTCAACAGCTAGCTGCCGCCGGAGTGTCGCCGAACAAACAACGTTCAACAACGCCTCTTCCAGGGCACCCTCGTCTTCGGTGTCAAAGAGAAGAGCAGACTTCCCATCCTCAACCAGCTCGACGATGTTTGCCTTCCTCGGAGCTACCACTGCTTTTCCCGCCGCCAGGTATTCGATCAGCTTCATGGGACAGGCGTAGTCGGTAACTTCGGGCTGCACCGCGACATCAAACGCGGCCAAGATCTCGGGGATTTCGACGTGCTCCTGGGCTCCCAAAAAGCGCACGAACGGCAGAACATCCAGTGACTTCGCCTGCCGCTCGAGCTCTTCCCGAGAAGGCCCATCTCCCACCAGCACCACCACCATTTTCGCGTCGCGAGCCTTCCTGGAAGCAGCAAGCTCGATCAAACGATGCAGTCCATGCCAGGGACGGAACCAACCTACGAACCCCACCACCACGTCGTCCATCGTGACACCCAGCCTTGAGCGCCACTTTTTTCCCTCGATCTGGGGTCCGAATTCTCCCCGATGGACTCCATTGGACATAACAACAATCCGTTCCTCCGGAACACCTTGGGAGACAAGAATCCGTTTCAGCTCGCCCGTCACGGTGATCACCTGATCGGCGGCGCTGAGAATTTTCCGCTCCGACTTCATCGCCAGGGAATGAAAACGAAGCCCGTCATACAGAGATTTTTCGAGGGCAAGAGGGGCGTTGACCTCCACGATGACCGGAAGGTTCAGCTTCTTTCCCGCTTTGACCCCGGCCGCGTTCCCGAGGCTATACCTCTCATAGATGAAATCAGGGGTTTGGCCGCGAAGGATCGCTTGCTTGATCCGTCGAAGACCCACCGGAGTGTATCCGTAGAGCTCAAGAAGCTCATAGGCAACCTTGGGAAGTCCTCGTCTGATTCTCCCGATCAACCCCTGGTGCTCTCCTTCTTCATCCCGTACACCTTCCTCTTCGCTCGAAACCAACGACACCTCGTTGACCGTATGGCCAAGACCACGAAACGCCCCGATCATGGCGCGAATGTGGACTCCCTGGGCGTCGGTCGCCAGCGTCCTATGGTGATACAGGATATCCATGAATCCTTT
>JAJDCM010000260.1 GCA_029260825.1 Planctomycetota bacterium | reverse complement strand
GAGGGGGAGTTTCGGTCTCTTAGCCTGGAGCTCAAGCTGATTGCCGACGTGGGGATCGTTGGTCTTCCCAACGCAGGAAAATCGACGTTTCTTTCCCGGGTGTCTGCGGCCAGGCCCAAAATCGCCTCCTATCCGTTTACGACCCTGGTACCTCAGCTCGGGATCGTCGACCTCGGAAACTACGAGACCCTCCTGCTTGCCGACGTCCCCGGGCTCATCGAAGGAGCGTTCGAGGGACATGGTCTCGGGGACCGTTTTTTGCGCCATGTAGAGCGAACCCGGGCCCTCATCCACCTTGTGGATGTGTCTCCTGACGCAAGTCCTGGTCCAGCAGAGGCCTACAGAATCGTTCGCAAAGAGATCGGCCTCTTCCGGGAGGACATGGTGAGAAAACCAGAGGTCGTGGTGGCCAATAAAATCGACATGCCTGGCCATGAGGCGGGCATGGCGGAGCTCCGGGAGGCATGCGGGCAAAATGTGATCGGTGTCAGCACGCTCGTTGGCTCCAATCTCAAGTCCGCTCTGGGATTGCTCAAAGAATTAGTCGACGAAGCTCGAGAAATCGAGAAGAACAACACGTCTCTGGACGTCTAAATGACGAGCCGGATCCGACCCCCGGCCCGATTTTGCTAATCTAAATCAGGAGTTCAGCCGGGGCGGATCAAGCCTCAGGGCCTCCCACGCCGAAAGTCAGGGAGTGTAGAGGTTCCTGGAGTCGCTTTGACTGAACCGATGGCAGACCCTGTCGACGGAGGTTTTGAATGATGAAAATGCACGGAATCAAGGTCATGCTTTGGCTCCTGAACCTCGTCCTGGTGGGGGGGATCGGAGTGACCGGCTGGATGTTCGTTTCTGCCGATCCGTCCGCGGCCGTGTCCAGCCGGGACAAAGTTGTCGATGATCTCGACGTGATCGAAAATGACGCGGATCGTCGCCACGCCAAAGAGGAAGAAACGTCTCGTCGCGAAAGCGACATGGCATCCCTCTGGGGTGCGAACCTCCGAGATAATGCTCCCGAGCCGCCGCCGAAGCCAATCGTCGACAAGAAGCCAACGACTACGGTCACCAAGGCTCCAAAGAGTCCCCTCGAAACTCAGCTGGCCGTGGTCGGGATCATCCACAAGGTGGTGATGCTCGATATCAAGAAGCCGGTGGGAAAAACTCCGGCAGGCCAGGCCGACTTCTTGTTCGGTGAAGTCATTCCCGGAATGCGCCCCGAGACGAAGCCCCTTCGCTATGAAAACGAACCTTTCCCGGGAAACGTTGTCTTCCTGTACGGAGGAAAAGAAGTCAGCGTTCCCATGCAGCAAAAGCTTGACGTCAAGTCCTCTCCCTCAACCGGTCCCATCTCGAAAACGAATTCGAAGAGCAAATTCTCCAAGGACGGAAAGGGAAACCTTTCCAGGCAGAAAAAGAAGGGGCACGTACCGGGAGGAGCTCGAAATCCGCGGGGGAAGAGCACCATCGACGACTTGCTCGCATCCCAGAAAGGTGCTTCGTACACAGAAGCGAAGGAAATCAGCGAAAACAAGTGGCAGATCCCTCGGTCTGAAATGGAGATGGTTCGCGAGAAGGGGCAGGATCTCCTGAATGACGTCGATATCGAAGACTATCGATTCGGACAGGGAAAAACGGGGATTCGTATCAACCATCTCGAAGGAAACTCCTTCATCGCGGGTCGCGGTTTTGCCAAGGGCGATGTCATCATCGAGGTCAACGGCCACAAGGTTTCGTCCCAGTCAGATCTGGTCAACTTTGTTTCGGCCAACGAGAAACGCCTGCAAAATTCGGTTGTGGTCAAGATTCTGCGCCAAGGCCAGGAAAAGACCATCAACTACAGCATCAAGTAGTCCGATGAGCCGGCCCACGTTTTCCGTTCTTGACGTGGGGAACTCATCGCTCCGGGTTGGCCTGGTTCGGGGGAATCGGCTCCGGAACGTTCAGCGTTTCCCGGTCCCGGCGGGAAAGGCGATGGCTGATTTTCTCTTTCAGCCCGATTCTCCTTCCTTTGATTACGCCGTGGCTACCAGCGTAGTCCCCGGACGAAGCCGTGAGCTGAAGAAGCTTTTTCGGGTTCAGAAGAAGCCTCTTTTTCTTGCCGGCACCGACCTTTCCATCCCCTTGCAAATCACCTATCGTCCACGAGCGAGCGTTGGAGTCGATCGGCTCTTGAATGCACTTGCCGCCGATCGAAGATTCTCCAGAAGGACTCTGGTCGTCGATATTGGAACCGCAGTGACCTTTGATGCGGTGGATGGGAAGGGCTCCTTTCTCGGTGGTGGGATCGCCCCCGGACTCTTTGCCATGGCCAGGGCCCTATCAACCTCAACGGCGCTCCTTCCGGAGTCGGATTGTCGAAAGCCGAGACGGCTGCTTTCCCGGAATACGGAGGAATCGCTTCGAGTGGGGGTGCGAGGCGGATTCACACGCATGATCTCGGGCTTGATTCGGGACACGGTTCAAGAAATGGGCGGAAAGGTCCTCGTGGTAGCAACGGGAGGCGGAGCTCGGAAAGTGGTGAATGAAATCCCGCAGATCGATCAAATGGATCTCAATCTGACGCTTTCCGGTCTGCAGATTCTGGCTTCAGAAACGGTTTTGATGGATGGTCGGTGATCCTTGGGTCGAGACGAGAAGGGGAGTTGGCTTGGGATGAATGTCATGTGCGTCGTCACGCCTCCGGGCCAGGGAGGCATCGCCGTCGTTCGCCTGCTCGGCACGTCGGCTGAGGAGGTCTTTTCCCCGTTCTTCAGCAGGAGGGGCCGACCGGGTTCGTCATCAACCCGAATCCAGGGAAGACTGAGTTACGGCAAGATCCTGGACGGGGATCGGGTCGTGGACGAGGTCGTTGTTTGCCGCCGTTCCCGGGAAGATATCGACATCTGTCTTCATGGCGGAGTTGTGCCCGTGGACCGTTTTCGTGAGCTCATGAGTCGATCGGGTGTGGAAGAGGTGGCATTGCCTGTTTTCCGGCTCCATCTCTGGAGAAGTCAGGGGTACCATTCGC
Source organism: Planctomycetota bacterium (assembly GCA_029260825.1). Classification (GTDB taxonomy): domain Bacteria; phylum Planctomycetota; class JACOTG01; order JACOTG01; family JAJDCM01; genus JAJDCM01. The sequence goes on along the minus strand of JAJDCM010000260.1, from coordinate 14,386 downwards.
TCCGGGCCGAGGCGGCGGCAGCTCTTAGCTTCGCCGGGGGAGTGGAAGCGGTACGGCTCCTGGCTCGCCCTCGATCGGATGCCTTTGAGCTAGCGGTCAGGAAACGGATACGTCAAGTCGTTCGTGCAATGCGCGAGACAGGTGACGTTCGTCCGGAGTGGGGAGAGGAACTGCAGAATTGGGAGGATCGACTGGCCCGATCTCGAAGGATCCTCCTTTCCCGTAAGGTGGTTCTTACCGGTGCCACCAACGGAGGGAAGTCCACTCTCTTCAACGCCCTGTCCGGTCTGGACCGGGTGGTCGTTTCTCCCGAACCTGGTACGACACGAGACGCGATTGAGTGGGGGGTGGATTGGAATGGATTTCACCTCCATCTCGTGGACACCGCAGGCCATGGGGAGCCAAGGAGCCAGCCGGATCAACTCGCTTTGCGCCGGACCCGGGAAGAAGTTCAGTCCGCCGATGTGATCGTGGCCGTTTTTGACGGAGCAGGCCCTTCTCGCTCCATGGACCCGGGGTTCCTGGACTCTGCCGCCAAGATCCCCCTGGTAGAGGTGGTCAGCAAATCGGACCTGGAAAGCCACCGGGGGGTCCTCAAGGAGAGGCAGAAACGGGGGCGTTCTCCTGTTTCCGTGAGTTCTCATACGGGAGAGGGTCTTTCGGATCTCATTGCGCGAGTTCTCGAGGCGGGGGACCTTGTCAGTCCGCAGGCCGGGGAGAAAGAGAACTCGGTTGAACCCTGGCCGATCTCTGCCAGGCAAAGCAGGGAGCTTTCTCGGGCAAGAGGCGCCTTTGCGAGTGGGTCACTTTCGGGTCTCTTGGGGTCTTTTCGGGCCCTTCTGCAGGGAGTTCCTGATTTTCAGGATCCGATTTTTTGCCCGAGAGGAGCACTCTTTTCGGAAAGAGAGACGTAGCACGATCGCTCTGGGTGGATGTAGCAGGGTCGCTCGTGGAGAATCGAGCCAGGGAACCTTTTTTTGCCTGCCGCTCCTTAACCCTGATTCTGGCTGGGAATATGGAATTATTCGGTCGGGTGAATTCCGGAAAACTAGATGGTATGATCCTTGCTTCTGTCTTCACTCGTCCGGGGGTGGTTTGCGTCAAGGCGTTAACCAGTCAAGCGTCGTCTTGACTTCTCACCGAGAGCTCCAGTTCAATAGTGGTCTTGGTCGGACCAGCTTTTCAGAGCGACTCCAGTTGTGGCTGACAAATCGGAGGAGATCATGTTGTTTGGGAATCATAGTTTAAGAACCAGCTCGGTTTTGCTGTTGACCGGGGCCCTCGTCCTGACGGGCGGGCTTTTGGGATGTAGCAGAGGCGGAGGAGGCGGCGGCACAGGTGGAAGCCTCCAGGCTCTCAGTCTTGACGTACAAGGTCAGACGGACGTCAAGTTGAACCAGCCGATCCGGGTGACATTCAACTCTGGTATCGATCCGACTTCCGTCAGTGTCTCGGGCTTCCAGGTCCAAGGTGCAGGGCGCGTATTCTCGGGCCGAATTGAGATCAGCGGAAACGTGATCAGCTTCTTCCCGACCTTCTTTGGCGGGGTGGATGGCCGAGGTGTTGATCAAAGCGTCAACATGTACAACCCGTCGAACAATCCTCCGGATAACGCCCGAGGATTCGATCCGGCGACCCAGTACACGGTGCGAGTGCTCGGGAATTCGAGTCTTTCGCCCAAGGGTCTGAACGGTCGTCCACTTGTCCGGGAGTTCTCCGGATTCTTCCGCACCGGTGGCGACTTCCTTCCGGAAGAACCCTCGGTGCCTCCGATGGTTGCCGAGGAGATCAAGTTCAGCCAGAGGGCAATCAACGAAGCCTGTAATCCTGACGCATTGAACGGAAATCCGGACGATGATTGCGCGGGCATGCCTGTCCCCGAGTTTGATCCTGCAAACCTCGAGGTCTCGGTGAAGTTCTCCGAGCCCATGAATCCCGGAACATTCAATCCTTTCACCACGTTTTCCCTGACCAATACTTTCGTAGACCCACCCCGGGCAATTCTTGGCGAGGTCATTCCGAGTGGCGACCTTCGCACCTTTTCCTTCCGTCCTTTGAACACGTTGGGGGACGATCCGAATACCGATCAGCCCTACCGGTTTGAATTCGTCCTTTCCGGGGCGGTCGAGGACTTGGCAGGAAATAGCCTGGTCGGGAATCCGCTGGTGGACGGTCGGGAAGGTCAGATCCTTGCCCCGATCAAGTTCTCCTTCAAGACCGCAGACAAGCCGGGCGAGCCAAACTTTGGTGGGATCACCGAAGACTTTGAAACCCGGGTGAACCGAAAGGGACAGGCGGGACTCGATCTTGGCACCACCGATAATGTCTGGAACGGAGACGGCATCCTTGAAGGTGCACCGGCAACATTCCGTGATGTTGAAGTGCCCGTGAACCCGAGTCAGTTCTTGTTGCCGCAACCTTTGACGACTGCGGGTAACAGAATCCATCACTTGATCGAGAAGGATGTATTCAACTCGGGGGGCGCGGGAAATCTGGAATCGGTCATCTCCATTTCATGGGGGCCCCAATCGAACTTTGTTTTTGCCGCCATGTATCCGACGGTAGCGGTTTCGGTGGGACACACCCGTCAGAGTTCGACGGCGAGTGGACTTGCCACGACCTTCTCCGCGAACTTCTCTGGTTTCCCGGATAACCCGACCAAAGTTTATGAGGGGGTGTACGACGTTCCGAATGCTCTGAATGAAGCGTTCTTCCCGTACCCGACCTTCTCAACTGACTTTGAATACGACGGCCGATCCAACGTGGTTCTGGAGCTTGATGTGGCTCCTGGAGGAACATCCTTCCAGCTGTTCAAGAACGAATCAAGTGCATGTCTTCCTCGCTTCCGCGTCTTTGGTGGCTACCAGAGAGCGCAAGCAGGTGGTGCTCCAGGAAGCCAATGCGGTGCGGGTGAAAACACTCGATACCAGCATCGGCTCAAGCTTGTCCTCAAGAAATCCTACGGAGTCTCTCTTGATCTGGACACCAACGACTCCAACCCGGACTACCAGTCTTCGCTGGTCATTTCGGACTCGGCTCGGATCGGCTCGAGCTTTGATCTCACCTTCACCGGAAAACCGCCGAACAACAATATTCCTCCCCAGGGCGACGATGCCTTGGCGGTGGGTCCGGTCCAGGATATCGATCTTATCGACGGACTCCGGTTTGTGTCGTTCACGTTTGAATTGAACGCTGATCCGTTCACTGGCATTGTTCCTCTGATCGATTCGTTGAGCTTTACGTTCCGTCTCGACTGAGGTTGTCCCGAGAGGGATGCTAGATATAAACTTCCAAACCGGGACCGGGCATCTTCGATGTCCGGTCCCGGTTCTTTTGAGGCCCGGGCACGAACAGGATGGATAAAAAAGTCTTCATTCATGGTTCAGCGTTGGTCGAAGAACCCGAAGCGATTGGTTCCGGGACCTTCGTGTGGCACTTCTGTCACATCATGGCGGGAGCCAAGGTGGGCGAGGGATGTAACCTCGGGCAGAATACTTTCGTAGCGTCAGGAGCGGTCATCGGGAACCGGGTGAAGATCCAGAACAACGTTTCGGTTTATGAGGGAGTCGTCCTGGAAGACGAGGTCTTTTGTGGACCGTCGGTGGTGTTCACCAATATCAAGCACCCGAGGGCGGGAACCCCGCGTCGGGGACCGGCTCACTATGAGATGACAAGGATCGGTACGGGGGCCACTTTGGGCGCCAATGCTACCTTGCTTCCGGGAGTCTGTGTCGGTCGTTACGCTATGGTTGGTGCGGGCGCAGTGGTGACTCACGATGTGAGTGCCCACCATGTTGTTGCGGGAAATCCGGCGCGCTGTATCGGTCTTGTGTGTGTCTGTGGAGAAACGCTGCTTCGTTTGGTGGAAGAGTCGTTGAAGCCGAAGACGCGTTTGCCTTGTGAGGACTGTGGCCGGGTGCTAGCCCGGGCTGAAGAAACCTGGGCCTCGACGGGGCCCTGATTGCGAGCTCAGCGATGATCGAAGCCTTCGAATCCATGACGTGGCAGATACCGACGATGCTCGGCATCCTGGGACTCCTCATCGGTAGCTTCTTGAATGTGGTGATCTATCGATTGCCTCGGGAAGGTGAGTCGGTCTCCAAGGGCCGTTCCATGTGCCCCGGATGTAGCAAGCAAATTGCCTGGTATGACAACATTCCGGTTCTGAGCTACATCTTGCTGCGGGGGAAATGTCGCAACTGCTCGATTCATATCTCCGCTCGATACCCGCTGGTCGAACTCCTGACCGGAGTGCTTTTCGCTACGGTTGGATTCCGGTTGCTCGCAACTCAGCCCGATTTGTTCTCTCTGGGTGGAGTTTGCTTGACTCTTGTTCACCTCATTTTTGTTGCCGCGCTCATTGCCGGAACGTTTATCGATTTCGAATTCCGGATTCTTCCCGATCGCATCACCAAGCCCGGAATGATCCTTGCTCCGATCCTGTCCGCGCTCATTCCGAGCCTGCATGGGACCAAGGTTCCAAGAGAGGCTCTGGTGGGATCGCTTCTGGGGATCGCTGCCGGCGCGGGCATCATTTACGGGCTCGGGTTCGTGGGCAAGCTCCTTTTCAAGAAGGATGCGATGGGATTAGGCGATGTGAAGTTTTTGGGGATGATCGGAGGGATTCTCGGGGTCAAAGCGGTCTTGTTGACTCTCGTCGCTTCGAGTATCTTCGGGTCGATCTTCGGGGTCCTCTGGCTGATGATCAAGAAGGACCACTACATTCCATTCGGGCCCTTTTTGGCCATGGGCGCGCTCACCATGCTTCTCTTCGGTGGGGAGGTCCAATACTTCCTTTCCGTGACTTATCCCACCTGGGTCTCTCAGGTCCTGAGCTGATCTTCAAATCTCTCTAGTCCTTTCCGGACAGGCGCTTGGATCAATGGCCGCGGGCCTCTCAAAACCAGTTCTTTTTTGATTGGAACTGGGGTAGTGAGAGCCTATTATGATCCGCTCGCGATTCGTTTCCGGTTACCCCTTTACGGATCCTCACGCGATCCGATCAGGACCGTCCGCTTCAGGACACTAGATTCGGAGAAGAAGCATGGCCCAAGTCAGTGTGGAAAAAATTCGCAACATTGCTCTGGTCGGTCACGGCGATTCGGGCAAGACCACCCTCGCCGAAGCACTTCTTCACAAGGCAGGGGTGATCAATCGTCGTGGCCAGGTGATTGATGGCACAACCGTTTCCGATTTCGAGCAGGATGAAAAGGATCGGCAACACAGCCTCCGCGCTGCGACCATGCACTGGGAGACCGGGGGCACCCGCGTCAACCTCATCGATTGCCCGGGCTATCCAGATTTTGTTGGTGAGACCTTTGGCGCGATCCGTGCGGTAGAAACCGCCATGATCTGTATCAGCGCCACCGGAGGCGTTGCCGTCAACACCCGTGCCGTCTGGGCTCTGGCGAAAGACGAAGGGGTCTCCCGGGTCATCGTGGTGACCAAGCTCAACGGGGAAAACATCGACCTTGACGGTCTGGTAAACGAGATTCGCGAGACCTTTGGAGAGAAGTGTCATCTCTGGGATGTTCCCGATGGCACCGGAGCGGACTTCAGCGCGGTTTACAGCGTCTTGAATCCTCCGAGTGATGTGCCGGCTGGAATCAAAGAGAAGATTGACTCCCTCAAGGATCCGCTCATGGAAGCGATTGTTGAGGTCGACGACAGTCTCGTGGAACGCTACCTCGATGGAGAGGAGCTATCCGAAGATGAAATCGCCGCCGCAGCCACCAAGTCCATCGCCAAGGGATTGGTCTTCCCGATCTTGTTCGTCTCGGCGGAGAAAGACGTCGGTCTCGCCAAGCTGAACCACTTCATTGAAGTTGACGTTCCGTCCCCGAAGGATGGAGTTCAGCGTCCCGTGTACAAGGTCGACTCGGACGACGAAATCGAAACGCCGCCGGCAGACGTTGATGCGCCTTTCCTGGCTCAGGTCTTTCGCGTGGTTACCGACCCGTTCGTGGGGAAGCTTGCGTTCTTTCGGGTCTATTCCGGAAGTCTTCCAGATAATGGAATGTTCCTGAATCCCCGGATCGGGAAGCCAGAGAAGGTCGGCAACTTGATCGAGGTCGTCGGGAAGGAGCAGACCAATGTCTCTTCTGCTCAGGCGGGAGACATCGTGGCCATGTCCAAGGTTGACTCCTTGAAGGTCGGTGACACCATCACTGACGAGAAGTTCGAGGGCAGGATGGCGAAGATCCCTCATCCAACTCCCATGGTATCCCTGGCGATCGAGCCGAAGAAACGGGGAGACGAAGGAAAGATCGGGACAGCTCTGACTCGACTTTCCGACGAAGACCCTACGTTCAGGGTCATTCGGGGGGAGCAGACCGGGGAGCTGGTCATTTCGGGAATGAGCAACCTTCATCTCGATGTCATTCTGGCGAGGCTCAAGAAGCGATTTGAGGTGGAGGTCGATACCAGGATTCCGGCCATCCCCTACAAGGAAACCATCTCGGGCACGGGAGATGCGAAGTACCGCCACAAGAAGCAAACGGGTGGTGCCGGTCAGTTCGGAGAAGTCTGGCTGCGGATCGCTCCCTTGACTCGGGGTGAAGACTTCAAATTCGTAAACGCCACCGTTGGTGGTTCCATTCCCCAGCAGTATCTGTCTTCTTGTGAAAAGGGAGTGCGCGGGGCCATGACGGAGGGAATTGTCTCCGGCAACAAAGTGGTCGATGTTGAGGTGACGGTCTACGACGGAAAGCACCATCCGGTCGATTCAAAGGACATTGCTTTTCAGATTGCCGCGCGAAAGGCCTTCCAGGACGCCTTCCAGCAGGCGAAGCCGGTACTCCTCGAACCTATCATGCACCTCAAGGTCACGGTACCGTCCACCTCGATGGGAGACATCACGGGGGATTTGAATGGTCGTCGGGGGCGCATTCAGGGGATGGAGACGGTCGGAAACTTCCAGGTGGTGGAGGCCGAGGTTCCTCTGGCGGAGATGTCGACGTACTCGACCGAGCTTCGCTCGATGACCGGAGGCGAAGGATTCTACTCCATGACGTTTGCTCGCGAAGACGTGGTGCCAGCGAACGTGGCTCAGGAAATCATGGCGAAATCGAAGAAGGTCGAAGAGGAAGACTGAGCTTCATCTCAGAAGATCGCTTCTTCCGCCTGAGGATTGCTCTGAGTCAGACGCCGATAGGAGTCGGCAAAGTCGTCGAAAAAGAGTTGTTCATCCCGTGCGTACTCTTCGACCCAGTGGACACAGTCCGGATCATCGAGAATCCCCATATCGGAGGGCAGGAACGCCCTCGTATCTCCAGCAAGCAATCGACAGTAATATTGATTGTTGAAGGTGAAGGGGTCGTGGGTAAACGGCTGACCCGATGCGAGACCCAGGGTGTGGGCTCCCGACAAAGCCACGAGGTCGCGAGCTAAAAACCCGGATGCAAGGAAGTAGCTCTTGGCATCCGGGAGCGAGATTCCCTCGTAGAACGGAAAGTCATTGTCTTCTGCCGGGCCGTCTCGATCAACTTGCCCGAACTGGAGGTCAATGCGAGGGCCGCCACATCGCTCTACAGCGTAGGCACCGGCATGAGCAATCAGGTCGCCGAAAGAGACCCGGGGGAACTGATCTTTTACGGTGGCAAGAATGTCCATGTTGGGGATGAGCGCAAGGTTCTCTTTTCTTTGAAGAGACTGAGAAAAGGGGGTGACGCAGCTCTTTCCGCCGGTAGCGAGGCGGATCCACGCGTCATGGAATGCCAGGCGAAGATAGGAAGGAGCGTCGATCCTGGAGATGTGGGTTTCCAGGACTGCCCGGAGTCTATCTTGTGCCGTAGATGTTATGAGCGGCGGTCCCGTTTCGGATGAACCGAGGATCTCGTGAAGGTCGTACGTTCCCTGTTTCCCCTTGAGGGAGGCCTGGATCTTGCGGCCATTCTTCACCCGATCTTTGACGTAGCTGAAGACTGTGTCCGAGACCAGGAACGTCGAAGAGAATTCCTTGTTCGCAGATTCGATCCGGCTGGCTACATTGACCACGTCACCCAGGGCGGTGAGCTGACGTCTTTTCGGGTGTCCGATCGATCCCACGACGGCTACGCCGGCATGGATGCCAATTCCGATTTCGAAGCGCTCCCCGAATTGTTCTTCCAGATAGTGATTCAGACGTTCGAGCCGATCGAGGAGAGAGAGTCCGGCGGCGACGGCGTCCCGGCATCCTGTCTGGAGATCTTCAGTCCGCAGCCCGAATAGGGCCATGATTCCGTCACCGAGGTATTTGTCGATGTAACCGTCGTGCTGACGGATGGCCTCACCAGCGGCTGCGAAGTAGCGGTTGAGAATATGGACAAGGTCATAAGGAAGAGTGCGTCCGGAAAACGGTGTGAAAGAACGGATGTCGGCGAACATGACCGCCAGCCGGGTTTCCCTTCCGCTACTTGATCCTAGATCACACCGCGGCTTGTCCACGGAGTAGGCTTCTTCGGCATCGGTGTCATCGAGTACAAGGCGGCGAACAGTAATGGGACCGGATACCCGGGTCTGGCAGGCGAGCCGGACCGACGGTCCAAACCCCTTGCGCTCTGCCATCTCACATTCTGCGTCTGTGGGAGGGGAGAGGTTCTTCTCGCCGGAGAGAACCAGGACTCGACACGTTGAGCACCGGGCGTGGCCGCCGCAGGCATGATAATGGGGGACTCCTTTATCCAGGGAAATCTCGAGCAAGGTCTTACCTTGCTCGTCAACCTGGATGGGACCCAGCCGTTCGAATTGAATGTTGAACACGATTCGCTCGCTCCTAGGGCCTCCCTGGCAGCCTCCGCGATGGACTCATAGAAGTTGCTCTTTCTTCGGCATTTCAACGGGAGGACTTGGTGTGATTCCTTCAGTTTTGCCATGAGCTGCTCTAATTTGCGACGAGAATCCTTCCAAATGGCTTCAGCGAATTCCCCTATTTTCCCGATAGGCCGGTTTATCGGTATGTCCTGGGCTCTTATCCGTGCTGGGAGTCTGGATTGAGTTGCCTGGCTTTGAAACTCGATGAAAGGTTGCCATGCTTGCAATTGAAGAGCTGTTGCAATTCCTTGTGGAAAAGGGAGGTACCGATCTGCATCTCTCGGCTTGGACCCGCCCAAAGATCCGGATCGATGGGAAGCTACTCGACAGTGAGTTCGAGCCAACCGGGCCTGACGAGTGTAAGAAGGTCATCTACAGCCTTTTGAACGATGATCAGATCTCTCGATTTGAGAAAAATCTGGAGCTTGACCTCTCGTTTGGCGTCAAGGGGCTTGGACGGTTTCGCACCAATGTTTTTCAGCAAAGAGGGACCGTCGCGGCCGCTCTGCGCTTGATCCCGACCGAGGTCAATACTTTTGCTGATCTTGGTCTTCCCGCTCCGATCTGTGAGGACCTTTGCGGTCGCCCGAAAGGACTTGTTTTGGTTACGGGCGCTACTGGATCGGGAAAATCCACATCGCTTGCGTCGATGATCAGCCATGTCAATGCCAAGAAGAAGTTTCACGTGGTCACCATCGAAGACCCGATCGAGTTCATGCACGAAAGTGACTCCTGCCTCATCAATCAGCGGGAAGTAGGAGGCGATACCTATAGCTTCACCGGCGCTCTACGTTCGGTGCTTCGCCAGGATCCTGATGTCGTTTTGATCGGTGAAATGCGTGATGTGGAGACGATCGAGGCCGCGTTGACACTGGCGGAAACGGGGCACCTAACGTTTGCGACTCTCCATACCAACGATACCATCCAGACGATCAACCGGATCGTCGATGTCTTTCCTGCTTACAAGCAACAGCAGATCCGGACTCAGCTTTCATTTACCCTCCAGGGCGTCTTCTGCCAGCAATTGCTTCCACGATCTCAGAGTCGCGGAATGTCGTTGGCTTTGGAGGTCATGGTGGTGAACTCAGCCATCCGGAGCTTGATTCGCGACGACAAGGCTCACCAGATCTACTCGCTCATTCAGACCGGTCGACGGTTTGGCATGCAGACGATGAATCAGAGTCTATCCGAACTCTATCGAACGGGAACCATCTCGTTCGAAGACGCAATCAACCACTCATTCGACCCGGAGGACTTGCGACGTAATTTGAGTCGTGGGGGCGGGGGTGGCTTATCGGAGTATGGATCCCACGGACGTTTTGAGGGATAGGGGTAATTCGAACTACTTGACACTCAAGAGTCGGCGAAACATATGAATTCGGCAACGGTCAGTTTTGACAAGAGAATCCGCAACATCCTTCTCAAGTACGAGATACTGGAAGAGGATGTGATTGAGAAGGCAAGTTCGACCTCGATAGAGTCGGGACGCCCTTTCACCACGACCCTTGTTGCGATGGGAGCTCTTTCGGAAAGAGAGATCATCGGGATCGTGGCTCGAGAGATGAGAATTCCTCCCATTGATCTTGACAAGATCGAGGCGGATGAGGCTGCTCTGGAAGTTCTGCCTCAGCAGCTGGCGAATGACTATGGAGTTCTTCCGGTCTCCAAGATCGGGACGACTTTGACTCTGGCCGTCTCGAATCCGTTCGACATCGTCAGGCTTGATGACCTCCGGATCCTCACCAAGTGTGACCTCCGCCCGGTGATCAGCTCGGAAGATGCGATCCGACGTCTCATCGATGAACGCTACAACGCGGATCAGCGAGAGATGAACGAGATCTTCGAGGGAGTGATCGATCAGCCGGAGCTCGAGTTTACCGAGGATGAATTTGACGAGGAGAATATCGATCTTTCCGACCTCTCCGATCTGTCCGGGGAAGGTTCGCCGATCGTCAAGCTGGTCAATTTGATCATCTACAAGGCGGTCAAGGAACGATCAAGTGATATTCATATCGAACCGTTTGAAAACAGAGTTCGGGTTCGATTCCGTCAGGATGGTCGTTGCCATGAGGCGTTTAATCTTCCCCGAAAGATTCACAATGCGATCGCTTCTCGATTGTAGATTCTATCCAACCTGGATATCGCGGAGAAACGAAAGCCTCAGGATGGAAAATTCCAGATCCGGATCGAGACCCGGCAGGTGGACTTCCGTGTTTCGGTTCTTCCCGTCGTGCATGGCGAAAAACTTGTACTGCGTATTCTGGATACCAAGAACCTCTCGATGTCTCTTGAGAGTCTTGGCTTTGAGCCCAAGGTGCTGGAGGAATTCCGTGAGGCGGTTTCCGCGCCCTACGGGATGATCCTCGTGACCGGACCGACCGGAAGTGGAAAATCCACCACGTTGTATTCGGCAATTCGCGAGATCCTCTGCGTGGAATCAAACTTTGTCACCGTGGAAGACCCGGTCGAGTACCAGGTAGACGGCGTGTGTCAGGTTCACGTGAATCCAAAGCGAGGAGTGACGTTTTCTTCGGCTCTTCGCTCCATTCTCCGTCAAGATCCGGATGTGATCCTGGTGGGTGAGATTCGAGATACGGAAACGGTTGAAGTCGCCGTGAAGGCGGCACTTACCGGACACCTTGTTCTCTCGACTCTCCATACCAACGATGCCCCATCCACGGTAACTCGAATGATCGACATGGGGGTTGACCCGTTCATGGTTGCGTCTTCGGTGCTTCTTGTTGCGGCTCAGCGTCTTTGCCGCAAGCTCTGTGATGCTTGCAAGGAGCCCTTCAAGCCACCGGAGGAGAGCCTGCTTCGATTGGGACTCAAGCCCGAAGATTTCGGGGAAGACCCAACTTTCTGTAAGGCGAAGGGGTGCACCAAGTGTGTACAGGGTTACCGGGGTCGATTTGCCCTCCTCGAGACGATGGTGGTGGGAGAAGCACTAAAGCGATTGATCATCGAAGGTCGATCAGCTGTTGATATCAAGAAGGCCGCGATCGAGCACGGAATGATTTCGCTGCGAAAGTGCGGTCTTTTGAATGCCTTGCGAGGAAGAACATCCGTTGAGGAGGTTCTCCGGGTCACTCTGGCCGACTAGTAGAGGATTCTATGCCGACCTTCAAGTACAACGCAAAGAAGTCGAGCGGCAGCATGGTCTCGGGTACCATCAAAGCCCACGACAAGAACGAGGTCATCGGTCGCCTTCGGGAGAAGGATCTCGTCGTTCTCGAGGTAAAGAAACGCTCGAGTGTCGGGATTGATGGATTCAAGGGAGGAGCTCTACTCGGAGCGAAGAGCCGGAAGATCCCCAAGAAGGATCTGGTCATCCTCGTCCGTCAGCTTTCCACCATGATATCTGCCGGTATTCCGCTCCTTGAATCACTTGAAGTGCTTCAAGAGCAAGCCGAGCTACCGGGTCAAAAGAACGTGCTTTCCGATATCTCCGGCGCGATCCGCTCCGGTCAAGATCTCTCCCACGCTCTCGAAGAGCACCCCAAGGTATTCTCGAATATCTTCGTGAGTCTGATTCGTGCAGGAGAAGTTTCCGGTCAGCTGGACGAGATCTTGGTTCGTCTTGCCGAGTACCTGGAAGCATCGGAAAAGCTCAAGAGAGACATTCGAGCCGCAATGACTTATCCAGTGGTCTCGCTCGTGTTGATTCTCAGTATCGCGTCTTTCTTGATGGTGGGAATCGTCCCGAAGTTCCGTCCGATTTTTGCGTCCCTCGGGATCGAGTTGCCGGCGATTACATCCTTTGTGCTTGACCTCTCCCAGGGTTTTCAAAACCACTGGATCCTCGTTCTCATGGCTGGAGCAGGCGCGATTTTCGGTGGAGTCGTGTTCAGCCGAACCGAGCCCGGAAGAGGAGCCCTTGACTGGCTGATTCTCAAGGCTCCGGTTTTCGGTTCCCTGTTTCGAAAGGTGGCTTTGTCGAGGTTTGCTCGGACTTTCGCCACATTGATTCGAAGTGGTGTTCCCATTCTTGAGGCCTTGGAGATCGTGTCGGCTACGGTTGGCAACCGGGTCTTGTCTCGGGTTGTTGATCAGGCAAGAGAGCATGTAAGGCAGGGGGAGTCTCTTTGTGAGCCCTTTGCTCGCAGTACCGTCTTTCCACCGATGGTGACCAAGATGATTGGCATTGGAGAGAAGTCCGGTGCTCTTGAACTGCTCCTCGAGAAGATCTCCCAGTTTTATGACGATCAGGTGAATGCGGAGGTGAAATCACTCACCTCCCTCATTGAACCCCTGATGATTGGTTTTATCGGAATCCTGGTGGGCGGCATCGTCTTGGCCGTATTCCTGCCGATCTTCAAGCTCCAGGAGGGCTTGATGGGAGGTCACTAGAGTTTGTTCCTCCCGGGCAGTCCGGAAAGGAACGGCTTGACCGGTTCGTAGAGTGCAGTACAATTATTATGGCCTGTATAAATTGTATTAATTAAGCAATTTTTGAAAATAGACGAAAACGAGGATAGATCATGGCAGGGATCGGGAAGCAAGGTGCCAGACGATGCGCTCTTTACGGAGCAGGAATGGCCATCGTCTTGACTCTCTGCGTGCTTCCAAGCGTTTTGCAAGGGGAGCCCGACATCAACTCGCTTCTGAGTGGCGCGAAGCTTCTCACCCAGGTTGGTGCCCATGATCAAGCGATTGTTGATTGCCGCAGGGTTCTGGAGCGGGATCCGACAAATGTACAGGGCCGTCTTCTCTTGGCTCTGGCATCCGATCGGCTCGGCGAACATGACCAGGCGGTCGCGGAATATGAACAAGTATTGCAGAGCCGCATCAGTGAGAAGCAACAACTTCAGATCCGGCTTGCCATAGCAGATCTGCACTTGCGCAACGAGAAGCCATCCAGAGCTTCCATGGTGTGCGAGGAGATCATCGGGCTGTTTCCAGAGAGTGCCAAGGCGTATTTGGTTCGCGGTCTGGCGGAGATGGCATCAGGTCAAAACGGTAGAGCTTTGGAGTCACTTCGGAAGTCAAAGCAACTGGATCCTTCCGATGAGTACGTGGCCGAGCTCCTTGAGGGTCTCTCCGACGGAGATGGATGTGTCGCCCCTTAGCGACGATCTTGCCGGCTGATTGAGCCGCATTCGAAATGCAAAGAGAGGTGCTTGGATGAACGTGTTCTTCTTTGATTCAAGTTAGAGGGCCTTTGCAGATAGATGGGGAAAGGGAAGTGGAACGAAAGAGCGCTGTAAGTTATCGGTAACATGCAAGTCTGGTGTCATTCAGGAGAAAGAGCAAAATGGTTAGAGGTCAAAGGGGTTTCACCCTTATTGAGTTGCTGATTGTTATCGCGATCATTGCGATTATCGCATCGATTGCCATTCCGAACCTACTGTCGGCTCGTGTGAGCGCCAATGAGACGTCGGCGATTGCGACGCTGCGCAACATCAGTTCGGCCCAGGCCCAGTATCAGTCAAGTGGCCGAGGTGACAGAGATGGCGATGGAGAAGGTGAGTACGGCTTCTTCGCCGAGCTTTCCGGTCTCTTGCCGCCTCGTGGTGCTGCCAACGTGATCGTTCCGCCGGCTCTTTCTGGTGTGTTCCAGAATATCGATCCCATGCTTGGAATCGTGACCAAGTCG
>JAJDCM010000259.1 GCA_029260825.1 Planctomycetota bacterium | reverse complement strand
CGCCTACAATGTGAACTTGAACACCACGTCGACAAGGCGAGCCAACGCGATTGCATTCGATATTCGTGAAAAGGGACGCATCAAACGGGAGGGGAATCCACTCACCGGGAAAGTGGTGAACGACGAAAACGGGGACCCTGTCTACATCCCGGGTTCTCTCAAATGCGTGAAAGCCATCGGGTGGTTCATTGAGGAGTTCGGGGTTGCCCAGATTTCCATCAATCTCACGAACATCAGCGTGACCTCCATCCACGTGGCTTTCGATGAAATCTGCGATCGAGCAACCGCGCGAGGGATGAGGGTTACCGGTTCGGAGATCGTTGGGTTGGTTCCACTCCAGGCGATGCTGGATGCGGGACGCTATTTTCTCAAGAAGCAGAAACGCTCGGTTGGAGTCTCCGACGGTGAAATCATCAAGATTGCCGTCAAGTCTCTGGGGCTTTCCGAGCTTTACGAGTTCAAGCCGGAAGAGAAGATCATCGAATACGTCCTGGCAGACAGGACAAAAAAGAAGCTGGTTGATCTTTCTGTGAGGGGGTTCGTGGAGGAAACGGCCTCCGAGTCCCCGGCACCTGGGGGGGGATCGGTTTCGGCGAACCTGGGGGCGCTAGGAGCGGGCCTGGCAACGATGGTAGCGAATCTCTCGAGTCATAAACGGGGCTGGGATGAGCGATGGGAAGAGTTCTCCAGCTGGGCTGTGAAGGGAAAGGATCTTCACGACGACCTCCTGTCTTTGATTGATGAAGATACGGAGGCCTTCAATGGAATCATTGCGGCATTCGGGCTGCCAAAGGGTTCGGAAGAAGAAAAACGAGAGCGGAGCCTCGCCATTCAAGCGGCGACCCGGCATGCCATCGAGATTCCTTTTCAGGTCATGGAAAAATCCTTTGCGGCCTTTGAAGTGATTCACGCCATGGTTTCGATCGGGAACAAGAGTTCGATTTCCGATGCGGGAGTAGGAGCTCTCTGCGCGAGATCCGCCGTGATGGGAGCCTTTCTCAACGTCACGATCAACTCGGCGGATCTGGACGACAAGAAGGCGGTTGCGGATTACATGGAGCGAGGACAGGCGATCGTTTCGAAGGCATGCGAGCAGGAGAAAGTGATTCTCGGAGTGGTCGAGGAGAGAATGAAGGGATAGATCGAAGCAGGAGAAGAGAAGAGAGTCGGGTTCCGGGAGCAAATTCATCGTGCGCCCCAACCTTTTCCCTCTTTCTCCTCTCCATCTTGTCTAGTGAATTTCGATCCAATCCAGTAGAGCTTGATATTTTGGAGAATTCTCCTCTGCCTGGTCGGTCCACTCCAAGGATCCGTAAGAGCCAAAATGGATCGTGGGTCGGTGGATCAGGCTGTAGTGGAGGAAGAGCCCTCCTCCGTGAAGCTCCCAGGTTTCCAGCATTTCCCGATAGATCATCTTCATTGCCGGGTCTCGGTTTGCATCCACCATGGTCTGTCCGAGGATTGGATTGTTGTTGAATTCATGGCGCTCATGAAGGGCTTGGCCTCCCTCGTAGGCAACGAGGGAGACGCCGTGGGCATCTGTGAGGGTCTTGGCAAGAGACACCATGTTGGCAAGGCTCAGAATCATCTCCCCCGGGGCGAAAGGATCGGGGCGGTCGATCGTCAGATTGTTTCTTCCTCGATCGAGGACTTCTGAAATCGTTGCGATCTCCGCTCTCCCCTCGTGCACGATTTCATCCCCGACGACATTTCCGAAGTAGGCTCCTACGGCAAAGGCGTCCGCTTGAACCCCATGAGGATTCAAGATGGGGTCGGAGAATGCGGTGAGCTGCTGCTCGTTCTGCCATGGATTGGCAATGTGACCGGGAAGCACTTTCACCAGTCGATCAACGGCGGATACTCCAAAAGCCGTCTCAAAGAGCCGAAA
The DNA here is from genome assembly GCA_029260825.1 of Planctomycetota bacterium. GTDB lineage: Bacteria > Planctomycetota > JACOTG01 > JACOTG01 > JAJDCM01 > JAJDCM01. The sequence goes on along the minus strand of JAJDCM010000259.1, from coordinate 7,790 downwards.
GACCTCGGCCGATCGTTTGGCAACGAAGAAGATGCGAGCCAGAGTCGGATCGGTGGAGAGTCCCTGAGCGAGACCCGATGCTTCCGCCCACAGAGACTGGGGATAGTCTGCACTGAAATTCCACACTTCGTTTGAAAGTTCGACATGACACTTGAGGCCCGGCGCAAGGCGTGATTCCACCAGGGTTGCCAGCTCACGGACGTAGTTGTCGTCCGCTCCATGCTGAACACAGAGCCACGGGCTGAATCCGACCTGATTGGCGAGATCGATCACATACTCAAGAGCCACTCCACGAGGCGACGCCTGGGTTCGATCCGTGGGAAGGGGACGGTTCGCCCAGATCTTTGCGCAATCGCCGTCCGTGGGAAGAACTCCGTTGTCGCAGGGATAGTCGCCTCCGTTGGTGCGCATGGTTTGACTGAATCGAATGACCGAGAACGGAGAGAGCTTTTCGATGAATGGAGGATAAAATGGACTACTTTCGTGCACTTCCCTGAAGCCCGGAAGAACAAATCGGATGTTTCGGATGGGATCCGCCGGATCGGAATCGATGAGCAGAAGAAGGACATCGGATGCGTTCGAGGAGTCGATGTCGATCGTGTATTCTCCCCCCTGGAAGTAGGCTTCCTCGACCTCTCCCGCTCCCACCACCATGAATCCTGATCCGTCGAACAGGAGGGTGTAGGTGCCGGAAGGGTATTCCCCCGCCATCTGATTGAAGAGGAGGGTTGCTGCTCCAACCGGTGCGGTTCCTCCGGGAGGATCGTAGGGAAGTTCAAGGGGATAACCATCTGGAGACAGGGGGATGTCGACCGGAACGTCCCAGGCTCCGCCCTCGATGAGTTCGAACGGAAACCATCGAGACGACCGTTTCATGGCGTCCACGAAGATGATCTGACTTGCCATCGGGTGGATGGTCTCCAGGTTCATTCCGAGCTGGTGAGGCTGGGAAACTTCCTGAAAAGAGAGAAGAATAGTAAGAGCAGAAAGTGCTCCTCGGACAACTCTGTGCATGGATTTCTCCTACGAATAGTGTTCGTACATTGGCTCAAAAAAAGGGATGATCCCTTACTCAGGGCGGGGAATGACTCTGATCAGTCCGTTATCTTCCAGTTGAGCGTCGAAGCCGTGGTCGAGTAGCAGAGCTTCGATGATGTCAAGGAGTGGCTCGTCCTTGAACGTTCCTTTCGCCTGGTGAGGCGAGAGGTCTTCATCCGTCACGAAGCGAATCCCTGTTTGAACGGTGAGGGCTTGGAGTGCCTGGGAAAGGCTCTTTCCCTCGGCCACGAAGTCGAGGTGAGCTTTCACTCTTCTCAGGAGATCTTCCCAGGTAATCAGGAACTCGTGATCGATGATGCGAAGTTGCTCTTTGCGTGAAGGATAATGCCACCAATCCAGAATCATGACTCCGGCTTCGAAATCATATTGAAAGCTAACTTCTTTTCGACAAAGCATCGACTCCAGGATTCGTTTTGCCGGAAGCCCGTCGATTCTCAGAGTGACTCGGGCTTCTTCGATGGACTCGGGCACATCGAAAGCCAGCGCAGTTTGCTTTGAAATATCATGAAGAACCCGGGAAAGAGAGATGTCATCGGCATGAAGATGAACGGGACGCGATAGGGCGGCCAAGAATCGAGAAGATCCCCCAAGATCTCTCGGGTTTCCAATTGTCATCCTTTGCTCTGTAAAGCGGGCCGTCGGTACAAGGGCCAGAACATCTGCACCGCAAAGTTGAAGTCCAAAGGGTAGAGTGAGGACGAAGAGAAAAGAACAAACCGGTAGCCCTAATCTGGGCTTTCCTTCGCTCTTTCTCAGCAACCGACGGATCCGTGAGAGGAGATTTCCATCCTGGGTTCCAAGAGCGAGAGCGGGGCCTCGTTCTCGAAGGTTTTCCAGAGCAAGCAGCGCTTTTGAGTATTCGCGAGGACTTCCGCATTCGGCAACCGCCAGGTCATCGCAGCAGTTTTCCCGTTCCGTTCGAAGGACGTTACAGATCCACCAGATAGCCGGGTGGAAGAACAGGATGACCTCGGCAAAGGCCTGCACCAGATTCATCAACGGATCTTGACGTCTCACATGACCGAGTTCGTGCAGAAGTACGCCGTCAAGATCGGATGCAGAGAGGTTCGTCGTTGATTGTTGCGGAAGCAGAATCAGGGGGCGGAGCCAACCTAGAAGCTTTGGGGTCGTGACGGCTGAAGATTCAAGGATCCAGACCGGCGTGTGAATGCCAAGTCGATGAGCAAGAAACTCGAGTCGGCGTCTTAGTGGCTCCGCGACGGGATAGACTTGTCGACGTTTGAGTCGGTTCATGAGCCAGATGCCGCCGAGGAGGCGAATTCCCAGCAGAAAAGCTCCTGCAATCCAGATCGACGCGATCCAGCTGACAGCCATCGAGGGGGGGCGCACGGTCAGCACACCTTCCGGGTGGGATGGGGTTGGCTTTGCCGTTCCCTGGGAGAGCGTGTGCTCGACTTCTGCTTGTACGGAATAGGTCGTATGCTCCTGGTGAAAAGAGGTGGAGCTCAGACCGGAGAGAGCATTCAGGGTCAAGAAGGGAAGGAGGAGGACCATCATGAAGGTAGCAGCAGCTACCCGGTAGCGTCGAACCGGAGATTGGTTGGCCATGAGCTGGAGAGTGATGGCGAGAATGCTAGCCACCAGGAGGCCTTGCCAGAGGAAGTGAAGGGCGGTGAAGCCCAGTACTTCGAGTAGAGGCCCGGAATCCAAGGTTACTCCCATGGGTTAATTCTCCATCTCGTCGAGGAGCTTTCGAATCTCCCCGAGCTCTTTCTTGGTGGCTTTCTTCCGTGAGAGAGCGTGAAGGATCATGCGACTGGCCGATCCTCCAAAGGCTTGCTTGAGGACTCCATCCAGGAACCCGTCTTTTACCTGATCTTCGGTAACCGAGGCCGTGTAGACGTGAGATCGCTGGGTCGAGTCACGCACCACGAAACCTTTTTGATTCATGATCTGCATGAGCTTGAGGATGGTGGTGTAGACCGTCCGACCTTCGCGATCGAGTAGCTCATGAACTTCCCGTACCGTGGAGGAGCCTCGAGTCCAGAGGACTTTCAAGATTTCAAGTTCGGTTTCGGAAGGACGAAGTTGCCGCGATGCCATGCTGGTGTTCCTTGTTCTCGATTTGAAGCACGACAGCAGTTATACGAACAATCTTCGTATGTTCAAGGGAAAGGCTTGAACGAATTCATTTTTTCCCCGAACGGGGGGCTTTGCTGTTACTCGTGTCGAAGGGCGACGATGGGATCCAGGTTCGCGGCTCGGATTGCGGGATACAGTCCAAACACGATGCCGACGGCCGCACTGATTCCCATGGAAAGCACGATGCTCCAGGGAGTCACCACGGTTGGCATCTCGGCAAACTTTTCGATCAACCAGGGGATCACCAATCCGATGCCGATGCCGATTCCTCCGCCGATGGTGGAGAGGACGACGGTCTCGATCAGGAACTGAACGATGATCTGTTTTCTCTTGGCGCCGATGGCCCGGCGGATTCCGATTTCTCGTGTGCGTTCGGTTACCGAAGCAAGCATGATGTTCATGATGCCGATTCCACCGACCAGGAGGCTGATTCCGGCAATGGATCCAAGGACGATGTTGAACGTTCTTTTCGTCCTCTCGGCCTGCCGCAGGAGAGCAAGAGGGACGCTGATCTTGTAGTCCTTCTTGGGGTGAAACCGCTTGAGCATGGTCTCCATGTTTTTGGATGCGGATTCCACATGATCGGTCGATTCAACTTCCACCAGGATCTGATGGAGTTCAACGAGTTCTCGTTCGAAAGACCCGGTGACCCGCCGGCTGATGACTTCACCGAAACGCTCGGTGGCTACATTGATGGGGATGTACGCATCGACGTCCTGATCCGGACTCTCGATCGAGGTGGAGTTGCCCGAATCGCTCTTGACGATGCCGATCACCTCGAAGTATCCCTTGTCGATTTTGATTTTCTCACCGATGGTGTGTTCGGTGGCGAGGAGTTTTCTCGCTCCGAGTTCGGTCAGCACGCATACGGCGGAGGAGTTTTCGAGATCTCTTTCGTGCAATCCCCGTCCACCGATCATGGGGCGTCTGACAAGGTCGAACCATTTTTCGGTTGTACCCAGGACCCGGATTTCAATGATGCGTGGGCCCAAACGTCCTTCTTTCCGGAAGACTCGAACGGGAGCGGTCGTATTGATATGAGGAAAGGATTCCCTGATTCGAATTTCATCATCGTAGAGGAGCCCGTAGACGCTCATGAATGACCGCATGGATCCCGCTTCGGCGTCTCCACTGGGCTTCATGGAAGTCAGGATGATGTTGGTCGAACCCAGGCGGCGAATCTGATCCAGGGCTTCCTTGCTGGCGCCTTCCCCCACCGCTAACATGGCGACAACGCTACCCACGCCGAAGACGACGCCCAGCATGGTGAGCATGGAACGAAGCTTGTGCAAGAGCAGGTTCTTGATCCCGAGCCGGATGTCTCGAATGAGCTTGAATCGTTTCAACTTTCGGCTCCCTCTTCTCCCTCTTCATTTCCATCGATCACTTCGACCAGTCCGTCTCTCATGTGGATCCTGCGCCGTGCGAATGCGGCGACCTCCGTCTCGTGGGTAACCATGATCACCGTCTTTCCCAGTCCATTTAGCTCGCACAGAAGGTCCATGATTTGAGCGCCGGTGGCCGAGTCGAGATTACCGGTTGGTTCATCAGCAAGAAGTACGGTCGGGTCATTTGCCAGAGCTCGGGCGATCGCCACCCTCTGTTGCTGACCTCCGGAAAGCTCCATGGGGCGATGAGAAAGTCGATCTTCGAGTCCCATTCTCGCGGCAAGTTCATGGGCTCTTGTCGCGCTGTCCTCCTCTTCCCAGCCAAGATAAAAGAGAGGGAGTTCTATGTTCTCTTTCACCGTGAGCTGAGGAATGAGATGGAAGCTCTGAAAGATGAACCCAAGGTGTCGCAGACGAAGTTCGGAGAGGGCGTCATCATCGAGGGAGGAGACATCTTCTCCACCCATGGTGTAGCGCCCGGTGGTGGGGCGATCCAGGCATCCCAGGAGATTCAGCATGGTGCTCTTTCCCGATCCACTTGGCCCCATGATGGCGGAGAATCCACCTTCCTTGAAGGTCAGGGTGACACCCGCGAGGGCATGCACTTCCTGGGTGCCCATCTGGTAGGTCTTGGTCACATCTTCCAGGACGACAAGGTCCCGGGCCGCGATGCTTGCTGGCTCGGCCTCGATGTTCATTGGCCGCCGCCCGGTCCTCGGCCACCCGACTTCTGCTGTCCCCCGAAGTTCTTCATCTTATCCATCATCGCTTTCTTTTCTTCGTCGGACATCTTTTCAAAGCGACGCCTGGCTTCCTCCGGCATTTTGCTCAGATCCGGCGCGCTTCCACCGTTCTTTTTTCCTTCTGCAGATCGTCCGCGCTCGCCTCCCCGACCTTCTCGTCCATTTCGCTCCCCACCTTTGCCGCGCCCCCGCTCTCCTTTTCGCCCATCCTCACTGCCTCGTTTCTTGGAGTCCGTGGGTGAGAGCTCTTTTTTTGTGGTGCTCATCCCGGTGGTGGCTTCAATTCGAGGAGGAGCGTCCCCGCCTGAATCTTCCATGGTGGATGGCTCAAGAGGAGGGGAGAGCAGAACCTCGGTTCCGACATCAAGCCCATCGGTGACGTGGACCATCCGGTTGTTGTCGAGGCCGATCTCGACCGAAAGTGGCTCAGGACCCTTTTCGCCCTGAAGGTAGACGGTCGGCTGGCCGTTTACTCGAAGGACGGTTTGAATCGGGACATAGATCGCATCATCGTAGTCGTCAACGATGATCTCTGCCCGGCAACTCATGCCGGCTCGAAGATCCATGGTTGCGTTGTTGAGATGGATCTCGGTGCTGTACACCTTGAGGTCGGGATTGAGCCAGCTACTCTGGGCATCCGGAAGAAGCCCGATGCGAGCGACCGTTCCCGGAAATTCAACTCCCGGAACCGCATCGACGGTTACGCGAACAGGCATTCCTTCTCGAACTTTGTCGAGGGCGGACTCGTGGATCTTGACCTCGACCATCATGTCGTTCGCGGTGGGAAGAAACATGAGCTCCTGTCGCTCATGGACCTCCGTACCTTCTTCGAGAGGCTCTTCGTTTCCGCGGTAGCGACCACGACCGGTCGTTGCATAAACAACCATACCCGGCACCGGTGCCAGGATTTTGCACTTGCTGAGCTGGTAGTTGATTTTTGCGAGCATGGTTTCTTGCCGCTCGAACTCTTGCTCCTTTGCCTTGAGGTCGGCGATGGCCTGGACGATATCTGCCGCGGTTCGCAGGTTGATTCGCTCGAGGGATCGCTCGGTCTGATCCACATTGGACTCGAGTTCATCGACTCGACGCTTGTAGGTGAAGTTGGTCAGGAGATCAAGCTCACCTCGAGCCAGCTCGAGGTCTAGCTCGGCTCGCTTGTGGGAGAGTTCATCTCCCTGAAGTTCATTTTCGGAGATGTATTCCTCCGCGAAAAGGATCTTTGACCACTTGAGTTTTTCCGTTGCTCGCTCGAGCTCGACCTTGGCGAGGGTGATCTTCGAATTGGCGGCAAGGAGGAGCTGAGGGTACTCACCTTCCTTGTATTTTCTGAGATCTTCGCTGGCGAAGCGATGATCGAGCTCGGCGATAGAGATGTCGCTGTCGGACTGATTCTTGATCACTTTGGAGTTTTCGCGAGCCCGAATCAGGGCTGCTTCGCTCTGGATGACCGTGATCTCTTGACCCGTCTTCTGGTCGATGAGTTTACTCGTGTCCAGTTCAACAAGGAGGTCGCCTGGCTGGACGTGACTTCCCTCTTTGGCAAGTCGAAGAACGGTTGTCCGTCCTTCAACTTCGCTTTTGATCTCCACCTGTTCTCGGTTCTTGATCGTTCCTGCTTCGGAAACGCTGATGATGAGCCGACCTTTTCTTGTGGTGAACGTGGATCCTTCCTCAACATCAGCTTGCCCCCCGGTGGGAAGGACGAGGGTGAGGATCGCGGTACAGCTGGTGACGGCCACGACGAGTAGGGTGATCCACACGATTCGAAGGGTCATTGCTTTTGTCTTTCTTTCACGCATTGGGTCGATACTCCTGCCAGAGTCCTACTTCTGAAACCTCGAGAACTCCCATATCTCGTTGGAGTTCGAGTTCGGCGATTCGATAACTGACGAGGGCTGCACTCAGCGAGTTCTGGGCCGATATGAGAGCCTCTTGAGATTCAAGTAAATCACGAATTTGAGCTCGACCGGCATCCAGGAGGAGGTTGGTCGAGTCAACTCGCCGTTGAGCGAGAGTTGTAGCCTGTCTTTGAATGAGGTAGCTCTCTCGAGTTCTGATGAGATTTCGGAGATCGTTCCGCACTTCCTGTTTGATCACATCTTCGAGAGCCTGGAAGTCCCGGACGGATCGCTCGAGGTCGATGAGAGAATTGCGATAGGCATTCCGTTCCGATGTCTTTTCCCAGGGAAGGTCAATCAGAAGATCGGCTGCATAAAAGCCCTTCTCCGGCCGCAAGTCAGGGTTGCTGAGGTTCGAGGTGCTGAGTCTACGGCGTTCCCCCATACTTCCTCCGACGACCACGTCGAGCCCGGCTTCGAGGCCATCCGCAGCAACGACAACGAAGCGCTCCGCATCGGTGACCCGACCCAGAGCGGTCCGTAGATCAAGGCGATGTTCGAAAGCGAGGCCAAGGGCATCAGGCTCCGGAATCTCCAGCGGGCCTCCACCTTCCTGGGTGGGAGGGATGAGGACAACTTCCTCGACGGATCCGGCGGTT
>JAJDCM010000258.1 GCA_029260825.1 Planctomycetota bacterium | reverse complement strand
CTCTTTCCGAAAGCTTGAAGCGGTGCGGCCACGAATGAAGCCGGGATGCCATTGGGTAGGATTCCCTCATGATGCTTCTTTCCGAACGCAAGCGCGAGCATCTTGCTGTCATTGAGGAGGACGGCTTTGCCTTTCCGCAGGACCGAGTTTCGAATCTCTTTCAAACACTCGGGAGCGGTTTCCAGGGACTGAACATCGTCACCCTCTTTGTTGTTCCCAGGCTTTCTGTACCGAGAATATGCGAGGCATCTTTCATGGCGACCTTTGAGAAGGAGAAAACCATGATCGGCGCAAAGGAGCTGGGCGGCCTGGCCGAGGATCAAACGGAGAGTGGCATCGAGGCTTCCGATTGAACTCACCCGGGTCGTGACCTTCAGGATGGAAGAGATTTCGTTGACCCTGGCCTGAAGCGTGCTGATCTGAATCCTCTCGTCGATGACCCTTTCCCTAAGTTTCCTGCTTTCTCGGTGCTTGATGAGAACGTAGGTGGCGACGGCGAGAAGGAAGACGAAGATTTGGACGATGACCGAGAATCGAGGGGCCTTCGGACTGAGGGTGGCGAGCCCAAGACCCATTACGATCAACACGAAAAGGGAAACGAAGATGAGGTGAGAATCTCTTCGATTCAATCGTTCCAGCTTGAGGTGAGGATCCCTCAGTCGTGTGATTCGCCGAGGTCTAGGCCAAACAGACACGGTTGCGCCCCCTGTTCTTGGCCGCATAGAGAGCCTTATCGACTCGTGCGACGAGATCGTCGAAGTCCAGGTCATCATCGATGAGAGACCCGACGCCGAGACTGATGGCAAACGTGGCGCCCTGGGTGAGTTCGGTGAGGTCAAGCCTCAATTGCTCGACTCGATTGCGCATGCGCTCGGCATACACGATGGCTTGTTCCGTCGGGATCTCCGGAAGAAGGACGACGAATTCGTCACCCCCGTAGCGCCCGATGATGTCGGATCGACGAGAGTTTTTTCCGATGAGGCGAGCAACTTCGGCTAGCACTCGATCTCCGACCTGATGGCCGAGGGTATCGTTGATCGATTTGAATTTGTCCACATCGATCATCACCAGGGTGAGCGGGGTCTTGTATCGTCTTGCCCGTTCAACTTCTTTTCGACAGAGTTCGATGCAGTATCGTCTGTTATTGAGCCCGGTCAGCTCGTCCTTCTCCGCGAACTTCTTGAGAGCTTTGCTCTCGGACGAGAGCTTGATCTTCTCCATCAAGAGAGCGGCTTCGGAGCAGAGGATCTCGAGGGAGGTGAGAAGATCCGTGGCGAGAGGAGTGCGGCTGTAAAAGTTGTCAATGAAGAGGATTCCCCGGAGTTGTTCGTCGTCGTTGATGGGGATCGCCCCCATCTCCTGGACGCCGAAGTAACGGAGGATCTCCAGGTCTTTCTCGTTTTCCTCGAGCACTGCGGCCCGACTCTCCTTCAAGCTTTCGGTGAGAGATTCACTGAGACTGGAAAGAGGGATGTGTATTTCAGAAGGATCCACGGCTCGCCAGGAATCGTCGAGAATCTTGCACCCGACTAGCTCGGATTCGGTCTCGTCGTGTCGGAAATAGAGAACCCGATCGAATCCAAATTGAGTATGGGCAACCTTCATCACCTGATCGAGGATCTTGGAGGTAGATTCGGTTTTTCGGAGCTTTGCGAGTGACGTTCTGACAACTTGCAGAGGATTCTGATTGGACTTTGCCTTGGAAGGCGCGGGAATGCGAGAAGGCGTACTCGAGTCCCGGGTCCAGTTGATGTTTGATGCCTCGTTCAGAGGAGAAGAGAGATCGCAGTCTTCCGAAATCTTCGCGCCCAAGGTCGTGAGAATGGTCGCGACTTGAGTTCGAGCTGCCGCGACACCATGGGTTAGCTCTTCTGCCGTGAAGCCGAGGTCTTGAGCCAGTTCGTTCACGTTCACGGCAGATTCGATCTTGTTGGGGAGCTTGTCCCCAAGGACCGTTGCCAGGTGTTCAGAGGTAGAGAGAAGAGCGGTGAGCTCCTGAGTCTTCGGGTCAAGATCCTCAAGGTCTTCTTTTGAGGCGGACATGAGACGAATGCTCTCGACCAAGATGTGAGGAAGGTGAGACTCTTGGAGGTAGCGGGTGCTGACCTTGGCCGAGTTTTCGTCATCCAAAGAGTGAGGACATGAAAATGTTAGCTCGTCCAGCTGGTGCAGGAGCCCGGCAACGAATGCTTCTTCCGGCAGATCATAGGACTTCTGGATGGCGAATGCGCGAGCGAGTCCAGCGGTCACGAGGGCATGCTTCCAGCGCTCGGATCTCTTCTCTTGCGCATTGTTTTCTTCTGTTTCATGATCTTTCGGGAGAGAGCCGGAGAGTAGATTCCGGAGGGCCGGAACCCCGAGCATGGCCATGGCGTGGGAGAGGGTTGAGATCTTGTTCTTGAGTCCGTAGAGCGGCAGATTTGCCGCCCGAAGGATCGTGGTCGTCAGAACCGGACACGCCTCCACGACGGGTACCAGGGCTAGAACCGTTTTTGAACTCCAATCTTCGATCTGATCAATGACCGCACAAACCGCGGGAAGCGGATGAAGTGGCTTTGGTATGTTGGGGCTATTTTGCCCCTGTGCTTGATTCTCTGTGTCGCGTGGCAGAGTGATCATGACCTTGGAGTTCTCCCATCTCCGTCCCCACTCCTCATGCAAAAGGCTTACAGGTGAAAACTCTTTGGGCCAGGTGAGGGTGGAGACTTCTTGCGTTCTTCTTGACAATCCCATGGCTTATCGTGTGGATGGGGGATCAAACTTTATGAGTGTAGGGGTTCTAACGGCCCGAGGTTTCCTATAATCTTCTCCGCTTGGGGTTTGGTTCAAAAACGATTGTTACTGGCTGGAAAGGACTCTCAAATTGAGTATGACTCGAGTGGATCTCGTTGTTCATGGCGCTTCTGAACTCGTAACCCTTGCAGGGCCTGCTCGTCCACGAGTTGGGAAGGAGATGAAAGAGATCGGTGTCATCGAGGACGGAGCAATTGCCGTTCACGAGGGAAAGGTCGTCGAAACCGGAAGTACGGAAGCCATTGTGGCCAAGTACCAAGGGACGACCGTGTTGGACGCAACCGCCAGGACTGTCTTGCCCGGCTTTGTAGATCCTCATACTCATCTTGTCTTCGGAGGGACCCGGGAAGCGGAGTTTGAGCAGCGATGCCTGGGCGTTCCCTATCTTGAGATCGCGAAAAAAGGGGGCGGAATCCGCTCGTCTGTCCGCCAGCTTCGCCAGGTGAGCGAAGAAGATCTCTATGAGAGAACCTTGAAGAGGCTCTCAGGCTTTGTCGCCGGCGGGACCACAACTCTCGAGGCAAAGAGTGGATACGGCCTCGATACGGTGAACGAGCTGAAGTCCCTTCGAGTCCTGGCCAAGGTCAACGAAACTCATCCGGTGGACCTGGCGCTCACTTTCCTGGGTGCCCATGAAGTTCCGGATGAGCATCGAGAAAGCCGGGATGAATACCTTCGCATCGTCATCGAGGAGATGATTCCAGAGGTGGCCCAGGAAAAGCTCGCGGAGTTCTGCGACGTTTTTTGTGAGCACGGTGTGTTTGAGGTTCCGGAGTCTCGAAAAGTTCTTCTTGCCGGGCGAGAGGCTGGATTGATCCCCAAGCTTCACGCTGAGGAGTTTGAACCCATCGGAGGGGCCAAGCTTGCTGCGGAGGTAGGAGCGATCAGCGCCGACCACCTGGTGGCGATTGATGAGGAGGGAATGGACGCCATGCTGGAAGCTCAAGTGATTCCGGTGTGTCTTCCCGGGACGACGTTCTTTCTCAATTTGAAAAGGCATGCTCCGGCGCGAGCGATGATTGATCGAGGCCTACCGGTAGCGATCGCTACGGATTTCAACCCGGGGTCGAGCATGACTCACTCCATGCCCATGATTCTGACTCTCGCTTGTGTTCAGTACGGACTTCAACCGGCAGAAGCTCTTACGGCGGCAACGGTGAATTCAGCCTATGCGATGAACCGGGGGGGCGATGTCGGAAGTCTCGAGCCGGGAAAGGCCGGTGATCTCGTCCTGTGGGATATCCCCAATCACCGTTACCTCCCCTATCATTTTGGCGGGGCCAGAGCGTCGGTTGTGGTGAAGAGAGGGAAAGTCATTTTCGAAGGTTGAGGTCTCGGCTAGAGTGGGTCCTTTTCCACGAGCCGGATTTCGAAGAGTTTGGGCCAGTTTTTCCCGGTGGCGAAGAGCCGATCGCTTTCTTTGTCGTAGGCGATTCCGTTCAGCACACCTACGAGAGGGGAGTAACCGATCTCCTTTCGAAGCTGGCCAAGATCGATCCAGCCCAGAACCTTTCCGGTCTCGGGAGAGATTCTCACGATCCAATCCCGGGTCCACACGTTGGCGTAGATCTCCCCTTTGATGTATTCGAGTTCATTGAGGTTCTTGACCGGAATATTTCCATCGAGCACTCGCACCTCTCGAATGACTTCAAACGTTTTGGGATTCAAGAAGCGAACGGTGGAAGTTCCGTCGCTGGTGATGAGTTGACTGCCGTCGTGGGTAATGCCCCAACCCTCAAAGGGATAGTCGAATTCGGCGACCTTTTCGAACGAGTAGTCGGTTTCTTCGTAAACGAATGCCTTCTTCTCTTTCCATGTGAGCTGGTAGATCTGGCCATCGAGGCGGGTAATGCCTTCCCCAAAAAACTCAGGTGGAACGGAGTAGGCCTTTTGCACCTGACCCGTGGAGAGGTCGACAAGTCGAATTGCTGACGTGCCGTATTCTCCGGTTCCTTCGTAGAGATTGCCGTCTTGAAAGATCAGGCCCTGGCAGAACCCTTTGGGATCGTGGGGATAGGAGCTGACCACTTCGGCAAGCTGAAGACGGGATGAGCTTTGAGGTAAAGCGCAGGATTGAGGCAAGAAGTAGACGAGTCCGGAACCGGTGGCCAGAAGAAGCACCATGACGGCCCCGAGGAGCCTTCTACTTCCTCTTTTCCCCGAGACCGGCCCATGGTCGGAATGGAGGGGCTTTTTTCCGGGTGATCTGGAGGACTCTCGTTTTTTCTTTTTCTTGCTCATCAGCTCAGTATCGTCACAGGGCCAGGGGAAACTCTATAGTGTAGGACTTTCCCGAAGCGAATCGAGGCATAAGGCATGGGGAGGTCGGGTAGCGCAGGCTCCTGCCCCCACGACAACGAAGGTGAAATAAGGTCATGAACTACTGGCTCATGAAGAGCGAACCCGATGCTTTTTCCATCTGGGATCTGAAGAAGATGAAGCGGAGCCCCTGGGATGGGGTTCGAAACTATCAGGCGCGAAACATCATGCGGGACAAGATGAAGCTCGGAGATCCTGTTCTCTTCTACCACAGTAACGCCAAGCCCCCGGGAGTGATCGGTACCGCGAAGGTCGTCAAAGAATCGTACCCCGATCACACCGCATGGGATCCGGACACGAAGTATTACGACCCAAAGTCGACCGAGGAGAACCCGAGATGGTTCATGGTCGATATCGAGTATGTTTCGGAATTCTCCGAGCTGGTGCCCCTTGACGTCTTGCGAGAGACAAAAGGTCTGGAAGAGATGGTGGTCACCCAACGCAGCCGACTCTCGGTTCAACCTGTTCGGAAGAAGGAGTTCGACATCGTTTGCAAGATGGGGAAGTGAATGACCGGGGGAGCGGGAGGAGAGAAGCTGTCCCGGGCAAGAGCGAATACTCCGGCCCGGGAGCGATGGATTGTCTAGCCGTTTGGTTGCTGCGGGAACTTCATGTAAGGGATCACGATTCCCTTGTGATTGTACTGATCGCAGCGGGAGCCCGCGGGCGGCTTGAAGTTGATGGTGATCGGCGGCGTCTGCTCGGCCAACTCTTGCTCGGCGAAAATGATCCCCGTGGCGGTGACGTAGTCGTCTTGCTCGACCCCATCCCCCGACACCCCAATGCCTCCAACGAGCAGGCCGTTCTTGTAGAGGGGAGCGGATCCCGGGAAGAAGACGATGCCACTCTGGTTCGTGGAGACCTGGCCATCGGATCGGGTCAAGATGTCTCGGATATAGTTCGGGTCAACGACGCTCTGGTCGATGGTGCGCTTCATGTCACTGCCGTCCATGAAGAACTCGGGGGGAGAGAAGCCCATGCCGGAGAATGCCTGAGCTGTTGCGTTCTTGTCGATGAGGCATCGAAGCGGAGCCGGAGCCGAGCCATCGATGACCGGCGGAAACGCAGGTTGAGTGATGAAAGCAAGAGAGCGGGCGGTCACGGCAATCCCCTGGTCGGTGAGGACCTGTTCACCGAGAGGATCGAAGAGGCCGGTGAGGGGATGTCGTCCGTCCCTTGGCCCACCAACATCGCGAGAGTCCGGGTTGGAGAAGTAGAACGCGTTTCTGGCCTTGGAAATCGAAACTTCCAGGGAGAACAGGGTCGCATCAGGTTCGCGATAAACACCAAGGAGCGTGCCATCAAAGTCGCTCACCGCGATGATCATCTGACACGCGCTGATTGCCGGGAGTCGAATGGCCGCGTGAGTCAGCTCGGAGGCCCGCACCTGTTGAAGGATGAGGGTCTCAACTTCGTCTTTGGTGAGGCCATCGGGTCGGTAGCTTCCCCGGGGAGAGAGGAGCCAGAGGGATGGATCGGGTTTTCCTTTGATCGTCTGGGACGCGCCGCTCATGGCGTCTGCGAGGATGAAGCCGGCCGGGTCAAACGCCCCCGGGAACTCGGTCGTGTTGTTAACATCAAGTGATGTAGCTCCATTCAACGGAGCGAGAGTGTCGCCAAGATAGGGGAGGAGAATTCCTCCGAGGAACACGCCGCCTTCGGCTTCGACCGGGATGGTTCCGTTGATGGTGTAGTCATCGAGCCCGGATGTGGGATCGTTGATCTCCGAGTCTGCGTTCTTGTCGAGGGGGTCAAGCATGACCTTTTTGGTTCGGAACGGATTGCCGGTTCTGGCCGCAGCGAAGGCCGCTTCTTCGGCGAGATCAGCGAGAGGTGTCCTCACGTTGAGGGTTTTTCCTGGCTCGTTTTTCAGGATGTACACCCCGATTGCTCCCACGAGTCTTCTCGCCAAGGGGAGGAATTGGTTGTTGAACTTGAGGGTTCGCTTGTACAGAGGAATTCCGCCGGGAAGGGGAGTAAAGCCCGGATTTGGAAGACTGCCGTCCGGGTTGTTCAGGCGAGGAATCGTCTGATCGTCGAATTGACCGTTCATGTTGGTATCGGTAAAGGTTTCGCCTGGATCCCGTTGTCCGTTCATGTTGGCATCGTCGAAGTCCTCCACGTCGTAGTTCTCATTCAGGCCGCCCCGGTTCGTGGTGTTGATCTCCCACAGCGGCGCCTGGCCGGTGAACTTGACACCGCTGGTGAGGTGAACCGGCGCATAGAGTTCATCGACATCGATGAATCCTGGTCCGTTGGGATCGCTGAACCGATCCGGATCAAGATTGCTGCCATCGCAGGCATCGACAGGTTCAAAGGAGTTGATTACCCGGTCAAAGCGCGTGCTGAAAGGAGCGGCGGTTTGTTGGAACGTGGCCGGGAAATGGAACGTATGCAGGAACTGCATGGTTCGAGATGTGAGGGGAGCCTGGCTATGGCTCATGTAGGAGGCCGTTCGGGCAAGGGAGACGGCGATCTTGCTGTCAAACGAGCTGGCGGTTGCCGTGGGGTCCGAGTTCCAGACCTGAAGAATGTTTCCAATTCGGTCCGTCACCGCGATCGCGACCCGAGGAGGTCCTTCCGGGAACTTCGCGAGATCGAAAAGATTGTGACGGCGAGCCGCGGCCTCGATGAGGCTCTCAACCTCTTGCGTGGTGAGGACGTCGGTTCGTGCGTCGTCCGGATCGTCAACCGTCGGGCGGTAGGAGTTGGAAAGGGAGATGACCATCGGGTCGTCGCCACTTCCTCCGACGTTGCAACCACCCAGGCCGAGTATTGCCAGCAGAGCGGCAATGCCAAGACAACCGGCGAGAATCGAGACGCGTCCCAGGCGAACGTCAGACATTCCGAACTCCTCCGTGAAGAAGTGAGGCAACGATAGATGATGGCTCCAGAGCTTACGCCGAAAAGGCGATCTACCGCGCAGGTTTGATCCCAGGGGAAAGTCCGCCATTTTGCGGACCGAATACAGCTCTCCCAAGTGCCATGAAAAACCAGAGGTAGGGCTTTGTCCAGGGGATTTTTGGCCAGGTCTGGCCCCCCGAATTACCGACCCCGGCAGCTCAAGGGAAAAAGCTCAGTTAATGCGATTGATTCAAAGGGATTACGCGTCCAAACACCGCCTTCAGGTACCGTCCCTCCGGGAAATGTGTTGACCACGGATGATCCGGGCCGGCTCCGGTGATCCGGATGATCTGGAGGTGCACTTTGGCCTCTGCCGCGGAACGAGCCACGATGTCGAGAAACTCCGGTTCATCGATGAGCCCGGAGCAAGAGCAGGTGACGAGAAGGCCGCCGGGCTTCACGGCTTGGAGACCGAGCCGATTCAAGTCGCCGTACATCTTGTGTGCTCGGGCCATTTCGTCCTTCACCGAGGCATATTTGGGTGGATCGAGAACGAGCAGATCGGGGCGTTCCTCGGAGGCGGCGACGGATCGAAGGAAGGGGAACGCATCTGCGTGGCGGAATTCCGCCTCTACCCCGTTCGTCTTGGCGTTTGTCTTTGCGACCTCGATCGCTTTTTCGTCGAGATCGACTCCCACCACCTTTTCCGCGCCGGCAAGGGCCGATGAGATGGAGAATCCGCCGGTATAGCAGAAGCAGTCCAGGAGAAACCGACCCTTCGCAAGCTCAGCTACGGCCTGTCGATTCTCCCGTTGATCGAGGAAGAACCCTGTTTTGTGGCCCTCCTGGAGGTCGACGCTCATCTGGAGGTCGTTTTCTTTGACGAGAGCCAGGTTGGGTCCTGCGAATTTACGTCGCTCGATTTGAAAGTTGTAACCTTCTCGTTTTGCCGATCGTTCATCCGGTCGGAGTGCGATTTTCACTCCCGGAAGGATCTCCAGGATGGACTCGACGATCCAGTCCAGGGTTCGCTTGCTGTAGCCGGCAGAGTAAGGCGCGATGACCACCACGTCCCCGAATCGATCCACGATCAGCCCAGGGAGACCGTCGGCTTCCCCGTGCACCCACCGGTAGCAATTCCCGGTTTCTGCGAGCTTGAGATCCTCCGTTCTCAACTGATGAGCCTTCTTCAGCTTCTCGAAGAAGAAATAGATGTCGAGTTCGGTGGCCTCGTTTTCGCAAAGGACCCGGACCGTGATCTGGCTCTTTCCGTTGAAGATGCCCCGGGCAACGAATCTGCCCTCGATGGATCGTACCTCCACGAGTCCTCCCGCGGGGATTGGACGTTCGGGGCGGGATGTCATCTTCTGGAAAATCCAGGGATGAAGGGAGTTACGACGGGTCTTCAGGTAGATAACAGGAAGCTTCATGGACGCCACCGAAAAGGCTTGAACGGGCAAACACAGGGAGAACCGTCCGCAAAAAGAAAGAGACCTTCACCTTCCTCGGGGAGGAGGATCAGGCTCGACGAAGTGGTGCCCCGACCCTCACCATGTTTGCACAGAGCCAGGTCGCCTGCAAGTCGGGGGCGATGGTCTCTTGCGATGAGGGAAAGGGAAGCGATGAGCTCTTTGTCATGTTTCCCTTTCTGAAACAGGTCCTCCGCGGGTTCGAGCTCGGACATCAGGGTTGCGGCAAGTGAGGGATCTACGTCTTCGTCGTTCATGAGGACGTAGGCTCCCGGCTCGAGGTGAGAAACTCGCAGTGTTCCGTCGAAGTGAGCGACCCAGGCCGTCCTTGCATCAGCAACCATCAAGTTAAACGGGTCATACTTGCGACGGTCGACTTCGGATTCAAGCTGTTCGAGGCATCCCTTGATCGACCCCTCTTCGAGAAGGTCGTGTACCAGGAGGCCTCGGGAGCGTTCGGCTGCTTCCTGTCCCTCCGGTTTCCTTCGATTGGTGATCCCCACGAACAGACCGGACTTTGTTGCTCCGAGCCAGGTTCCCCCGGCCCGTGGATCTCGGGGTGCCAGGTAGGGAGATGACTTGGAGCGGCCCGGGATCGGCTCCGGAATTCGGTATTCGGGAGGAGTGCCGGGCCGGTCGTAGGATTCGTCTCGATTGGCGGCAACGACAACCGGATAGCCGGGGATTTTTCGGTGGACGAGAAACAAGACGCACATCGTTGGTTGGTCTTTCTCAAGCTCGAGATTTTCGGGTTTTCCCGGATCGTGCGGACTTGGATTGAATCGCTTTTTTTCGCGGAGTGGTTTCTTTCCCGTAGCCTCCGCCTCCGGGAGTTTCGATGCGAATGATATCGCCTGCTTCCAGGGTAAGCATGGCTTTCCCGGGGAGTTTCTCCCAGGTTGATTTCCCTTTTCTCTTCAGGAGGTTTTTTCCGGTTTGACCCGGTTTCCCTCCGTCGAGGCCGTAGGGAGAGAGAATGCGGCGTTCGGTGAGAAGGCCCATGCGGGCGGGAGCGAGTAGTTCGATTTCACGGATCAATCCGTTGCCCCCTGGATGATCGCCTTCTCCTCCGGAGCCGGTGCGGATGGAATTGCGAATGACTCGAAAGGGATAGGCAATCTCCAGGGCTTCGACCGGAGTGTTGAGGGTGTTCGTCATGTGGGTTTGCACTGCGTCCTGTCCGTCCCAGGTTGGCCCGGCGCCTGCTCCTCCGGCGAGAGTCTCGTAGTAGGAAAAAGGCACTCCATCGGCTCCGGTGCCGCCCAGGGTCAGGTTGCTCATGGAGCCACAGCTTGCTGCGGGGATTTTTCCGGGAAGTGCTTTCGCGAGAGCCCCCAGCAGGACATCGACGATTCGCTGGGAAGTCTCAACGTTCCCTGCGGCGGTGGCCCCGGGAAAAGAAGAGTTCACCACGGAGTCTTCGGGAAGGATTGTTGTGACCGGGGCGAGGGCTCCTTCGTTGATCGGAATATCGATTCCTACTGCCGAGCAGAGCGCGTATTGAACGGCGGAGATTGTGATGGCTTTCGTGGCGTTCACGCAGCCTTTGACTTGCGGGGAGGATCCGTGGAAATCGAAGGTGGCCTTTTCGCCTGCGATGCGAAGCCGGACACGGATGGGGATGTTTACGGTTCCCTGGCCGTCGTCGTCGAGGCGATCTTCGAATTCGTAGGTCCCGTTTGGAATGGTGCGGATGGCTGCGCGCATGAGTTTTTCGGAGTAGAGGAGGAGGTTCTTTGCGCTTCTCTGGAGGGTGACTAGCCCTTTTCTCTTGGCGAGCTCGGTAAGCCGTCTTGTTCCGATGGTGTTGGCCGCGAGTTGTGCTCGCAAGTCTCCCTCTCGTTCCTGGGGGGTGCGAACGTTGGCGAGGAGAAGTTGCAAGACGTCTTTTCTGAGCGCTCCTCCCTGTTCGATCTTTACCGGGGGGATGCGAATCCCTTCCTGGAGAATGTCGGTTGCAGGAGCCATGGAGCCGGGGGCCAATCCGCCCACATCTGCATGGTGGGCCCGGTTTGCCACGTAGAACGTTGGTTTCTTTCCGGAGAGAAAAACCCCGGTGATCAGCGAGATGTCGGGGAGGTGGGTGCCTCCTCGGTAGGGGTCGTTCATGATCACCGTGTCACCGGGTTCGAAGGTGACTTCTTCCATGGCTGCGCGGATGGAGATGGAGAAGGCGCCGAGATGGACCGGGATGTGGGCTGCCTGGGCGAGGAGTTGTCCTTGGTGATCAAAGAGCGCACAGGAGTAGTCCCGTCTTTCCTTGATGTTGGGTGAATAGGAGGTTTTTTGCAGCACGACGCCCATTTCCTCGGCGATGGAGGAAAGGAGGTTTCGGTAGATCATGAGCTGGGTGGGGTCGCTCATTTCTTCCTTTCCTTGAGCAGTAGGTTTCCATGGGGATCAACGGTGAGGGAGAAGTTCGGTGGGACAACGGTGGTCGAACTGTATTCGAGGATGATGGCCGGACCGTCCAGATGGTTTCCGCAAAGAAGCAGGTCACGGCCCAGAAAAGGGGTCAGGAGGTTTCCCTGGGAGAAGGAGACTCGTCTTCTTGCCAGGGTCGCCTTTGCCGATGGTTTTTTGCCTCCTTGTTTGGGCGACGTTGATCGGGGCGGCGTAGTTTTTCCGGAAGCGCGAACCCGGAGGGTAACTCCTTCTACGATTTGGTCTTGATCCGAATGTCCGTATCGTTTCTGGTGGAGTCGATGAAACGAGCGGATCACATCGTTCTTGTCTTTGAACGGGACGGGTATCTCGTGAGATTGGCCTCGATACCGGATGTCGATGTTTGTTTCGATCCGGATCCGAGTGGCGGGGACTCCTTCTTTTTGTAGCTCTTTCTTTGCTCGGGAAACGAGAGGACGAAGGGTGGCCTTGAGTTTTATCGGCGAGAGTTTGTTCTCGTCCAGAAAGCAGGTTTGAGAGAAGCTGCGTTCGGGTTCTGCGAGGAGCATTCCAAGAGCGGAGAGGAGCCCGGGGTTTCTGGGGACGAGGATCCGGGGGATCTGCAATTGCTCGGCGAGTTCCGCGGCGTGAAGGCCTCCTGCCCCTCCGAAGGCAACGAGGGTGAAATCACGGGGGTCGTGTCCGCGTTCCACGGAGATCACCTTGAGGGCTCGCTCCATCGTGCTGTTGGTAACCGCGAGGATTCCAAGCGCGGTGGCCCGGGGGCTGAGTTTTAGTTTCCTGGCGAGTGTGGCCATCCCGGTTGTGGACCGTTCCGGATAGGTTTTCATCTTCCCGCCGAGGAACGCTTCTTCGGGGAGGCGGCCCAAGGCTACGTGAGCGTCGGTCACGGTGATGGCGCCGCCACCTTTTCGTCCGTAGCATGCGGGGCCGGGATTGGCGCCCGCGCTTTTTGGTCCGACTTTGAGGGCTCCTCCCGGGTCACGGTCGGCGAGAGACCCACCTCCGGCGCCGACGGTGTGGATTTCGAGCGCGGGGGCTCTTACCGGGAGCCCTTGGAAGTCGTGATGGACCGACGCGGGAAGCTGGCCTTTTGCCAGGGCAACATCGGTAGATGTTCCGCCCATGTCGAGGGTCATGATGTCGGGAAACCCGGCTTTCTTGGCAACTTGCAGCGCTCCCACGAGGCCGCCAGCGGGGCCGGAAAGAACCGTGTGAACAGGGAACTCGGTTGCGGTGCGGGTGGAGATGGTTCCTCCCGCCGAATGCATGATGCGCAGGTTGTTTTGTCCGATCTTTTGTTCGAGATTTCCCAGGTACGACTTCATGGGCGGTGTTACGTAGGCGTTGACTGCGGCGGTGCTGAATCTTTCGTACTCTCGAAACTCTCCAACGACTTCGTGAGAAAGAGAAATAGGAATGCCAAGGCTGGCAAGAGAGCTTGCGACTTTTCGCTCGAGAGTGCCGTTTGCGTAGGAGTGGAGGAAGCCGATGGCGATGGCGGTGACGTTGCACTTTTTCAGTTTCTTGCGAAGTCGTGCCAGATCTTGACGGGATGGGGAATCAAGGATGGTCCCGTTGTTTGTGCAGCGAGCCTTGCACTCGAAAACAAGAGATCGTTGGACGAGGGGTTCTGGTTTTCGGGCCTGAAGATCGTAGAGGCTAAGGCGCGTTTGCCGGCCAATGGAAAGTACGTCTCCCAGTCCTTCCGTGGTGACGAATCCGGTTCGGCCGCCTTTGCGTTCAAGAAGGGCATTGGTTGCGACGGTGGAGCCGTGGATGACGTGGGGATGGTCTTTCTCGGGGCACAGATGTTCCAGGTCGAGGATCTGTTCGATTCCTTCGAGCACGGCGCGGGATGGGTCGTCCGGGGTTGAGGCGACTTTGAGGAATACCTGGCGTGTTCCGATCTGGAGAATCAGATCCGTAAAGGTTCCGCCTGTGTCGATCCCGATTTGCAAGGGAAGGAGTCTCCACCAATCTTGGAAGCTGATTTCGTCGAATCCGGGCTAGTTCTAGAGGTGAAGAAGGGTAGCAAAAGGGGAGGAATGGGCAACAGAAAGCCTGTGTGGTCTCGAGATGTGGAAGAGGCTTGGAATCGAACATTGCAACCACCCATCAACGAATCGTCAGCAACTCGTTCAACGCATCCACTTGCGCCACATAATTCACATCCGTGGCAAATCCGTGGAACGGCGGCAGCAGATTTCGATCTCCCACAACGCCAAGCGCCGTGGTCGCGTTTGCTCGTGCAAGGTCCGGAGTACCTGCCCGATCCCGAAGAATCCGGATCAACGGATCCACGGCGCGATCATCTCCGATTTGTCCAAGCGCATTAGCTGCCGAACTCATCGCATATTCCGTCTTTGCGTTCCGAAGTAGATCCAGCAACAGCGGCACGGCTGTGGGATCTCCAAGAAGGCCAAGAGCCGTGGCGGCAAAGCGTTGGACGATGGGTTCTCGTCTTTCCGTAAGCAGCTCGCGGATGACGTGAGAGTGTTCATGGGCGCCCATGAGCCCGAGTGCAATTGCGGAATAACCCCGCATATCCGGGTCACCCTTGTCTCTTGCCAGCGCCGCAAGATCCGCGGCGGCCGGTTTGTACTTCATGAGACCCAGAGCGATCGAGAAAGCGGCGGGGGCGCTGTCGCCTTTCAAATCCTGGAAGACCCGATGCACTCGAGCAGCATCCGACACTCCCTCGTTCTTCAGGGCAATCTGGGCAAGACCCAGAGCCGCGTAGGTTTTTCGCCACTTCTGGTCCGTCGCAAGAACGTGAAGAAGGGTCTTTCTGGCCTGAGGTCCGCCGATTTTTCCTAGCGACACGAGAGCCCAGCCTTTTCCAAGACTCTCCGGTCCTTTCTGCAACCAGTTCTCGAGGAGCTTTACCGAATACGAGTCTGCGCTATGAGCGAGGAGACCAAGTGCAATGATGCCGGAGCGAACCACGTGATGGCTCTTACTTCGAAACGCCTCATGAACCAACGGCAGCGCAGCCGGATTACCGATCTTTCCAAGAGCGACAACCACGTGGGCGTGAAGAATGTCGGAGCGACTCCCGTCTCGGAACGTCTGGATGAGGGAAGGAAGAGCTCGCTCGTTCTTCATCACTCCAAGGGCCAGTGCCGAACAGACCGCCACGTCTTCCTGGGATTCGTCGACCCGAAGTGTCTTGGTCAGGATGCTCACGATTTCATCGCTTCGATGAGGATTTCTGACTCCCGAGAGTCCAAGGCCGACCGCGGCAAATGCGCGGGTTCGGGTCAGGATCTCCGATCGCCCGAGCACCCTTCGCGCGGTTGCTGTATTGTTGAGGATCTCCGTGAGGATCAAGATCGACTCCTCGTTGCCAAGGATCCCCAAGGCAAGAGCCGTTGACTCCCGCACCCTTTTGTTTTCATCGGAAAGGCTTCTCATGAGAAGGGGGAGATCGCTGGGACGGCCGACCTTCCCAAGACCGATGACCGCCGCTGCTCGCACATCGAAGAACGAATCCCTCAATGCTTCAGTAAGTGCCGGTACGATCTTTTCTTCAAGGAGCTCGTTGCGAAAGTTGATCGTCGTTTTTTCGTTTCTCTCATCCGCTTTTCCCAGGGAATAATCCTGGTTCTCCGTGTTGAGAGAACGGGCGAGGAGATGGCTCTTCAGCTGCAGGTACGGATCTTGATTGAAACCCCACCAGTTTTCCCATCTCTCATATCCCGTCCCTCCGCCGCCGCCTCGGCCAGGTGTCGTTCCACCTCCCGGACCGGCGCCCCCCGGAGTTGCGCCCGGTCCTCCAAGCGGACCCGGGCTCGGGTCTCCTCCAGGATTGCCCCGGGGACCTCGATACGATCCTCCATGGGCAAAGGCGGGATTTGCAACCAAGGAAAGGAGGAGATTGATCAACACCACGGATGCGACGACTCCTGGGTTGGGTCTGAACATAGTTTAGTTAGCTCCAGTTCTTCCTTTGGTTCCGTGTCGTCGTTTGCAGTGAAACTAGAAAAGCAAGGATCGGGCCAAAGTGGGTGTGGCTTTGCCTGGGAAAAACGGTCGGTTGGTTTAAGTCTTGTGTTGGTAGTGTCTTGTGTTTCTTTGTGGTTGTTCCGGTGAAGCGGCGATGTGCGGTTCTGTGTCGATGGCATCGGACAGCGAGCGATCTTGATCCCAGGGCTTTCGTTCCCTGAAGACCTTCCCCGTTGGTCGTGACCGATCCTTTTTTCCTGGCCGGAGATCATCAGAAGGAGAGGGTTTTGAAAGCTTCCAGCCGTTGACGCGACCAGAGACCCGGGAGAGAATGGGGATTGCTTTTCGATTGAATGAATCCGTTGTTGAGGTCCTTTCATGAGTCGTCTCTCTCCTTCGCCTGCCCTCGGGTTTCTCCTCGTCTTTTTAGTCCTGCCGGTTCTTCAGGCAAGGCGATGTCAGGGGGAGGAGCTCGTGTTTTTTCCAACGGACGATGCCCTCGTCCGCCAGGATGCCCTCACGGGTAACTTTGGCGAAGATTCAAGACTCGTCGTGGGGTTTCTTCAGATCGAACCGGTCGTGCGCGAGATTCAGAGTTATCTTCGATTTGATCTTTCCTCCATTCCTCCCGGCTCGACCGTTCTCGATGCAACACTGACGGTGTTTTCCTTCCATCACGATCCTCTTGAATCCCGGAGTTTTTTCGTGGATCAAATTACGGGAGGAAGTTGGTCGGAGGAGACGATCACCTGGGCAAATCGACCGGGGTGTGCGTGCCAGCCAGTTCCAAGTCTTCAGGCCGATCCGGGTCTCTGGGAATTTCCCGTTGCTTCGATCGTTCAGTCCTGGGTGACGGATGGTGCTCCCAACGACGGGCTCCGGGTTGGCATGGATCTGACCCTTTCCTTTGGCCTTGCCGCATTCCGATCCAAAGAATTCAAGAACTCGAATATTCAGCCCCGCCTGCAAGTTTCGTTTCTTCGGCCCGAGATCGCATGCCGCCAGGGGACAGTAAACCTCGGTGCCGGCCAGGTGCAGCCCGTACTTTTTCTCAACGACGAGATCGGGGATGAGAGCCGAATCATCGAGCTGTCTACGGACGCAGCGCTCCATCTTCGTCTGGACGCACCTCCCCAGGACACGTCGGCTCGCTTTGTTCTCTATGCCTTTGGGGGAGTGGGAGATAGCAGCACACTGACGACCCTTCCCTTCGGAGCGGGATGTCTGGCATTCCCGATTCCCGGAAGTGGCGGCGGCGCCGTGATCCATGAAGTGTGGAATAACCTCGGGTTTACGACGAGTCTCGGCGCCGCGACTCGGCCGTCGGTTCCAGCCCCGACCACCCTGTTTTCGCTTTCCCGGGGGACCGGAAGGGGTGTGACAGTTACGTTTCAAGGCGTGATTCTGGACTCGGGATCGGCGGGTTCTCAGCCAGCAAGCGCCACCAACGCCATCGTGCTCAAAACGTTTTGACCAAAAATCAATCGGGCCGATACGATTGAAGTACAATGGGGTTGTATTGAATTGAGCCTCGATCGGCAGCGATTTGCCTGTCGGTAATCTGCAATTGCAATGGATTGATCCCCTGTGGATATCGATCCATGAGGATATTTCGGGGTTCGGCGCGATTGGGAGGATCGCCGGTGTTCGGTCATGACCCTTGATCGTTTCGCCGGTGGATTCGCCAGGAGTCGCGTCGGGCTCCGATCTTCTTTCAAGTACCCACCCCGATTCTCTTGCCCTCAGTCTCTCGATTGCCGGTCTTTCATGGCCTCCCGATAGACGTGTGCGGTTCTTGTGGCCACACTTTCCGGGTCGTTGTCCCGGAGTGCGGTTGCCTTTCCCGCCGCGCCAAGCCGATCTCGGAGATCTCGATCGCCAAGAAGCAGCATGATGCTGCGAGCCAGGGCGTCCGGGTTATCTTTCTCCACCAGAAGGCCGTTCTTCCCCTGCCGGATGACTTCCGGAAAGCCCCCCACGTTGGAGGCGATGACGGCCTTTCCAAGGGTCATGGCAAGAAGCAAAACTCCGCTCATGTCGATCTGCCGGTAGGGAAGGGCAATCGCATCGGCCGCCGAGTAGTAGTCGATCATATCGTCATGGTCGACCCGTTTGAGATCCCAGCGAACTCGATCGGCGATTCCAAGATCCACCGCCATCCTTTGATGCATGTCGAGGTCAAAGGAGAAGCTTCGGGGTGGGCTCCCGGCAATCAGCAACAGGGCGTTCGGGCGCTCGGCTGCTACATCAACAAACCCTCGTAGCAATGTGTCGAGACCCTTTTCCTTTCTCATGCCACCAAAGAAGAGAACGATCTCGCTTTCCCGGGGGAGAGAAAGCCTTTTTCGCGCTTCTTTCTGCTCCGGCGTCCCCGACACCGTGGGAAGGTAGTTGGGGTGGGGAACCACCCGGCATTTTGATCCAATGTTGGTTCCGGGAAGAGAGTGGTCGAGCTTCTCGATGGATGATTGAGTATGAACAACAATTCGGTCGGCGATTTTCAGGATTCGTCGCTGGTATTCCTGGAAGATCTTTCCGCCGTAGAAGAGGTTCGCATCGTGGGCGGTGTAGACGATTGGATACCCTGCCTTCTTTGCTCTTACAAGAAAATAGTAATCAAGAGGGGGAAGGAGTGGGAATTCATAATGAACTAGATCGGGTTGAACACGAGAGAGAGTGCGGGAGCAGCGACCCAGGGACCTGGCAAACGAAAGAGCCTTGATCAGTTTTCCTTCGCTTCCCGTATATCCGCCGAGATCATGATGGGGCTCGATGTTCTTGAAGCTCTCGGGGGGGAGAATTACCTGCTCCGGAGAAAGAAGGTGGATCTCGTGTCCAAGGGTTCCGAGTGCGGTGAGAAGTGCGCAATCGTAGTAGGCAGATCCGGTGTATCCGATCGGGTCGATGAAGCAGACACGGAGGGATTCGTCTGGAAGAACGCTTGGGCTGTCAGCTTTCGCCCTGCTAGACCGAGTGAGCATGAGGTTCCTCCTTTGACTCCATCGTTTCACTTTTCGATGGCACGATCGAGAGTTTGTCTTCCTGGGGAGATCTTCCCCAGCCGACCTGGTCTAGCCAGCGATGGAGCTCCTGCATTTCCGAGCGAGAACGTTGCTCTTGAACGTCGAGTCCCTCCCGGATTCGACTCTTGAGTACGGGCGATCCGCACTGGCTGGACAGCTCCCGGATCTTCTCCGCAAAATGGGAAGGATGATCGAGAATCTGCTGAGGATGTAGGCAATATTCGGAAAGCCCCATCTCTCTGAAGAGATCCTCCACCTTCTCGTCATAGGCAATGCCCAGGACCGGGGTCTCCTGAAGCAGCCCGAGGATGCAAGCGTGGAGACGGGTCGCGATGAGGAACGAAAGAGAGGCAAGTTCCCGGCTCAGGTCGCTCGAGTCATTCCAGTCATCACGAAAGATCATTCTTGCGTCGAGGTTCTCGGGAAATCGCCGGACAAGGTCCGCC
Source organism: Planctomycetota bacterium (assembly GCA_029260825.1). Taxonomy (GTDB): domain Bacteria; phylum Planctomycetota; class JACOTG01; order JACOTG01; family JAJDCM01; genus JAJDCM01. Next base: position 32,789 of record JAJDCM010000258.1, on the reverse strand, counting down.
TTGGCCACTCCGTCGTCCTCAAGAGGATTGTCGGGTTGGGTGGAGAATGTCAGGAAGCGGAGTTCATCGGTTCTCTCAACGCCTCCGATCAGACCCAGGGCAAAGGACTCCGCATAGCGCTCTCGCTCTTCTCCATGCAGGGCATACCGGTAGGATACTCCGATGCTCTTTTCCTGTTCATGACCCTCGGGATCACCCTTCGTACAGAAGGCCTGATTCTTGAGCCGATGAAGGCCAGAATGAGAGAACGCGAGGTCTGCACCCAGAATGACCCCGGTCTTCCCCCAGTTTTTGGCAAGGCCAAGAGATGTCTTGTCCCGCACGCTGACAAAGGAAGACAGTCCGAGGATTCGACGCAGGAGGAACTTCGAAACCGGTTGGCGGGCCTCTCGAAAACCCTGACCGACCAGGCCCACCGGAGTGTTGGCGATTCTTGCCATCAACACGAGAACGAGACCGGTGGGGAGTGATCCAAGAGACTTTGAAGGACGATAGTTTTCTTTATCTGGATCGCATTCGCGCAGATTGGTTCCCCCGGCGAGGAGGAGAGCCTTGCTCGTGGCGAGTGCGCGAAAGAGAGTCAAGAGAGAGGGCGGATGAGCGCCTCGAAACTCGAAATAGGTTTCACGGAGGTCCGGTGCATCTTCGGGACGCCGGGTAAAGATGAGAAGCTTCTCGTCGGTTGCTCGTGATCTTGCCTGTCGAACGAGTGATTCCAGGATGACGTCATCTCCTCGGTTTCCGGGCGAGAAGCGGAGAAGGAGGAGGGTTTTCTTCTTTCGGGACATGAAAGGCAATCGAGTGATTCCGAACAGAAGAAGTAGAACCCCCGGAGGAAGGGCCATGAGGATTCCAACAAAGAGAGGGCTTGAGGTCATGAAGATGCCAGCCAGGATTGCGATCGTTGCAAGAGGTAAGAGAAGGGGGCGCACGAAGGCCGCCATGTTGGGAGTCACCTTCGAGCAGCTCCGGTAAAATCCGACGGTGAGTGCCATCTCGGAGAGAACCGTTGCCGATGCGGCGCCAACAGCACCAAGGATCGGGATGAGCCACAGGTTTAGACCTATGTTGAGGGCGAGGGATAGCATCGTGAGCTTGATCCTGTCTCCCTGCCGGTTCGCCACCACGAGAAGAGTCGACATGGGAAAGTTGACGAAGCGAAAGAGAAGATAGAAGGCAAGGATCGACAGGACCGGAGCGGAGTCGATGAACTCGGGGCCAAGTAGGGTCGAGATCAGTTCGGTAGAAAAGAAGAAGGCTACTGCCCCGATCGAGGCGGCAATCCAAAGGAGCCCCGCCGCAGCTTGCCCCACCTTCTTTACCGTGGCGCCGGGGTCTTTGAAGTGGTCCCGTCCGGCCATGGGAAGCAGGACCGAGGACACCACGGTGGGAATGAAGAGAAACCCGAGGATGATCCGAGAGGGCACGGAATAAACCCCAAGTTCGGCCATTCCCACAAGTGCCCCCAGTAGGAACACATCCACTTTCAAGTAGAGGAGTCCCATGAGGTCGGTCAGCCCGTAGCTGATAGAACCTCTCAAGAGACGAATGGACGGGATGCCGGGGAGCCAGGAAAGGGAGGCGCGATTCAGAACTTTCAGATTTCGCGCAGAGAGCAAGAAATACAAGGCGGGCGCCACGGCAAGATAGATTGCAAACGTCTGGAGTGATACTTCAAGCCACCAGCCGAAGCTGACCATGACGACCAGAAAGAGGGCCGTGAGTCCGCGGCTTTGACTTTCCACTTTGAATTGAGACAGAGCTCGAGAGAAGTAGAACCCGAATTCTGCCAGCGAAAAACCAAGGCACCCGACGAGAATGCAAGTCAAGGTCGGGACGGAGCCATCGAAACGACGGGCCACGAACAGGAAGGCGCCGCCATAGAAGAGGAGGCAGGCGATCAGTTTGAGGGAAAGAGCACCGGATACCGCCTTTCCCAGCTGCTCCGGCTTCTCCGCGAGGTTCTTCAGGAGGTGAGTTGATAGCCCGAGGTTGGTCGTCAGATGAAGTACGGCTCCAAGAGAAAGAGCAAGCTCCGCCGAGCCGAGTCCTTCCTGGCCAAACGTTCGTCCCACAACCAGGACCCAGTACAGCATCGCCATCTTCCACCCAAGATCCGATGCTCCGAGAAGAAGACTGTTCGAGATGAGTCCTCCGGAGCGTTTCTTGATCGGGCTTGCGTGATCGTTAGATGGCTTCATGTCCCGCGTCCACGTGAGGTCGGGTCGTTCCGATCAAGGCGAGAGAGAAGATCGCGAAGAAGATCGCGGTATTGAAGTAGTAGATGCCGAGGACCGTGTGTCCCAGGAGTCCCACGATGGCGAGGAATAGCAGGGTGAAGAGGCCGGAAAGAGAGAGTTCCCTTGATGCGGGAGTGGGGCCGTTTTTCGCTCCTCGAATGAAGCGCCTCGCAAGAACGATCATGAAGTACAAGAATCCCATGAGCCCCACCACGCCGGTGGTCGCGAGTAGATGCAGATAGAGACTGTGGGCTGGTGCGGTGGAAAGAAACTCCTCCGACCAGGTGATCATCTCTGGCGTTTCGTAAAGGAAGTAGTACGGCAGGTTGGTCGGGCCGACTCCGAAAATGGGCTTTTCCATGAATGCTGAAAAGGCCGCCTTCCACAAGATGGGCCGGGTCTCCAGGGCAGTGCTCGGGTCGGTGAGACTCTGAAGCCGGGAACCGATCTCCTCTCCCTCGGTCGTGGCTGCTTCTCCTGTATTGATGCCTACTAGAAGCAGAAATACGATCGGAATGGCCACGGTGGCAGCAAACGTGGTGGTTACGAAGAGTCGGAACCTCCCGGCGAGAAAGAACCCGATCAGGAAGGCGATGGGCATGGCAACGAGTGCGCCTCTTGATCCGGTGAGAATGAAGTTGAGGGCACAGGCCGTGAATGCGGCTCCCAAAAAGATCGCGGCGTTTCTCCGTCGTCGATTCTCTTTCCACTTCAGGGAAACCTGGGTGGCCGAATGCTCGGCGGCTAGCTCCGGGGTGTCAAAGCCAAGGGTCCTTGATTTCTTTCTTTCCCGGGAAAGGAACCGGGCGACGAGGAAAAAGAGACCGAACCCGGTGAAGTAGGCATTCTGATTGGGATGTCGAAAGAAGAGGAACTGTCGATCGGAAAAGACGGGGAGGCCGGCTTCCGCCTGGATTGCGGCCTGAAGGTCGGCAATGGCTTCGGTCAATCCCATGGAGGCGATCAGCACTCCGACACCGGCGCAGGCCGCAATGAAGAGGGTCAGCCTTCTCAGGATGCGTAGCGCGGAATCGGCGTCGGGTAGAGTCCACCAGAGCAGCTGGAAAACGGCAAAGGCTCCCACGTAGCTGAGCACGATGCCGGATGCATCGAGGCGAGAGTATGGATGATCGATCGTGGGTTGAATGAGCAGTGAGAGCAAGACGGCGAACGGAAGAACGAACGCGGGAACCCAGAGATCGAGGGGGAGCTTTCGAATCAACCGCTTGTACAGCTCGGCTGCGAAGAGTCCGACCACGAGAAGTGAAGTGAAGACCCGGATCGGCCGTGCGAACTCTTGAAGAGAAATGAGAAAGGGAATGATCGCGATGACGGAGAAGCGACGCTCGGGTTTCAACAGAGCTACCGCGAGGCATCCAAAAGCCAGAGTTGCCGCCGCGAGGTCCCAGACCACCAGTCCTTCTCCTGAAGCTTGAAGCTTGTTATGAGCTTGCGCCGACTCGCCTTTTGGTCGAACGGCTTCCGCCATTTCCTTCTTCTGGTTTTCGGCAGACGGGGCCCCGGAGCCCAAACCTTATTTGCAGGTCAGAATGGGGCAAGACAGGTGAGGGGGGAGGGATGTGGGGCTATTCGTGGTCTTAAATGTATGAATTGTAGTGCTTTAAGTTGACTCATGTCCTGGAGCGGGGTAGATTTTTGGGACACATCCTCTCGATCGCGCCATCGGTCTTGGCCCGACGAATCCTCGTTCGCATCCCCCTGAACGCGAGAAAAAGCCGTGACTCCCCGCCGAATACTCATCATCTTGCTGGCCGCCATCGTCTTGATTGGCATTCTCAACAATTCTGGCTCTTTCCACTGGATTCCCGGCAGTGCTACGGAGGAGACCGGCGGAGGAACCCATAGCTCGGAAGGGAAGATTCCGGTTCTCCTGATCTCCGAACTGGTGGGAGGGGAGCCATTTGAGATCGACGTTCTGTACTCCCCCGAAGCCTCAAAAGGAATTCACCTCGCCTATTCCTTCGAGCCGGGCTACGAAGAGGTCGAGGATCTGTTCGGTTCGGGAGCGTTTCTTGGCGTGAAAGTGCGCCCTTCTTCTCAGCGCGATCCCGGGTTCGTACCAACGGTTCGTCTTGGAACCTATCCGACCTGGCATCGTTCAGGTGGGATTGTCCCGGAACGATTCGCGGGTAGAACGCTTTACCTCCAGGCGTTTGTCGAGGACGAAGACGCGGAGGGGGGTTACGCCCTCTCGAGCCCGATCTCGGTCCCCATTCGCTTTCCAGCGGAGAGAGCCACCTATCACGTGGACGCGAATCTCGGGAGCGATCAAAACCCAGGGACCCCGGAGCTTCCGTGGGAGACCCTGAACTACGCGGTTGATCAGCTCGTCTTTGGGGATGACCTCGTTGTTGAGGATGGCGTTTACCGGGAGCGAGTCGTGATGCGCCAGTCAGGCGTTCCCGGGTACCCGATTCGGATTCGAAATGCAGAAGGGGCAAGCCCGATGATTACGGGCTGTGATCTCATCACGGGTTTCTCGCCCCTTTTCGTGGAGGCAGGTTACGAAGTGTCCCATGAGGTCGATCCTGTGGGAGTTTATGTGAATGGATCTGCCCTCCTCCATCTTGGTCCGGATGATGCTTTGATGCCCAAGAGCTATCGCTATCGTGGAGGCAAGGTGGAGATTCGTCTCTCGGGTGATACTGACCCCCAGGATGCAGAAGTTGAGTTCGTAGTGCGGGATCAAGGGCTCTGGATCAAAGAAGCTGACCACATTACGGTTGAAGGAATCTCCATCTCTGGCACCAAGGAACAGGGATTGTGGATTTTTGAAAGCGAAGGAATCCGGCTACGGGACATCTCGGTTCGGGATGCTCTGACCAACCATGGAATGGATGTCTCCAGCTCCAAGAACTGCTGGATCGAAGAATGTGTTATTGAAAACTGTGGAGATCTCATCACCCATCATGCCGGTGTCCATGTGGGAAATGGTTCCGAGCGAATCTGGATTCTTGGCGGAAGCTCATCCCGAAACATCTTGCTTGGTTATAGCTTGTATCAGGTGAAGGAATCCCTGATCTTTGGCGTCCGAGCCTTTGAGAATTTCGAAGGAATCATCGCGGAAGAAGCGCCGGAGAGCTGGATTGTTCGCTGCGAAGCCTATGAAAACCGCAACGGGATCGGCACCGATGGAAACCGAGTGGAGTGCCCCGGAATGCGGGTCATGGGATGCCTGAGCCGTGACAATGAAGGCAACGGGTTCACGAGCTTTGAGAATCCATCGGGAGCTCTATTCTATCGCAATGTCTCTACTCGTAACGGTTCTCCCTGGGGGAACGGATTCTGGGTCTATGACTCGGTCGGTGACACTTTCCTCCACAATACTTCGATCTACAACGGAGGATCGGGGATCTCGGTGGAGGGCCTGAGCCGCGAGATCATGATTGCCAACAATATCCTCGCCTACAATGACAATGCGGCCCTGGCGATTCTGTTGCCAAGTTCCGAACTCCTCGATCCGATTGTCGGCATGAAGAACACACTTGATGTCGAAGCCGGTAACCGGGAAGTGCAGTGGAGCTGGGAGTCCATGACTCTCGCCCAGTTCCAGTCCGTGACCGGTCTGGATAAAGGGAGCTTTGTTGCCGATCCTCAGCTTGTCACTGATGAAGCAGGAAGGTTCGTCCCGGCCTCGGGTTCGCCGGTGATCGACGCGGGAGTGGGTTTCGGGGGCGAATACCTCGGCTCAGGACCGGACATCGGGGCGGTGGAGTCGGATCCGACAAACCCCGAATAACGACCCTCTTCTCCTGACCCCTCTCATCCCATGGTACGGAGAAAATCTGCACTTATTTTTGTGTGATCCCTAAGTTCCCGGGCGCTCTTGCCGATACCGCCGTAAGCTATGGGAACTGAACGACTCCATCTATGGCGAGCATTGAAGCTCAGGAAGAAGACGGCGCTGACCGTTTTGACCCTGGGTTCTGCCGTCACTTTGCTTGCGCTCCTGGTCTTCCCCCGAAAGTACATGTCCAGCGCGAGCATTCTGCTGCGCCTGGGGCGGGAAAACCTCGCTGTCGACCCCACGGTCGTCTCCGAAACCACGGTATCCCCCGGAGATCGAAAGCGGGAGAACGAGATCAACTCGGAGGTGCAAATCCTTCGGAGTCGGTGGCTTGCTGAATCCGCCATCGAGAGAGTTGGTCCGGGGCCGATCCTGAATGGCCGGGGGCTCGACCTGGAGACCGCTCCAGAAGAACCGACCTGGATCGAAACGACGCAAGCGCTTGTTTCGAGTTCAATGGCTTCGGTGAAATCCCTTCTCACCACGAGCGGTCTTAGCACCGAGCTTACCGAGGAGGAACTGGCCCTTCGAAAGTTCCAGCTGAGCCTGGGGGTGAAGCCGATCCGGAACTCGGATGTGATTGAGTTAAACTACCTCCATCGCAACGCGGCTACTGCCAGGGAACTCCTCGCTGCCGCTCTTGAACTGTATCTCACTCGCCATCTTGAGGTTCGTCAAACTCAGGGTGCGATTCCGTTCTTTGAGACCCAGTCTCAGGAAGCAGAGGGGGATCTTCTAGCGTGCGAGGAGAGCCACACGAGCTTCCGAAAGAAGCATGAGATCCATTCCATCAAGACCGAGCGGGAGATCCTCCTGCAGAAGATCGCGGATGTAGAGAAAGAAGCGGCAGACTTTGAGGGATGGCTTCACGGAGAGCAACAGCGGCGTCTGCGTTTTCTTGCCGAGCTTGCCACCGAGCCTCTTCGAGTTGCAGATCAATCGACGGACGGTAAGCCAAACTACGGACTCACTCCGGTTTATGAGCGGCTTGCCCAGCTCTACCTCGACGAAAGCTCGCTCTCGAGTCGGTTTACCGACCAGTATCAGCCCTTGCGGGATGTAAGAGAGCAAATTGAGAGATTGCGTCAGTTTCAGGGCGAGCTTCCTTCGACCCTGAAGGAAGATCAAACCAAACAGAATCCGGTGTACGTCAATCTCAATTCGGAGATCGTGCACGCGGAGGCGCAGATCCGCAGCCTGGAAGAGAAGCTCAAGAGGAAACGATCTTTCCTCGCGAGCTCCCATGACCGACTCTCTCATCTGGAGAGGATCGAGGCCGAGGAGAAGCGACTGGGCTGGGAGACCGATCTTTCGCGGGAGCGACTCTCGCGGAGCCTCATCGATCTTGACCACGCTCGAACGAACTTCGCCCTGGATCTGGAACGGATCTCGAACGTTTCGATTATTGATCCTCCGTGTCGCCCGATCAAGCCGTTAGGGCCAAGCCGAGTTCTCCTCCTGCTTTGTGGTCTCGGCTTCACGTTGATGGTCTCTCTGGGTCTTGTTTTGGTGCTTGAGTACACCGATAGAACTTTTAAGTCTCCGGAGGAGATTTCGGAGATGTTGCAGTTACCAACCATTGCAACGGTGCGACGAGGTTATGAGCTGGAATCCTTTTCAAGAATCTGATCGGGAGGAAAACCTCCTTGGAAACGCCCCGGATCCCCCTAAAGGTGGGAGGGACGACGGGTCGAAGTCCGAATCCGAGGGGATCCTGATGTCGTTGGATTCCGACGTGATCCTGGATTCAGAGGTAATTCTTGAGGACACGATGGCGTATGAAAATGCCCATCTCTCCCACTCCGATCTGGAGCAGGAAAACCGTGATGATGTTGCTTACGTTGTTTCGGACGACGAGTCAGAGTTTGGCGAAGAGCAGGAGCTGGACGTCGTTGTTGACGATGAGCCCGAGCTCGATGTTGTTGTTGACGACGAGGAAATGGAAGACGATTCCACTCCGGAAAGTCCGGGGGCGGAAGAGCGTGTTCTTGCTCCAAATGTAGATCCGCTTCTTGCCAAGCAACTGGATCAGATCGGCCGAAGGGTTGCATCGGAGGTCGGTCACTCAACGGATGGTTCGACGGTTGTCGGCTTCTTTTCGGTGGGACGGGACGAGGGTGTGAACTCTCTGGCTTCGGCCTTTTCCGTCCACGTAGCCGCCAGCGGACAGCAGGTGACCTTTTTGCGCCGGGCACGCACCGAGGAAGAAGGGCTTGGATTCAAGGCCAGGTCGAGTGGACCGAAGGAAGATGTGCCTCGATCCCGTCGGGTCATGACGGAAGAGAACTCCTTCATGGTCGTGGAAGCGGCGTCTTCTTCGGAGCTGCTTCGATGTGTGCTGACGGCGAAGGATGTTTGTTCGGAGCGTGAGCTTGTCGTCGTCGATGTGGGCTCGCTTGAAGAAGAGCCTGATTGTGATCGACTTCTGCGTCTTACCGATGCGGTGATCATGGTTTGTCGTTTCGGCGCTCTCTCGTGGGAGCGCGGAGAAAGAAGCGTGGCTCGCCTGAAGGAATGCGGTGTTCGAGTCGTTGGTGTGGTGGTGACCGATGCGCCACCGGCTTGACTCAAGTGTGCGCAAGGAGCTTCCGGATGCTTCGCCCCATCGAAGTCAAACTGAACAAGGTCACCGAACCGACCCGAGGAATACTTCTCCTCGATCGCGACGGAGTGATCAATCGGAAGAATCCTCACGGCTACGTGACGAGCTGGGAGGAATTTGAATTTCTTCCGGGTAGCCTTCGTGCGCTTCGCCGCGCAAGAGACCTCTCCCTCAGTGTTCGAATCGTTTCCAATCAATCTTGCGTCGGCCGGGGACTCACTCCGGTTGAAGACGTTGTGTCTGTGATGGAAACCATGAGTCGATGCGTTCAAGACCATGGCGGGCGGATGGATCAGGTCTTCTTCTGTCCTCACCAACCTCAGGCCGGATGCAACTGTCGAAAACCAAAGCCCGGTCTTCTCCATGCAGCTCTTTCTGATGTACCCGCATCTTCTGATCTTCCCGTCTTCTTGATCGGGGATTCCGGGACGGACATCGAAGCGGGCCGAGCGGTTCATGCCCACACGCTTCTCGTGGATCCGGATCTATCTCTGGATGACGAGCCACCGGCAGAGCCGGAAGCACTGGCGAATGACCTTGATGATGCTCTCCTCAAAATCGAAGGCTTTCTTTCCGGGTCTCCCGATAGCCCTCTTTCGATCCCGAACACGGAGGGAGAGGTGCTCTTGTGATTGATACCGCCATCATTCTTGCCGCCGGGAGGGGAGTTCGTCTGGAGCCATTGACCCGCTCCATGCCCAAGGTCCTTGCTCCTTATATGGGAGTTCCGGTCCTCGAGCATACTCTGAGGCTACTCCAGAGGGTTGGAGTTCGTCGGGTCATCATGAATGCCTGCTACCGAGCAGATGATGTGATGAGTTTCCTCGCAGAGAGGAAGACCCACGACGATTTTGTCGTAGAAGTCGTGAGGGAGCCAGTTCTTCTCGGAACAGGTGGCGCTCTCGGTGCGATGAAGGATCGGGTGGATTCCCTTTGCTATGTCTTGAACGGGGACAACTTGATCCGGGTGAACCTTCCCGCTCTGGCCAGGGCTCATGTTCTCGGCGATGCCGAAGCAACCTTGGGCTACCTTCCACATTGCGGCGGAAACGGTGGTCACCGTCTGACGGTAGACGATCACGGTCTTCTGAAGTCTCTTGTGCGGGTGCCTCCCATCGATGATCGTCAAACGGGATCGCTTGAAGATGCGTCGCCTTACACTCTTCCCCTGAATGCCGGGGTCATGGCCGTGGAGCCGACCTTCCTGGATCGATTCATGGATCATCCGCACGGACTGGAAGACGACGCTCTTCCTCCCTTGCTTGCGGCTGGTGTTGCGATCGGAACCGTTGCTCTGCAGGGCGAAGTCGTTGATCTGGGAACTCCTCGGTCCTATCAGCTTGCTCACCTTGATGCTCTTTCAAGGCCGGAGCTGATGAAGCCGGCTCGAGAATGTGTAGAGCAAGTGATGGGGACCCGACGCCGACTCTTTACAGACGGAGAGCGCCGGGCGGCGTGGCTTCTGTCGGCGATCGATACGGTTCCTCAGGACGTTGAGGTTTCGGAGTCGTTTGTTGGTGCGAACGTGCATTTTGGAGGAAGCGCACGCCTCAAGCGGTGTGTAGTTCTTTCCGGAGTCACTCTCGGTGACGGAGTCAATCTTACCGATTGCCTGATTGCTCCTGGCTGTTGTGTTGGAGATGGGGTCGAGCTTTCCGGGATTACGTTGTCTTCGGATGAGGTCTCGAGACTTTCTCTTTGTAGCACAGCCGAAGGTCTGGTGACGGGATCCGGGGAAGCCGACGAGATGAGAACAGAGATTCGCAACGGTCATGAAGAAAGATCCTCATAGGGTTAACACCAAGATGCATGCAACTAAACGACAAACGCGACTCACGCCGGTAGACATCACCGAGGGCGCATGGTGCGCAAGGACTCCCCTGCGAGTCAGCTTTGGCGGGGGAGGTACGGACTTTGAGGAGTACTTCTGCCGCGACGGTGGTTTTGTACTCTCGGCAACCGTGAATCGATATATAACAACTCGCATTGCTCCCTGGGAGGGGGAGGGGATTCGCATTGATTGCCCCGATGGATCCGTTGTTTTCGATCCGGAGACGGAATCGTCGATTTCTGTCGAGGATCCACTTTCCTACACCAAGAGCGTTCTTCTTCGCTATCAAAGGGACCACGGACTCGATCTTTCCATGACCATGGATCTTCCCATGGGCGCCGGGCTCGGCTCGTCGGGGTCGATGGGTGTGAATCTCGTCGGTCTTCTTGAATGTGTTGGCGGGAACAGTCGAAGTCGGGCCGAGGTCGCGGAGACCGCGTTTGAAATCGAGCGAAATCATCTCGGGCGAGTCACGGGGCGTCAGGACCATTACGCGGCATCGTTCGGAGGCATGAACAAGATCTTTTTCCGGGAAGGGGAGGTCGAGGTCGTGCCGCTCGAGCTGGATGAATCCTCGTGGGAAGGTCTCCAGCAGAGAATCCTTCTCTTTCACACGGGAGTTGCGCGTGACTCTTCTCCGATTGCCGGGGGACAGCAAAGGAGCATGCAGCAGCGTGACTCCTCGGTGCTCGCCAGGCTGGACCGGATTCGTGAACTTGGCTTGCGTATGGCAGAGGGCCTTGAATCGGGGGATCTGGACATCCTTGGTGAGTTGATGCATCTCTCCTGGCTCGAGAAACGGAACGTGGGAAGCCGAGTGACAACGTCGCGAATCGATGAGTTGTATGAAACTGCCACTCGCGCGGGAGCGTTGGGAGGAAAGATCTGCGGTGCCGGTGGGGGTGGAGTGATGATGCTCTACTGTCTGCCGGAAAACCAGGATCGTCTTCGGAGCGAGCTTTCAGCGGCACGAGTCAAGGAGATCTCGTACTCGTTTGAACGTTCCGGTATTCACGTCTTCTCCGATCATGTCGAGGTCGATTCTTGAATAACCCAAATCCGGTGGCCAGTGAGGCGATTGTTGCGGTGACGTATCTTTGCAACGCCCGCTGCAACATGTGCAACCTGTGGCAGACGACCGAGAAGCCCACTCTGACGGCGGATGACCTTCGCAAGTTGCCCTCGACTCTTCGTCACATCAACGTGACCGGAGGCGAGCCATTCCTTCGAACGGATCTTGCCGATCTTGTCGCGGCGATGAAAGAGACGGCGCCTCGAGCCCAGATCGTGATCACGACGAATGGGTTTCAACCCCAGCGCACAGAAGAGATCATGCGTGACATTCTCCGTCATGATCCGACGGCAGAAGTTGGGGTTTCGATCGACGGCCTGAAAGCTCAGCACGAAGAAATCCGAGGTATTCCCAAGGGATTCGAGAAGAGTTTTGAAACGATTCGGCGTCTTCAGTCGATCGGAGTGCGACGGGTCGTGGTGGCTCACACCATGCAGGAGGCGAACCTCTCCTCCAGCTATGCACTTTATCAACTGGCCCGCCGGCAGGGACTGGACTTTGGATGTGTGGTTACCGAGAACTCCGAGGTTCATTTTCAGAAGACGAATAACGCCTGTGCAGCCTCCGATCGGCTTCGAGAGGAACTCGAAAAAATTACCCGGGCGGAACTGCGAAGCTGGTCTCCCAAGAGGTGGTTCCGAGGGCTATTCAGCCATGGGCTCTTCCGGCGCGCGGCGGGCCATGGGCGTTCGATTCCCTGTACGGCGGGGAACCGATTCTTCTTCCTCGACCCGTGGGGTCAGGTTTTCCCTTGTAACGTTCTGAACATACCCCTCGGGAACATCAAGGAGAATCTTTTCTCCGAGATCTGGACCGGGGAAACGATGCAGAAGACAAGGAGTGAAATCGCAGGGTGTGAGAAGTGCTTCATGTCGTGCTCCGTTTATCCCGAGGTACGCCGGAATCCACTTCGCTATGCGTGGTCGGCGGCTGGTCTCAAATTAAAAGCCCATCTCGGGCTCCCCCTGATGCATCCGACATCGCCTGCTCCCGAGGCGCCTGTTCATGTCAGTCCGATCGTTGTCTCGGAAGATGAACAGGTACCCGAGCCAAGGTCGGAAGCGGACGGCTTTCCAACTCTTCACTTCGGAGAGAACAAGGTACCGACCGCCTCATCGGGAACACCTTCTTCCGGGAAGGGGCTTGACGAGTGAAGATCGCCGTCATTGGTCTGAGAGGCTATCCGTATCCGGATGCCTACGGGAAGATCCTCTCTCAGGTGGGTCCCCGGTTAGTTTCACGGGGCCACGAGGTCACGTTGTTCGTGCGCCGGAAATGGGCCGTCAAGGGAGAAGAGACGGTCGACGGAATGAAGGTCGTCAGTTTACCTCATGTCCCGACGAAGTCTCTCGATACTCTTTCCTATGGTCTTTGGGCCACGCTGGTTTCGTCCTTTGGCGATTTCGATGTGGTGCATTTCCATGGAACGGCTCTTTCTCCGTTTGCCGGAATTCCGAGGATCCTGGGAAAGAAGAGCTTGCTTCAGGTTCATGCATTGGACTGGCAGCGGGACAAGTTTGGTTGGTTGGGACGCCGAGTGCTTCGTGGTTTTGAGCGACTCGGTGCGATCCTGCCCGATCACACGGCCACCATTTCCAAGGCGTTGCAGGAGTGGTTTTCGGCGGAGTACGGGAGAACGTGTACTCACATTCCGCAGGGCGTGACTCTTCCTCCCGAACGTGAAGATCGACCTCCGGTGTGGAAGTTCGGGATCGAGGGGGAGCCTTTCGTTCTTTATGTGGGGCGACTGGTTCCGGAGAAGGCCTGCGACACCTTGATTGGCGCGTTTCAGAAGGTCAATCCGAGGGGGAAGCTGGTGATGGCCGGAGAGGCCAGTTACACCTCGAGCTATGTGAATCGGTTGAAAGAAATCGCGGGGCCGAATGTGGTCTTTACCGGTCCCTTGCACGAGCCAGATCTGGATCTTCTTTATTCTGGAGCCTCGGTGTATGTGCAGGGGTCACGGGTAGAGGGATTATCCATGGCGCTGCTGGAGGCCATGTCTTACGGCATTGCGACGATTGTCAGCGATATTCCGGCGAATCTGGAAGCGGTGGGGGAGGCGGCGTTAGTCTTTCCCGTGGGGAATGAAGAACGGTTGAGTCAGCTAATAAGTCAGGTATTTCATGATGAAGCCCTCAGACACGAGGTCGGGAAGCGCTGTCGCGCCCGGGTTGCGACCGCATTTCGCTGGGATTCTGTGGTCGACGCCACCGAGCTTCTATATCGCCGACTTGCCGGTGGAAAAGAAGCGGCTACCGATCTGGAAAAGGCCACTGGACATCGGCATCACGCTGCTTTTGCTTCCGGTCGTCGTACCGGTGGTAGCGATGGCTGCCCTGTTGATCCGGGTTTTGTCGGGACCTCCAGTCTTTTACTTCGCTCTTCGAGTGACAGCGGGGGGGAAGCGCTTTCTCATGTGGAAGCTGCGGACCATGATCCAGGGAGCGGAGACGAGCTTCGAGGACGTCCGTCATCTGAATGAGGAGCCGACGGGTCTTCTGGTCCGGATTCCTGACGATCCGCGGGTGACGAAGATCGGGCGTCTTCTCCGCAAGGCGAGCATTGATGAGCTGCCGCAGCTCTTGAATGTGTTGCGAGGCCAGATGTCCCTTGTGGGCCCACGGCCTCCTTCGCCGGATGAGGTGGATCGATATGCTCCCCGTGCCTTGCAAAGACTTTCGGTCCCTGGAGGCCTCACCGGCTTGGTTCAGGTGAATGGTCGAAGGGACGTGGCGTTCAATGAGACGGTGGACCTGGACATTGAGTACACCGAGAAGCTTTCTTTGCGCCAGGAGCTATGGATCCTGGTGAAGACGTTCGGAGTTGTGTTCAGTGGGCGAGGGAATGACTAGTTTTCAGTCGAGGAATCGAGATGTCGAATCATGCTTGTTGGGTCGGAGTGCTGGCGTTGGCTCTTGGGTTTCTCTCCGGTTGCGGAACGATTCCGGATCGGGCGCAAGACCTTCCCTATCTTGCCGATGCAAAGGACTTTCCTCCGTCCGGAGCGAGTCTCGGGAGCTTCCGGCTGCAGCCGGGAGATGAAATCGAGATTCGATTCATCAATCATCCCGAGTTCAACGACACCATCATGATCCGTCCGGATGGCAAGATCTCGATCTTGTTTGCGGAAGAAGTCGTGGTGGCTGGAAAAACGGTTGAGGCCGTGGACCGAGAGCTTACCGAGAAACTCTCGGAGCAGCTAAAAGAGCCCGAGCTCACCGTGATTCTCCAGAGCGCCAAGAGCCATGTTGTGTTTGTCGGGGGAGAGGTCAAGAGCCCGGGAGAAAAGCCGATCCACGGTCGTCTCACTCTGACCGAAGCCGTATTATTGGCGGGGGGATACGTTCGAGACACGGCCAATGTGGAGGAGGTCGTGTTGCTGAGACGAGGGGAAGATGGATTCCGCCACGCCTGCAAGGTGAATCTTGAGGACTTGCTTGTCGCCTCCCAGGCGCTGGATGAAGTCTATCTCGAGCCACTGGATATCGTGATCGTTCCTCCCAAGGGTGTCATCGACTACAACGATTTTGTCGATCGGTACATCAACCGAAACCTGCCCGGACGTGGTTTGTTTGGAGTTAGCTTCGTTCCGAACTAGGCTCCGGCATTCTGCTCGGCTGGAAAAATCTGGTTGGCGTGCTATATAAGGTCAAATGGGAAACGATTCCAGCTTGATCGACGATTCACAGCCAACCTGCACCCGACCTGGATGGGGGCTTGCCCTTCTGGGATACGGGTTGCTGACGGTAGTGATGACCTACCCGGTTGCGTTCTCCCTTTTTTCCATGTTTCCTTCTTCGGGTGACTATTTCCAGGATCTCTGGACGTTTTGGTTCCTTCGGACCGAAGTGCTGGAGGGGGGAAGCAGCGCTTACTTCACGGATCTTCTCTATCATCCTGGCGGCGTCAATCTCGCCTTGCATTCCCTGACCCTTTCGAACACGGCGGTCGGCGCGATTCTTCAGCAGGTGGGGCCTCCCTGGTTTGCGTTCAATGTATTGTTTTTCGCCTCGTTTGTCCTGGCTGGGCTCGGGGCCTATTTCTTGGTTCGGTACTTGACTGGCCACGCGATGGCCGCGTTTGTTGCCGGAGCGATCTTCACCTTCAGCCCGTTTCACTACGACCTCCAGCACATCAAGATCGTAGGGATTCACTGGTTTCCCTTCTTTGCCCTCTTTTTCTTGATTGGCATCAAAGAGAAGCGATGGGGATATGCGGTTCTTGCCGGGGTCACGTTTACCATCATCGGCCTCGACTCCTGGTACTACCTGGTTCATGCGATCATTCTCGGGTTCTTGATGGTTGTTTATCGGCTGGTGAGCACTCCATCGGTCTTCAAGGATCGTCGTTTTTGGATGATTCTTCTTCTCTTTACCGTGACTTGTACGGTGACTCTCCTTCCTTCGGCGATGCCCGTGATTCGGGAGTCGCTGGAAAATAGCGATGATTATCAGTTTGTTCGTGCGGGCAAAGAGGCGTTTCGGGCTGTGGACTTGCTGGGGGCTCGATACCGCAACGCGTCCTGGCTTCTTTCCTGGCCGACATTTTTTGGTTATACGACGCTTCTCCTTGGTGTTTGCGGAGTGATCTTCGGGTTGAAGCGAGGGGCAGGACTCTGGTTCTTCTTGCTCCTTGGGATCTTCTCTCTGGCCCTTGGCACCGAGTTGCGAATTGGCGGTCAGCCGATCCCGGGGACGGGTTTTCTTCCTTACAATTTGATCGAGGAAATTCCGCTGTTGAATGTGGGGCGGGCACCCAAGCGGATTCTTTATCTGACGAGTTTCGTGATGGCGGTCCTGGCGGGGTTCGGGCTGAAATGCATCCTCTCGAGACTCTCTCGCCAAAGAGTGGTGATTGTGAGCGCGGCATCGTTGCTGCTCGTGGGGGCGGAGATGTGGCAGGGCCCGTTGCCGATGCAGTCTCCCATTCAGGTGTCGCCATTTTACGAGAAGATTGCCAATGACCCGGAGCAATATGCGATCTACGATGTCGGGGAGGATTTTCTCGGGCTCCAGATGTATCTCCAGACGATTCATCGAAAACCATTGACCCAGGGCTATACGAGTCTTACTTCTCAATCAACCCGCTCGTTTGTGACTCACCCGTCTTTGAGCATGTTGGGAGACATGCGTTCGACGAAGGTCGATCAGTTTTCCAGGGACGGGGTTGATCATCTGCGGTCAGGAAATGTCCGGTACGTGATCGCGCAAAAGAAGACGGTGGGGAGCCAGGCCAAGAGCAGGAAGAAAGTGAAGAGTCGAGGGGGCTCTCCGGGAAAGAGAGTGCGAGTTCTCTATGCACCGCTTAGCCTTGCTTGGAGGGAGATCCAGCAAGCGAAGGTGGCGAGTGGGGAAGAAGAAGCGGTGGCTCAAGAATACGGCGCCCGGCTCGTCAAGTATCGCTCGGTCCTGACAAGGGAGCTCGGGGAGGCTGTGTTCGAAGATGAGTGGATCGTTGTCTGGGAGATTCCCGGGTGGGGTGAGGCTCGGTAGGGCAAACAGAGTCCCCCCATCGAGACCTTGCTAACCCGTATTCACCTCGAGTCCACGAACGATCGCGAGAGCCTCTTGCATGTGTTTCTTTGCCGCGAACTGAGCGCTGAAGATGTGCCTCACGATTCCGGCGCAATCGATCACATAGGTGACGCGACCTGGCATGAATCCCAACGTCTTTCGCACGCCGAACGCTTTTCGGAGCGTCCCTTTTTCGTCAGAAACAAGCGGAAATGGAAGTCTTTGGCTCTTCGCAAACTCGCGATGACTGTCGTTCGAGTCGCCGCTCACCCCGATCACGACCACACCGGCATCGACGAAATCTTCGAACCCGTCTCGAAACGAACAGGCTTCCTTCGTGCAAACCGGAGTGTTGTTCCTGGGGTAAAAGAAGATCACCAGGGGCTTCTTCCCCCGGAAAGAAGAAAGGGTGAGTCGGTCTCCCTCATGAGAAGTCACGTCAAACTGAGGTGCCGGGTCTCCCACTTGAACACGTGCCACGATATTCCTCCATGGACTGGTTGAGAGCTGTGAAAGAGGCTCTACTGACCTCTCGACTTTGTCCGATAGCGCTCGAACCACCCTACGATGTGCTGGATCTTCGAGAAATGGTGGCTCGGTCTCGCTCGAATCCCATGGGCCTCGTCGGGATAGCGAACAAGGGACGCTTCGACTCCAAGAAGTTTGAGAGCCTGGTAGTACTGTTCCGATTCGGAAATCGGGGTGCGCCAATCGTTCTCGCCGGTAATCAGCATGGTTGGAGTTTCGACCTGATCGATCACGGATAAGAGCGATCGGTCCCAGTAATGCTGTGGATCTTCCCAGGGAAGACACGGAAACCAGTACTGACTGACGAAGCCGGCAATGTCGGTCGTCAGGGTAAAACTCGCCCAATTGATCACCGGGTATGCGGAAACAGCAGCGGCGAATCTGGTTGTCTTTCCGATCATCCAGCACGTGAGAACTCCACCTCCGCTTCCGCCGGTGACAAAGAGATTTCTTGAATCGACGAAGCCTTTTTCGACGACCGAATCCACTCCGTCATCAAGATCGTGGAAATCATCCCCGGGATAGGCATGGTGGATGAGGTTTCCGAACTCCTCTCCATAGCTGGTGCTACCGCGAGGGTTCGAGTAAAAGACCACATAACCTTGAGATGCCCACATCTGCTTTTCGATGTCGAATCGATCGCCGTAGTTGGCAAATGGACCCCCGTGGATCTCGAGGATCAAGGGATATTTCTTTCTGCCGTCGAAATTGGGAGGAGTCATGATCCATCCCTGAATCCTTCGCTGATCTTTCGATGAGGCGTACCAGATCTCCTTTACTGTGCCGAGTTCTCTTTGCTTGAACAGATCCTCGTTGACTGATACCACCACGCGAGAAGGGTAGTCGTGATTACTTGTCGCTGAACCGACAAGAATCTCTCCGAAGCGGTCCGGACGCGTGTGTGGAAATGCGTAGATTCCATTTCTCGACACCGAGTACTGGGGGCGCGGATAGGCAGACCCACCGATTCCAACATCTTGATGAAGGTCTCGATGATTGCCGTCGAGCGAAAAGAACGCCAGGCGAGTGTTTCCGTGCTGGTCGTACAGGCCATAGATGCCACTACCGTCTGCTGCCCACTGAGGGTTGGAAACGGTTCGATCGAGATTCCTGGAGAGGACCTGGGGGTCGCTTCCGTCTCGGTTCATGATGTAGAGATTTTGCACCTGAAAGCCCTGGTACCGGTCATCGAAGCCAACATAGGCGATTCTCTTCCCGTCCGGGGAGATGGCAGGAGAGATGTCCGGACCTTCCCGTTGGGTCAAGGCCTTCATCTTTCCTTGAAGCGAAAACTCGTAGATTTCTGTCTGAAGCAAGTCCTTCTGGAAATCGTCCGTGCGATTGGCAGCGAGAATGAGGCTCTTTCCGTCGGGCGTCCATTGGGGCGCTTCTCGAGTCAGAAAGGCACCGCCGTGGTGGTAGTTACCCGATGTGATCTGGCGAGCTGTTCCTCCGAGGCTCGGAACCACGAAGGCGTGGGTGTGGCCTGTCTTCAGATATCCCCGCTGGTCGAATCGATACACGAGATCCGTGATGACTTTTGGAGGCGCCGCCCATTGACTTCCTTCAGGAGGGGTTGGAAGTTTGGCGATCGGTTCGGGGGTACTGGGGACAAGTGCCAGGAAGGCGATCATCTCCCCGTCCGGTGACCAGGAGATCGCCGATGGGGCTTCGATGTGATGGGTGATTTTCGTTGCTGAACCCGTTTCCATCCAGCGGACGTGAATCTGGAGCGACCCATCTTCGTCTGATAGATAAGCGAGGCGGGTTCCGTCCGGAGACCAGAGTGGGTTCATCTGATGAAAATGACCGGTGGTCAGAGGGCGGTGGTTCTCGCCGCTGGCATCCACGATCCAAAGATTGCTGTACCGCCCATCCGTCTTGATATCCGCGTGGTTTCGAACATATACGACCCGAGACCCATCCGGAGAAATCTGGGGTGACGTGGCGCTCTCGAACTCGAAAATGTCGAGGGGCTTCAGGCCTTCCTTTTCGATGGCCAGCGACCGCGGGGCAAAGAAAAGAACGACGATCATCCCGATGATTTTGATCGGGGTCGCGTTTTGAGTGAACATGACAGCCTCCAGATCTGGATCAAGATTCGGCGCCATCTTAACCGGAAGGCGCGCCTTCTTCCCGTTCTTCTTCGTCTGCTGCTCCTCCGTACGTTCGGCCCTTCCAGGTCGGGTTACTGCCAAGAAGTTGTCTTACCAGACTTGCCCACTGGATGAAGAGAAGCATCATGACTCCAACCGGGTGAAGGAGCGGGGAGATCCAGGGCTGCCGAAACCGCCACGCGGCATGAAAGCGAGGATAAAGGCTCGCGAGAATAGATGTGGCAAGAGCAGCGAACCAAAGCCCTGAAAGCTCTCCCTCGGATGCACCAGGTGCGAGAAGGAAATACAACAGTAGCGGGATCGGCAAGACCTGCCCCACGACGAGAATCACGGTCGCGGGAACGATGAGGCGCGGAGCCGCCAAACCCTCTCCGGCATTTTTCAAGAGCCCGAAGAAGACCTCATGGGTGCTTCTGTACATCCTGCACCGGGCAATGTCGGTGGCGTCGAAAAGATCAGTGGAGAAACCGGCGGCGCGGAAGGCGCGAGGGAGCTTCACTCCGTCGTGGAGAGATTCGCGAATCTCTCCGTGGCCGCCACATGAATCGTAGGCCTCTTTCCGGATGAGAAAGAGCTGCCCGCACCCTGCTCCGAACGATGGCTTTCTGGTGCTGCGCATCTGGTCCATGGGTAAGAATCCCAGAAGAACGAAGTGCATCAGCGGGAGAACCAACTTTTCGGTCAGAGATTCGGTTATCTGGCGCGGGAAGCCACTCAGGAGATCAATCTCATGGGTCAGCAGGTAGGAGATCATCCGCTCGGGGGCGTGACTCTCCAGGCGGACATCCGCGTCCAGAAAGAGAAATAGGTCATATCGTGCGACTTTTGAAAGTTGGAAGCAGGCATGTTGTTTTCCGCACCAGCCACCCGGAAGCGGCGGGGCGGTAACAAGGCGCACCCGCTCGTCGCGTTGAGAGATCTTTGCGACGATTCTTTCCGTGTCGTCGGTAGACCCATCATCCATGACGATGACCTCGATGGGGATTCCTGCAGTCCGAGAGATGCTTGAAATGGCGGACTCGATCGCCTCGCCGATGGACGCCTCCTCGTTTCTCGCCGGGATCAAGATGGAAAGACCACTCTTCTTCCCGTTCTCGTCCATGAGTAACGGTAATGATTCGGTTTGTTTGCTGAGCGGTCGATATAGAAAGAGGTTTCGAGCGAAGACAAGAGCGGGAAGAACCGCACATCCGGCGCTTGCTATGGCGAGGGAGAATCCCAGCATCACTCACGATCTCCGTGACTTGCCTTGAATTCTTCTCCCCGCAATCTTGCGACCATCGATCGCCAGATGTCGTAAATTCCACCGATGCCCGCCGACCCCGTAAGAAGCGTGGCGAAATGATCCGGGTTTCTTGTGACCACTTCGGCGCGAAGGGCTTCCTGGTTGTCCACCATGGTTTTTTCGAGGTAGTGCCGCCATTCTTCGCCGGTTTGCTGCCGGTCTTCCACCCGGGTTCCCGGTCCGAATCGAACCAGAGCCTCGGGATACCGCTCGTCCCAGAATGGATACTCAAGAGCCATGGGAATCAGGAGTGCTTTCGAGGCTCGCTCCGCAAGATGGCCGATTCCTTTTTCAAACACGACGGGACGTTCGCGAGGGTCGTTGAATTTTCCGGTCGGCGTGATCCAAAGGACCGCGTCATTCCGCTTGAATATCAGATCGACGGTGCGGAGAAACTTCGTCGTTCCCCGCCTCGTAGAATCGACGCCGAAGAACCCGAGCCTTCTCAGAAATTTGTATTTCTCCAGCATTTCGGAAGCAATGGGTACGTAGTGACGGCGGTCGGAGTAGAGCAAGCGGGAGAGAGCAATGCCAACCATCGGGTCCCACCAGGAAGGGTGATTCAAATAGATCACAACCGGAATCTTGGGAAGCCTCGGCGCCGGGCCGTTTCGGGAGATACGAAGTGCGTGGAAGCTCTTACGGATGATCTTCTGGGCGTGTCGTTCGAAGAATCCGCGGACGAAGTTCGATCGATGTTGATCGGGGTCGAAGGAGCCTTTTTTGCTCTCGTTTTCTCCGTTCAAATTCCTCATCATTTTCGATTCTGGATCGATCCTTTGGCGGTTACTTCGTTGCCGCGAGCTCAACGGATTCACCTTTCACCAGGCCATCCTGGCAGAGGCTGTCCGCAGCGATCCACCCGGACATCAATACCATTGGCATTCCCGGGCCGGGATGGGCGGCTCCGCCGGCGAGGTAGAGTCCTTGTACGTCTTGACTCCGATTTGCCGGCTTGAAAGCCCCGAGAAACTTCCCGTGGCTGGCAAGGCCATAGATGGCGCCATCGAGAACCCGGTAACGGTCACGAATCCCTTCCGGGGTCAGTGCATGCTCGGTCACGATCCTGTCCTCGAGTCCTTCCAGACCTGCGGTTCGTTCGAGCTTGTTGAGGATGGTTCGCCGATACGAGGGCAGCATGCGATTCCAATCGTGATGGGATCGCAGGAAGGGAGTGTGAACGAGTACGTAGAGTGCTTCGCCTCCTGGCGGCGCGACCGTGTCGTCGGATCGTGCGGGAGCAGCTACATAACAGGTCGGGTCAGGAGCAGGCTCTCCTTTTCGATAGATCCACTCGAACTCTTCTTCCGGGTCGCCCGAGAAGACGAAGTTGTGGTGAAGGAGGTGCTCGTAGCCTCGATCGAGTCCGAGATAGAGAACGACTCCTGAGCAAGCAGGCTCGTATTTTCTTCGCTTCTCAAATCGCCTGGAGGGTTTTCCCGAGAGGAGATTTCGATGGGTCAAAACTGAATCCATGTTGGACACGACTGCGGAGAGCCTGACCTCTTCTCCTGAATCAAGTAAGACCCCGCAGACCCGCTCACTCTTGGCGGTTGTTTCGGTGAGAATCCTTTTTACTCCGGTCTCGGTCCGGATCGTCACGTTGAGGTCTCGGGCCAGTTTCTCCAGAGCCTGAGGTACGGCTCGAATTCCTCCCTTGGGATACCAGATGCCTTCCTGGGTTTGCATGTGTGCAATCCCGCAAAGAACTGCGGGGGAAGCGTCGGGAGCGGATCCTACGTATTGGGTGAAATGATCGAGCATCTGGGTGACGCGTTCATCGTCGACAAAGGATCGAATGGTGGATGAAACGGTATGACCCGGTCGCATGGCCATGACGTCTTTTAGCACCGAAATCTGAAACGTCGTGCCCATCTCGAAGGTATCGAACAATGACCCGACCGACTTCCAGAAAAAGAAACGTTCGGATATCCCGTGGAGCTTCTCCGAGAAGGAAAGGAAGTCTCGGTATTGGGTTCCCGCTCCCTTGTCTTTCGAGAATTCTTGTAGTGAAGCGCACATGTTCTCGATATCGGAGAGCAGGTCGAGAGTTGATCCATCCTCGAAGAAACAGCGCCACTGAGGGTCGAGCTGGATGAGAGGGAGTTCATCATCAAGGTTGCGATCAGCTTCTGAATAGATCCGACGCAGGACGGAGGGGAGGGTGAGAATGGTCGGCCCCATGTCAAAACGGAATCCCCCGTCTTCGAGGGCCGCAGCCTTTCCGCCGAGCCAGGGATTCTTCTCGAAGAGAACCACCGAGGCGCCGCGCGCGGCAAGGGTGCAGGCGGCGGCCAGGCCTCCGAGGCCGGATCCGATGACTCCGATTTGCGTTTCTTCTTTCACGATAGAGTCTCCACGACTTGTGGTTTTTGGGGAGTTCTGATGGGAGCAGTGTTCCAGTTCGGGTCGACCATAAGGTCCGCCAGCACGAGCTTCGATGTGATTCGTGAGGATTCGAAGATGACCGGGAGACCGCAACCGGGATGAGTGCCTCCACCGACCAGGTAGAGTCCGTCAAGATCCTCGAATCTGTTTCTTGGTCGTCGGTGCAAGAGCTGTCCGAGGTTGTGGGCCAGGCTAAAGGTTGCTCCTCGATAGATGTCGTAATCCTGCTCCCATTGGGTCGGAGTCAGGATTCGTTCGAAAACGATCCGTTCTTCAACTCCGTAGAGTCCGAGTTTTTCGAGCTGACGAAACGCGAGGGACCGGTAGCGGGCCTTTTCGGATTCCCAGTCGACGTTCGAGTGGCAATGAGTCACCGGGATCAACGTGTACAGGGTGCTTTTTCCTTCCGGCGCAAGAGACGGATCGGTGACGGTTGCGTTTTGCAGATAGAAGGAGGGATCTTCGCTCAGAACATGCTTGTGCTCGATTTCGTTCAGATTGTCTTCGTATTTCTTGGAGATGTAGATGTTGTGGTGAGGGATCGAAGGCTGCTCACCTTCCAGCCCCAGATACATCATGAAGGTCGAGCAGGAGAAGCGCTTCTTGGCGATCTTTCGATCCGTCCATTTACGTCGCAAGCGATCGGGAATGAGCTTGGTCATTGCTTGGGCGAAGTCTGCGTTCACGATGATGGCGTCGGCCTTGTATTCCTGTCGATTCGTGGTGAGCCCGCGGGCTGTTCGCCCTTCGAATTGAATGGATTCGACGGCTTCGCCCAGGTGAATCTTGACCCCTTGGCGCTCCGCGACTCGTGCCACCGATTCGGTGACGGCACCGCAACCACCTCGGGGGTGAAAGACTCCGTACTCGTATTCGAGAAAAGACAGGATGGAAAAGAGGCTCGGGCACTGAAAAGGAGACATGCCCAGATACTTGGACTGAAACGAGAAGGCCAGGCGAATCCGGGGATCCTTGAAGTAGCGCTTGAGGTCGTCGTCAAGAGAGCGCCAGGGTTTGAGAAGAGGCAGAAGCTTCATGACCTGGGGATGGAGGATGTCCTTCCAGCTCAGGAAGGGGTTCTCCAGGCAGGGTCGAAACTGCGCGAGCTTGAGTCGATTGTCTCCAAGCCAGCGTCGGAGTGACCCGGCATCTTGGGGGGCGAGAGAGGCGATCATCCTTTCCATCGTTGCTACATCGGAGGTGGCACGAAGTTCTCCGCCGCTTCCAAAGACGAGGCGATAGAACGGGTCGACGGGCATGAGGTCGACTTCCTGGTGAAGGTCTTCGCCGGCCGCGGTGAAGATTTCTTCCAGGACTCGTGGGTAGTGAAAGAAAGTTGGGCCGAGATCGAACCGAAAACCATCTTCCTCGAAGACAGATGTGCGGCCGCCGACCCGGTTTTGCTTCTCAAAAACGTGGATCTCGCAACCGGACCGGGCAAGGAGGAGTGCAGCGGCGAGACCACCGGGGCCGGCTCCAACGATGAGGATACGCTTTGGCATGAATGTGTCCGCTGAGAGTCTTTGAGGAAAGGAAAAGGACTCGCGGAGAAACGCCCCAGCTCCAGCTCAGTCCATGGAAAAGTAACCTACTTGTAGACTAGTGGTGCGTCTCAAAAGTTCTGTGCATAACTTTCGGACCATCGTCGCCGATATCTGCGTTGCTCCTTCGCAACGTGTTTTCTCCTAACATGCTTTGTCGTCGCGTCTTGATCTCGACAACACTGACCTCGAAACTTATGCACACAACTTCTGAGGCGAACCACTGTCTTCCGTACATGGTGCACCTTTTTACCGGACGTCTGCAAGGGGGGGCAAATAGCCTTGCGAACCCAATTTTCCTGGATGCTCTTTCTGTCTATTCTCCTGGCCGGGGTTCTTGGATGTCAGAATCTTGGAACGACCGAAAATTTAGAGAAGCCGATCGACCCCATGGAAGGAATTTCTGGGGAAACCTCGCCCTCTGAGGAGTCGTACGAGTCCAAGTACTACCGGGCGAAAAGGCTTTACTACGATGGGATTAACGGCGATTCCAAGGCCTTTTCCACCTGCGAGGAGTTGATTGCCGAGCTGCGATCAGAGCGCCCAGGGAATTTGAGAGTGCTCGCGTACTCCGGGGGCATCGAGCTCTTTCAGGCGGCGACCACACTGATGTTCTGGAAGAAAGGGTCCCTTGCCAAATCGGGCCTGGCCAAGCTCGATCAAGCGGTGACCGAAGCCCCGGAGGATCCCGAGATTCGTTTTCTTCGGGGGGCATGCACTTTTCATATCCCCTCCTGGTTTGGCCGGAAGGAGCAATCCCACAAGGACTTGAAAGCTGTCGCTGCCGGGGCAGAGTCCTTCGTGCGGAATGGGCAGCTGGATCCGCGGCTCGCAGCGGCGGCGCTTTTTCATCAGGGACTCATTTTCGAGGATGAGGATCGAGATGAGGAGGCAAGCAAGAGTTACCGCCGGGCAGTCGCGATTGATCCCGCTTCTCCTGCAGGTAAGGACGCGCGGAAGAAGCTGGGGGATGACCTGGGCTCTTCCTGATCGTTTTTCCTATCCGGAAGGATTGCTTGCGGCGTCGTTCCGAGCCTGTTTTTTTGTGCATTCCTCGATCATGCGCTCTGACTTGGGATCGTTGGGCTTTAGCTCCAAAGCCTTCTTGGCCAGTGTTTTGGCACCTTCCCAGTCTCGTTCCTGAAAGAAGATGGCACCAAGAGCGTAGTAGGAAAAGTAGTGATTCGCGTCCAGCTCAAGCACCTTTTGGTAGGTCGCTTTGGCTTCCTGAGGACGCCTTCGGCCTTCCTGGAGTTGACCGAGAGTGTAGAGCAGGCTGACATCTTTTGGATATTCCGAGACGAGGTCGAGCAGGATCTTCTGGGCCTTGTCTGCTTCCTGAGACGTTGCGAGAAGGATGGCGTATTCCAGCCTTGCCTGGACTGACTTGGGGTCAATGTCGAGGCAGGCGAGAAGGTGGGTTTCGGCCTCCGCCAGGTACGGGGGTGACTTTTGAAGGAGGATCTTCGCAAGGGTGAAGTGGGCCTCGACCCAGCGAGGTTGGATCGCAAGAGCTTTTTGCATCTCCGCTTCTGCTTCGGGCATTTTCATCATGGCCCGGTAGAGAGATCCGAGGGCGAAATGAGCTTCGGGAACCGGGTACTCCCACTCGGTTGCCAGGGTCAATTGCTCGATGGCCTCGTCGAATTTTCTCTGGGAAACATAGAGCTGACCGAGGGCCAGTTTTCCAACCGGGTATCGGTTGTCTTTTTTCTCGCCGACAAGAGCGTTTCCCTTGACGGTTTCATGTTCTCCCCGAAGAAAAATGGCGGCGACCTGGTCGTAGTAGGCGAGGCTGAAATCATCCCGGCGAGAGAGATAAGAGAGAAGACCGGGGACTCCGGGAGAGCTCAGGCGAAGGACGACCGTTCCGATGCCAAATTGTTCCTCGAACCTGGGAAAGACCTCAGCCGGTTGTTCCAGTAGTTGGTCATATTCGGCGAGGAAGTCCCCGTACATCACGTTGCGACCGTCGAGAAATACCTTGTGCTCGGGGAAGAGCCGATACGCGATATACCCACCTACTGAATAGTTGTTGAGGATCTCTCCCGTGACTCCCTTTTCCTTGAGGAAGTCGAGGGCGGCAACGGGTTGAATGAGCGGGCATGGTGCGGATCCGAACCGGGTGGGAAGATGGTCAAGGCGATAGGGATGGCCGAGAACATAGCCGGTACTCATGGCGAGGATGGCGAGTCCTGAGATCGTGCCAAGAGAGAAGCGAAGCCCCTTGAAGAAGCTCTTCTCTCCGAGTTTTGCTAGAAGCCAGGAACGGCATCCTGCGAAGGATTCGGAGGCAATGGGAACGAGTGCAAGAGCAAAGACGGCAATGTGACGCCTTGCCGAAAAGGATAGATAGCCGAGGGCCACAAGGAGTAGAACATGGGTCGGGCGAAGGGGGATGAGGAGAAACAAGAGACTGATTCCGGCGATTCCCAGGCAGACCTTGTAGAAGAGAACGAGAATCGGAGGGAAGGGAGTGTATTCGAGGGGTGGTGCCCATTCGTTGATGCCTCCGGTGAGCTCCTGGGATCCAAACTCAAGGAAGGGCTTGAGGGCGAGCTTTGCCCCGTATGGATTGATGAAGAGTGCACCCACGCAAACAACGCCAACAATGGCGAGGATTTTGAGGTAGCCGGAAGCGCCATCGCGGTCTTCCGTCTTTTTCTTGAACGGGGGGACGGAGGAGATGATTCCGCCGACGAGATAGGCTCCGATGAGAGCGATGCCCAGAGCGAATCCGCCGTGAAGGTTCGTCCAGAGAAGTTGAAGGGGAACGAGGGCGAAGATCCACTTTGTTCCGTTCCGTCGGTTGTTTTCGAGAATGAAAAGGAAGACGGAGAAAAAGAGCAAGGTAAAGAGGTGGCAGCGAACGGAGAATCGCCCGGCGGCGGCGATCATTCCCACGGTGGCGATCAGGCTCGGGATGAGAATCCCGCCGGTTGGATAAGCGAGTCGCAGCATGAGGCTAAAGGAGATGATGGCGATCAATGCGGTGAAGAGGACGAGTCCGAAGGTTCCTCCGGTTCGGTGAACGAGTTCGAGGGCGACGGCGGAAAGCCATTCGTGGTAGACCCATTCGTTCTCGGGAACGGTGTGGGAAAAGACATCGGTTCGGGGGATTTCGCCGTTTTCCAGGATGTACTCACCGGCCTTCACGTTGATCCATGTGTCGTAGTTGTCGATCTCGTGGAAGGAGACGACTCCGGCAAACAGGAGCATCAGGAGGGCAAGAACGGGAAATCGGGATCTTCCGCCAGTCTGGTTCGTCGGTTCAATCATGTGGATACCATCGGATTCTATCGGGATCAGTGACAACCTTTTTCTTCGTCTTCAGACGTTGCCCACGGCAAGGGAACAAGTGGTACATTCTTCAGCCCGTGGGGGTCACGGGAAGAGGGTGTAGACCATGGTTTTTATCTTGTCGTTGTTGAGCTACGGGCTAGGGAGTGTCTCATTCGCTCTCATTGCCGGCAAGTTGCTCAAGGGCATTGATCTACGAGATTTTGGCTCCGGAAACGTCGGAGCGACGAACGCAGGGCGTGTCCTCGGGCGCAAGGCGGGGATCGGGGTTTTTCTCCTCGATGTGGCCAAGGGCTTTGTTCCTGCGTTCTTTCTCGCGCAGCTGGTGGATGCGGACCCGGCATCGTTTGTCCGTCCCGGCCTCGTTTTTGGCATCGCCGCCATCCTCGGCCACTCCTTTCCTTTCTATCTTAAGTTTAAGGGGGGAAAGGCTGTAGCAACGAGTGCGGGGGTCATGTTAGCTCTTGCTGGTTGGGAGGCTTTGGTGGCCCTTTTGGTGTGGATTGTGTGCGTCAAGACGACTCGCATGATCTCTCTTGCCTCGATCGCTGGTGCCCTGGTCTTTCCCGTGGCTTTCTTCTGTTTGCACCTGGAAACTGCCTTTGGGGCCGATCTGGATGTGATGTTGGCCGGGATTCTGCTGAGTTTGCTCATCCTGTACCGTCACAAGGCCAATGTGGTGCGCATTTTTTCGGGCACCGAGCCCCGGGTGGGTAAATAATCCGGGATAGGGCTCCTGGGAGTGGGAGCGGGGTCGTGTTGATCGAATTTTGATCCTTTCGGGTTTTGATCCTTGGAGGCCAAGGAGTGGTGAGTATGGAAACGGAAAAAGTGGTTGTGATGGGGACGGGTGCCTGGGGGACCGCGGTTGCGTTGCAACTGCACAGGAACCGGGTTCCGACGGTTGTCTGGGGGCGAAATCCGGATTACGTGAAATTGCTCCGTGAGAAGAGAGAGAACACCAAATACTTGCCGGGTATTCCTTTGCCGCGAGATCTGGTCATGACGGCAGACGCAGACGAGGCGCTTGACGGGGCCGGGTTGGTGATGGTGTCGGTTCCGACTCAGTTTATTCGAGGGACGCTTGGGGGTCTTTTGCCTGCGTTTTCGCGAGTCAGGCCGGATGCGGTTTTTGTTTCCCTGGCCAAGGGAATCGAAAAGGGGACTCATCTTCGGGTCACGGAGGTGTTGCAGCAGGTTCTTTCGGTGCCTTCCTCTCGCACGGCGGTCCTTTCCGGGCCGAGTCATGCCGAAGAGCTGGCTCGCAACCTTCCGACCACGGTGGTCGTGGCGGCGGAGGCCGAGTCGACGGCGCGGCGGATTCAGGAGCTTTCCTCGAACGAGTCTTTTCGGGTCTATACGAGTACGGATGTTGCGGGAGTGGAGCTTGGCGGGGCGTTGAAGAATGTCATTGCCCTTGCTGCGGGGATGTGTGATGGGCTTCATTTCGGGGACAATTCGAAAGCAGCTCTCTTGACTCGGGGGTTGAGTGAGATCTCGCGACTGGGATGTGCGATGGGTGCGAAGGCCAAGACGTTCAGTGGGCTTTCGGGGGTTGGTGATCTGATGACGACTTGTTTTAGCCCGTTTGGGCGGAATCGAGAGGTCGGGGAGAGAATCGGTCGGGGGGAGAAGCTGGCTCAGGTGCTCGCGACGATGGAGAAGGTGGCGGAAGGGGTTTCCACGGTGCAGGCGGTTTGTGAGTTTGCGGGAGCAAAGGGGGTGGAGATGCCCATTGCGATCGAGGTTCATCGCATCTTGTTTGAGGACAAGGATCCCCGGGTTGCGGTTCGGGATCTGATGTTGCGAGATACAAAGCCTGAACTCACCTGATGATCGATTGAGCTGGCAGAAGTGAATCCGACCTTGTCAACGGGCTGCGGTCTAGAGCTCAATTCCGGAGGTTGCTGCTCCGTGGACCAGTTTCTCTTTCCAGCGCAGGATCCTTCGCAGGCAGGCGACGAGTGGGCCGATGTCGTTTGATTTTTCGACGCAGTCTGCGGCGGTGCACGCGAAGTTGCTCGTCAGTCCCTTGGGCGAGGAAGTGTGGAGGATTACTGGGAGATCGGAGTGTCGACCGAGGAGTCGGCCGATGATCTCATAGCCATCCATTCCACCTGGAAGATCGACTTCCAGGACGACCACATCCGGGGGATTGGCCTCGGCGAGGGCGAGCGCCTGATCTCCGGTGGTCGCGCCCGTCAATTCAAAGCCTTCTTCCCGGAGCGGTGCTGTGTAGGCGCGAAGATTCTCCGCGCTGTCGATGAGTAGAACCTTGTTCATTTCTCACCTCCGTCGTTTTCACCCACTTTTGGAGGAGGTGCGCTTGTGACCCCGGAAAGTGGGAAAGCTGACCTCGATGATGAGACCCGGATGGCTGCTCGGTCGTCGCCAGATAGCGGCTCTTTGAGTGGGTGCCTAAATCCTAGGGGTTCATTCTAAGCTTCCTCTCTCGCTTCCGTCAAGATTGGCTTTTTTGGGGGTCGTCCGGGAGGAGCGGGTAAATGGAGTGGTCTTTGTGGGGGCTGGGTTCGGCTTCGGGGCAGGGCTATTGGTCAAGGCGAGTCGGCGCCGTGTGTTACGAGCTGGAGGGGTTGAGGAGGCCTTGGGTCCGGCTTTCGCGTCCGTGATCGAGTGGGGGGCTGAACTTCTTGAGTCATCTGGCTTTTTTGCTGGTGTGTATACTTCGTGGGATGACGACTCCAGGCGCTACTCCACCGGATCCGGCTTTAGCCTCGGACTTTGGGTCTCTGGATTTCCAGGCCCAGAGTGAGGGGGCGGTCTATCACTGGATGAATGGGATGATCGTGCCTCGCCCGATTGCGTTTGTCACGTCGGTCTCGGAGGAGGGGGTGGTGAATGGGGCCCCGTTTTCTTATTTCAATGCGGTGACGGCGTCTCCACCTGTGCTTTCGATTGCGGTCGGTCGCCGGGAGGGGGTTCCCAAGGACACTTCGCGCAACATCCGCCGGAGCGGGCAGTTTGTGGTGAATGTGTGTTCGGTTGACCTTGCCGGGTCGATCAGCCTGGCTGCGGGGGATTTTCCTGCGGACCAAAGTGAGATCGAGGTGGCGGGCCTCACTTTGCTTCCTTCGACGAGGATCTCGGTTCCCCGGGTGGCGAATAGTCCGATTCATCTGGAATGTGAGCTTGAGCGGGTAGTTGAGCTGGGAGAAGGTCCGGTGGACCTGATTCTGGGGAGGATCGTTTTCGTCCATTTTCGGAAGGATCTTCTGGATGACGAGGGACGGATTGATCCGGCCAGGCTCGATCCCTTGGCCCGTATGGCGGGCCTCAGCTTTGGCCGGGTGGGAGACTTCTTTGAGGTTCCTCGGGGCCTCTCTTGACGGAAACTGGGGAGGGTGATAGTTTCTCCCCCGCCTCAATCCCATTCACTACCACAAACATCGGGGCGTAGCGCAGCCTGGCTAGCGCACTTGAATGGGGTTCAAGAGGTCGGGAGTTCGAATCTCCCCGCCCCGATCCTTTCTCGGCTCTTCGCCAAACCACCAATCGACCCAGATGGCGATCTGGATCCGTTTTCTTCCTTTCGCGCGATCCGGTGTCGGTTTAGGCTTTTGTATTGGCCGTGAACAATCGTCATTTGGTTTGACGCCAACGATTGCTCACATAACCGGTCCGAGCATAAACACTTGCTCTGTAGGTTGGAGAACGCACTTGTGAGATGGCTCATCCTACCCTTGGTTCTGGTGTTGGTTTCTGGCTCCGTTGCTTCTCAGGAGAAACCTGCGCCGACCGAGATCTCCAAGCTTCCTGTTCTCAGGGTCGGTGAAGCCCTCGAGGGCGAGATTGTCGATGATGACACCATTGTCGAGACGGAGGCTTTGAAGGCAAACTACTCCCGTGATACTACCCGGGGAAAAGCTTACCGGATCCAGGTTGAGGAGAGTGGTCCTTACCACATCGATTTGAAGTCCTACTTTTTTGACGCTTATCTCGTGCTCCGGGTTGTGGAAGGACGCAAGATCCTCGAGGATGACGACGGGCTTGTCTCCTGGCACGCGCGGATCGTTGCGGAGTTGGAGATCGGGAAAAGCTATCAGGTTGAAGTCTGTGCGTTGCACGGAATGACGGGACCGTTTGAGGTCGTGCTGCGGAAAGGACCCGCCAAAGAGATTTCTCCGGCCGAGAGAAATCTCCTTGAGATTGAAGACGCGCGCGAAAGTGTTCGTCGTGTGGAAGCGGTATTTGGCCCCGACCACCCCGATGTTGCGACCTTGCTGAACAACCTGGCGCTGATCCTTGATACCCAGGGT
This sequence comes from Planctomycetota bacterium, assembly GCA_029260825.1. Lineage (GTDB taxonomy): Bacteria > Planctomycetota > JACOTG01 > JACOTG01 > JAJDCM01 > JAJDCM01. The sequence goes on along the minus strand of JAJDCM010000258.1, from coordinate 284 downwards.
CTGTATTCTGAGGCGCGTCCTCTCTATGAGAGGTCTCTCAAAATCAGTGAGAAGGCTCTTGGCCCCGACCACCCCGATGTAGCAACCTCGCTGAGCAACTTTGCCGGTTTCTTTGATTCCCAGGGTCTGTATTCTGAGGCGCGTCCTCTCTATGAGAGGTCTCTCAAGATTTGGGAGAAGACGCTAGGCCCCGACCACCCGGATGTAGCGAGCTTGCTGAACAACTTGGCAGGTGTCCTATAGTCCCAGGGACTGTAATCAGAAGCGCGCACTCTTTATGAGAG
>JAJDCM010000257.1 GCA_029260825.1 Planctomycetota bacterium | reverse complement strand
TAATAAGGACTATTCGACCCACCAAGATAATAAGGATCACGATTGAGGAAAAGGGAAAGAGAGTTTGATAGCACTGGGCAAGTTTACTAACCCATCCGATCGCTACCAAAGAAGGTCCAAGGCCGAAAACAGCTTTTGAGCATGCGGAGCTCCTGGCATCATCCCGTCCTCAGCTTCCCGGGCAGCCTCCTCCCGGTCCTGCGAGCCGCCACGTCCTCGTCAGCACCCCTGCCATCCCGTCCTGAATAGCCTCATAGCAGGCCCCCGCTACCACACAAAGACAAAAGGGGCTCGAACTTAGGTTCGTGCCCCTTTTTTCGTGTGGATTCGAGTTGTGACAAACCGTGACAGATCGCGGCGGCTCGGGAACGGTTTTGGCAGTTCCTGTGGCTGGAGGTTGCACGAGGAGGTTTCCCCATGGGGGAGCGTGTGCATGTCTACCGCCGCGGGCGGACGTACTGGGTGGACTACACGACCGACGCCGGAAAGCGAATTCGGCGATCGCTCGACACCCGGGTCACGACGTTCGCCGAGAAAGAGCGCGCCCGGCTGGAGTATCAACTCCGCTCCGGGGAGCTCGAGGAGGCGGAGCGGATGGCCATGGCACTCTTCATGGCGGAATACCGCGAGTACCAGCCCGCCCGGAAGACCCGGAAGAGCTTCAAGAACGACTTCTCGTATCTGTCGACCTTCCTCGGCGAGCACCCACTCGAGTTCTTGGACGAGCTTACGGTCCACAAGGTGTCGCAGCACATTACGGAGCAGAGGAACCGGGATGGGTTGTCGCCGCGTTCGTTGAACCGGATCCGGGAGGTTCTGCACACGATGGCCTCCTACGCCGTGTCTCGGGGATACCTTGACGAGAATCCGGTTTCGAAGGCGTGGGTACAAACTCCCATCAGCTTGGGTACCTGGTGCGGGCGCAACGTTCCTCGGAGCCGTCCGATGTCAACGCTCCTGTAGGGTCGATCCCCGTTCGAGGCGCGCCGGGACGAGATGAGATCATCGTCCTCCCATCGCTTCAAAGTTCGGTCCGAGATGCCGAGCCGTCGGGCGGCTTGGCTCGGGGTTCGATCGTGGCGAAGGTCGTTCATGCTGGAATCTCTTGCAGTAGATGGAAAGGGCGTACGACTCAAGGGTCTTTACATCATCCCATCTGCATATCAAGACCCGGAGAGCGCATGCCCGGGAGATCCAGCCAACGCTGCCAACAAACCGTCAGACCACTGCTCCACCGCCCACTCCCCGAGGACGACCCTTTCTTTCCCCATTCTGCTCGGAAACGTCCCCGGTGAGACACCAACCAAGTGCGCGTTGCGCGAAGCGGCGAACCGATGGGTCGGGCAGGATCCTCTCAAGAAATAGCTCCCAGATTGGACACTCGGCATCCGGGTCAAAGACCACGGGGACAAGCTTTGTGACCATGTCCTGTTCTCGGTGGCGATGAAGCTTGCTCGTCCTCAGATCCAATGTTCCGTTTTGGCAGTTGAGAAGGTGCGGGTCACTATCGAGTTCCTCTGGCAAAATTGGGCGTCTTCTGGACGTGGACGGGCGATCTCTCGGATGCTCCGAGCGCCATCCTCAACGCGATGGGGTCCCAAATCGGGTGCTTCGCGAAACCGACACCGCTGAACGGAGGATTCTCCCCCCAGCCCATCTTCTGCGTCCGATCGACCGGCCTCCCGAATGCGGTCTGCTCGGGAACGACCGAGAAACCCGGACCAGCGCGAGCTCCTTTCTCCATCACCCGGGCATCGGGAATCGGAAATCCTAGCAAGCTGATGTTGCAGGGCATGCTTCAGGATCAGGGCAGCCTTTCGAGCAAGGGTTTCAGCGTGACGAACGCCGTGGTGATCTGCGTCGAGTGAACGCGCGCCTCTGAAACGGACCTGACCTCCGGGAGGTTCCCGACCTCCCGCAGGCCCGTGCCGAGGAGAGAAGATTCCAATATGGCCTCCGCGCGGCGTCCCGCGCAACCCGTAACTGCCATCCTACAAGGCGACGATTGGCGAGATCCTCGGCTTGCCAAGCGGTAGCAATCCGCGGCTTGCTTGAAGCACGGCTCGCTACTATGATGAGCCAATGAACGATGACACGACGAAGAACAAAACCGGGAAATGCTTGAAGCTGGCCATCTTGTGTCTCTTCCTGGTCCCGACGCTCGGCCATTCCCAGGATCAGGATCCCGAATCTAAACGCGGTCTCGCCCCGATCCCGAGCGACAACCCCTCCCCGTCGGACCTCGGCTACACTAAACGTCACGCCCTCGTCATCGGGGTGCTTTGGGAACCCATCCGGAAGGATCTACTGGCAGGTTGTAGCTCCTTCTCAAGAACCCTCTCCACTGAGCATTCTTGTCCGCGTCTCGTCCGATCGCGTCGAACAGATCGGTCGGCTTCGTCGGCACCTGCGTTGCCCGACGATGGAACGTCTGGCGAACAGCTTGGGTGAGGACCTCGCCGTCGAAATCGAACGCTCTCAAGAGCAACCATAGCCGCGATGTCCGTGACGTTCCGTTTCGTCACAGTACCGACTCGACGTAGGGTCGCATGACCTTCTCAACACGACATACACGCGCACACCTCATCAGCTCATCAACGCTCCCCATCCTGTTTCTCATGAAGAGTCTCAGACCCTCCAGCGCGGTCTCGAGTCCCAGCTTGTTCCGGTACTTGAAGCAATCTGCAACCGACGTCGCGGCACCGTAGATTCTCTCCTTGACACCATCGACGTCGTGATCTTCGATTCGGTGTGATA
>JAJDCM010000256.1 GCA_029260825.1 Planctomycetota bacterium | reverse complement strand
GCTTTTCTCCGCTCCGCCCATCGAACAGCAACTAGCTAGTGATTGATTCCCGGCTAAGTTCCGAAGTCATGAGTTCTCTCAACTGGAGATAAGGGTAGAATCCCTCGTATGTATGAATCACAGTCCACCCGCACCGCGTTTCCCCTGGGGCGACGCTGGTTGCCTTATAGCAGTTACCTTCGAGATCGCTTTGGAAGCCGTATGTACAAGGTGAGTCTTGACGCTGGCTTCAGTTGCCCCAATGCGGATGGCACCAAGGCCAAAGGGGGGTGCATCTATTGCGACAATCGAAGTTTTAGCCCGATCGCTCGTCACCCGGAGCGAGGGAGTTTGCGTGGCCAGATCGAGGTGGGAGCATCCCGCCTCATTGAGCGTTATGGACCGGTTCGGTTCTTGGCTTATTTTCAAGCTGCGACGAACACATATGCTCCAGTCGAACAGCTTCGTCTGCTTTATGACGAGGCGCTATCTCACCCAAACGTTGAAGGGCTGATCATTGGGACTCGTCCTGATTGCGTTCCTGATCCTGTCCTCGATCTTCTGGAGGAGTATGCCAGGACGACGTATGTCTCGTTGGAGCTCGGTCTTCAAAGCCTGAGCGATGAGGTGCTACGTTGGAGTAATCGTGCTCATACTGTTGATTGCTTTTTTGATGCAATGGAACGTGCCAGGGGGCGGGGAATTGACCTTTGTGCCCACGTGATTCTTGGATTTCCTCAAGAGAAAGGGGACGTGGGGCTGAAGATGGGTGAAGCACTTGGCGGAATTGGTCTTTCGGGCATCAAAATCCATAATCTCCATGTGGTGAGGGATACTCCGCTTGCCACCCTTTATCAACGAGGAGCGCTTCCTCTACCATCGATTTTTGAATATGCGAGCCGTGCCGCTGATGTGTTGGAGCGAATCGAGCCCTCAGTTGCAGTTCAACGGTTGTCCGGGGATGCTCCCGGCGATTGGCTTGTAGCTCCCGATTGGTGCCGACACAAGCAGCTAGTACTTCAAGCCATAGAAAAGGAGCTTTTGTATCGTGATTCTTGGCAGGGCAAGTTTTGTCGGGCAGAAGTTCATTAGTATCCAGGTTCCTTTCTATGGTATGAAGGGCCGTTTCCTAAGGATCTTTCAGATTCGATAATCTGTCGAGCCAGTGAAAGGATGGATGGAATGATTCGAGTGTTCCAGACGATGTGTGTACTTGCGTGCTTGGGTTTTGGTTCGGGTTGTGCCTTGACTCATGATGTGTCTGCACACGACGAATTACTGGTGACCAGAGCCATTTGCGTCTTGCAGCCGACCGCAGGGAATCATGCTTCCGGTCTGGTAACTTTTGAGCAAATGGACGGATACGTGTTTGTGACGGCGGAGGTTCGAGGCTTGACTCCCGGCCTCCACGGGTTCCATATTCATGAGTTCGGCGATGTTCGTAAGTCGGACGGTAAGGGGACAGGCGGACATTTTAATCCGGGTAGCCATTCCCACGCAGGGCCAGGTGCTACCGTGCGTCATGCTGGTGATCTTGGAAACATTGAAGCTAACCAGGATGGAACTGCTGTCTTGACCTGGAACGACCCGGTAATGAAGTTGAACGGACCCCATTCCATCATTGGACGAGGGATGATTGTGCACGCGGGTGAAGACGACCTTATGACCCAGCCGACCGGTGGGGCAGGAGCCCGCGTAGCCCAAGGTGTTATCGGAATCGGGAGCGCTGACAACTAGGCTTGAAGGTGGCGGGCTCAGAACTCGGGGCTGGCACAGGCAACTCCGAAGTGAAGCCTCATCCAGTACGTTCCCGGGGGAAAGACAACATCGCGAATGCCGTCCCGCCATTGTCGAAGCGCTTCATTGTAAGCACGAACAAAGAGGCGCAGCCTTTCTAGGGCCCTTGCCCGAATACCCGGATCTTTCGCGGCAATCCTTGGGATAGCGTCGCGTTTTGGTTCTCGTGTTCCTGGGCGCGAATAGGGGCTGACCCTACTAGCTTTGTGCGCTCCGAGGAACTTGCCTCCTTCTTGGCGAATCTCATGTTCGCTTTCTTCGACTCTTGATCGGAGGAGGTCACCAAACTGCTCATCGGTCAGGTGCTCGAAGCCGGTTGGGCGTATGAGTGGCATGGAAGCCGTCTCTGGCATAGGGCCTTTTTTGCGAAAGTAGACGGATGGACGTTCAGCTGTTAGTGCGTTGGAATCCTTCCCGAAAGGAAGCCCGAAGCTGTTGGCTCCAGGCCAAAGGCTGCATTTCTTTACGGCCCGCGCCTTCACTGGGTTCGTGAGGGCGTAGGTCAGTGCCTGGAGAATATCGTCGGGTGTTTCTAGCCTTACGGCGGAGAAGTGACCCGACGCCCAGAAGTTTTCCTTGCGGTCGAGGAGCTTGTTGACGCATTTCGCCACGTGTGAATGCACTCTGGCAAGGAATTTGGGGAGTGTTCCATCCAGGTCCTTCACAACGAGATGCCAGTGATTCGACATGACGAGAAAACCATTCACTTCAATGTTGAACTTGGTGACTGCCTCCGCTAGGCAATAGTTAAAGATGGCTTTTGCTTTAGCGGAGGGTCTTAATAATTTCTGGCGTCCATTCGTCCGTCGAACTACGTGATAGGTGGACCCTGGCAATAGTTGTCTTGGGGGGGTCATGGCGAACTCCATGTTTCGTTGAGTAAGTAAGCTTTGCTCCTACTCAAATGTGTCGTTCGCGAGACCATTCTGGTTACAACGTATTTGTCATTTTCAATCCGGAATCGGCCCCGAACACAACACATAGTTCAATCGATCAGCCAGCCCGATCAGCGATCAGCCTGGGGCGTTTTTTTGGAACTCTTTGGCCATATCTGGAGGTCGTCTGTGGATGTTTCTTGAGGGCTTGGCTCGTCCTGAGGATTAGCCTCGGGCGTTTCAGCGTTTCAGCCGCAGCGGGGCGGGCGTTTCAGCGATCTTGGGGGGTGAGGATTAGCCTGGGGCGTTTCTGCGATCTGGCGCGGGCGTTTCAGCAGCAGCGGGGCGGGCGTTTCGGCGATCCTGGGGGTGTGAGGATTAGCCTGGGGCGTTTCTGCGATCGGGGGCGTTTCTGCGATCGGGGCGTTTCTGCGATCTGGGGCGTTTCTGCGATCGTTGGGGGCGTTTCTGCGATCGTTGCTCTCTACCTGAAGGGGGGCTCGCGCGACATTTCTTGGCTAATGCCGTACAATAGGATGAGTTCTGGCTGTTTGAGACGCGAGGAGGACTGATTTGGGCACCAACCCTAGCCAACAATGCTCTGCCTGTTTGACCTTTAGCGATGTGTCGTCCAGGAGATGTAGCGCCTGCGGAAGGCCTTTTATCCGACCTTCATTGTTGGGACGGCTGAGTCTTCTTTTTTTTCTCGGTGCGGTGTTTTTGACGGGAGCCTTCCTCCTTTATCCATCTATCCAGTCTTGGATGAATTCAACGGCACCTCTCCAGACCGTAGGCACTGGAACTCAGCCTCTCTTCGAATCCACTCTCACCTCTGATGCGGCCGAATCTTCGCTGATTCGGGTGAGTTCTGTAGAAGCGCGCTCCGGCCAGTCGAATCACCCCGGGGCATCTCCGTCTCCGAATCACCCTGGGGCATCTCCGAATGCCGAGATTGCCGCCGAAACAATTGCACGCAGTTACGTTCCGGTGTCCACCACGAGCCGGATTCATGTTTTTCTCGTGCAAGGAAAAATCGGGGCGGACATACGAAATGAAGGGATGGCACTGGCTCTTCCCGAAAAACAAGAAGCCATCGTCCCTCTTCGAGCCCTCTACGGGGCCACCTCTGCAGTTGTGTTCCCCGATCGCTCGCAAGGTGCATTTCCCGTCGAGGAGATCCTGGCGATTGACCACGTTGCTGATCTCGCTCGGGTGCGCATTGGGGGCTGGAAGGGAACCGGCGACGTAGAAGCGCCCCTGGCTGATCGCTTTCCGGGAAACAGAACGCTGTTCGGAGTCTGGGTTGCCGATCCGGTGATTCCTCCTCCCGGTTCTCTGCTGCGGGGAAAACTTCGACTTGATCCCGATCTAACGGCCCCACCCTCCAGGATGGTGAACTTGATCGGGGCTGCTCCCGATGTCGGTGGCCTCCTCCTCGATGATCAAGGAAAAATCATCGGCATGCTTCATCCAACCCAACCCTGGGAAGAACATCGAGTCGGCTCTAGCTTCTCCAATCTCGCTCCCGAGTTTCCCCCGGGTGAAGGACTCTCCGTTGAAGATCTCACCCGAAACTACTACCACGGCACCGGGAGACAACTCCTGGAACAAGGTCTCCAGTCATGGATTTCAGGTGATCCACAAAAGGCCGCCGCCGATTTCGTCAAGCTCCTGAGAATTGAACCGGAACTCGGCCTGCCCTACAGGGACCGCATCGTCGAATCACTACTTTCCGTTGCCAATACCCATCGCGGTCGAGGGGACCTTTCTCTCGCAATCGCCAGACTTGACGACTATGTGAACCTCCTTCCGAATGAAGTCCGACTCCGAGTTCAGCTCGGTCGCCTCCTGCTCGAACAAGGCAATGACGAGCGGGCGATCGATGTACTTGTTCAAGTCGGAAAGATCGATGACAGCTACGCAAGCGAACTCGGCCCCATCCTCATTGACGCTTTCCTGCGATGGGGCGAACAGAAATTGCGAGGGGGGCGGCATGATGACGCCTACGCAATCCTTCAACGTGGACTGACCGTTTTTCCCGACAATCCCTCTCTCCTGTTCTTGCTGGGTAGGATTCTCTCGGCCAACAAGAATTATGAGGATGCCCTGGCCGTACTCGAAAGGGCACTATCTCTGGATGGTGGGCTTGAATCTGCCATCGAACCTTTTTTGCAGGAAGCAGATCGAGCCCTCGGCGGAGGTCCTGTGGTGGAAATCCACTACCCTCCAAACTCGCGGCGGATAGCTGTGGATATTCTGGTCGCCGATCATTCGGAGGAGCTCTTTATTCTGGATACAGGAGCAACCAATACTGTCATCACCCCCGCGGCAGCTCAGCGTCTGGGGCTTGAGGTGGATTATGGGCGTCGTGTGCGGGTCTCAACGGCAGGAGGCATCGTAGACGCTCCGATTGCAATGATCCCATCTCTTGACTTGAAAGGCTTCCGAGTCCACAACATTCAGGCCGTGGTGCTCAGCCTCCTCGAGGGAGAAGTTGCCGGTCTTGTAGGACTTGACTTCTTGAATTACTTTGTCTACTCCGTTGATGCCCAGGAGGGAGTTCTCACCCTGCGTGAGAGATAGCCAGACGGGATGAAAAAGGAAGGGAGAACGTCCGCTTTGCACTCGCAATGTGATCTTTCCCTCCCCTTTGCGCCGGATCAGCCCGAACTGACTTTGTCAACGGGCTGCTATTGCTCCTCAAGCCACCGTTCGACATCAATCGCCGCCATGCACCCCATCCCCGCCGCCGTGACCGCCTGGCGGTAACGATGATCGGTCACGTCTCCCGCGGCGAAGACTCCATCGATGTTCGTCATCGTATGTTCTTTGAGAGCGATGTACCCCTGATCGTCCAGCTCAACTTTTCCCTTGAAGACCTCGGTCGCCGGTTCGTGACCGATGGCAATGAACACACCCTCGCAAGGATAAAGAGAGACTTCGCCTGTTTTCGTGTCTTTGAGGCTGACTCCGGTGACTGCCTTTGCCGAAGGATCGTGTATCTCGGTGACTTGTTTGTTCCACTGGAATTCAATCTTGGGATTCTTCTCGGCTCTTTCCTGCATGATTTTGGAAGCTCGCAACGCGTCACGGCGATGCACGACCGTGACCTTGCTCGCAAATTTGGCGAGGAAGCTTGCCTCCTCCATTGCCGTATCACCTCCACCCACGACAACGAGTTCTTTTCCGCGAAACAGAGGTCCGTCACAAGTTGCGCAAGCCGAGACGCCATAGCCCTTCTGCATGCACTCAAGCTCGGAAGGAAGACCCAGCAGTTTTGCGCGAGCACCGGTCGAGATGATGATTGCTTTGGCCTGAACCGTGTGGTTTTCTGACTTGATCGTGAACGGACGACTGGAAAGATCAACCTCGACCACGCGCTCCGAGACGTAAGTTCCCCCGAACCGCTTGGCTTGATCTCGGAATTGGGTCATCAGAGCCGGCCCCAAGATGCCTTCTGGAAACCCCGGATAGTTTTCCACATCCGTGGTGATCATGAGTTGCCCGCCGGGGACAGAAGTCGGATCCCCAAAGACGGCGTTCCCCTCAAACATGAAAGGGTTGAGGTTTGCCCGTCCCGTGTACAGCGCCGCCGTATAGCCGGATGGCCCGGACCCGATAATCGCCACATTTTCAACATCCGCCATGAGTGATATCTCCGCTTCGGGAAGGATGGTTGGTCAAGGTTAGATTGGTGATGCGTCTTCCTCCTAGTTTCCCCATTCTTCTGGCCTTTACAATAGGCCTTTTCCACGACTCTCCTTGGTGAAAGGGAGACATCCGGTTATTCGTACCGAAGCGCCTCGATGGGATCCAGCCGAGATGCCTTGAGAGCCGGCCAGAGGCCAAAGACGATCCCGATAATCATTGATCCCAAAATGGCGAATAGCCGGGCCCAGAGGGGGGTCACCGCATGGATCTGGTCCACCGCGCCATCCACTGCCTTGAGGAGGAGTTCCGCGAAGACCATTCCCAGGAGACCGCCCATCCCGGTCAGGACAGCCGCCTCGGTCAAGAACTGGGTCAGGATGTCCCGCTTCCGTGCTCCGATGGCCTTCCGGATCCCGATTTCACGAGTTCTTTCCGTCACCGAGACCAACATGATGTTCATGACACCGACCCCGCCCACCATGAAAGCAACAGAAGAGAGCATGAACATCACCGCCAATGCGCCGGCAACAATCTTGTCAAATGTCTCGATGATCGAATCCGCCGTCCCGAGTTCGAAGTTGTTCTCCTCCATGATCGGCACCTTCCGCCGAATCCGGAGAATCTCCTCGATTTCCGACATGGCTGCGTTGCGCTTTCCGGGGTACGCAGTCGCGGTGATGAAGTGATCGGTCGAGCGCGGAAACATCTTGCGAAAAGTGTAGTAAGGTACAAGAACCACCCGATCTTCGGGGTTTGCGCTCCCAAAAGGGCCTTCCTTTTTCTTCGCCATTGTTCCGATGATCCGTAGTTTCTTCCCTCCCACCACCATGTCTTTCCCTACTGCCCGGATTCCAGGAAACAAGGCTTCCCGGATCCCATCCCCGATGAGAGCGACGGAGGCACGGTGGTCGTTTTCACTGTCGGTAAAACCCCGGCCCTCTTCGATATCCATGTCGGACGAGCGAAATACATTGGCGAATGTCCCCCGAAGTTCTGGGTTCTCCATGCTGTTCTGGCGATATTTCGCCGTCATCGATCCACCGCGAGAAAGATACGGACTCACCGATTCGATGGATGGACAGTGGGCCTCGACGGCCTGAGAGTCAAGAAGACTGAGCTCCTTCCTGTTCCGCACCTGGGAGCTTTTGCGACCCATGTTGATCAGGGGAAACCGGGTGATGTAAATGCTATTCGTGCCAAAATCCTCGACCTGGCTCACCACGTCGGCTCGGAATCCGTTCAGCACCGAGGCAACAGAGGTAATGATTACAACTCCGATGAAGACACCCAGTATGGTCAGAAACGATCGGAATTTGTTCTGCCAGAGAGTCTCAATGCCAAGGCGCGCGCTCTCGAATAAAAGCTTCAACTTCTTCATCTACTCCGCCCTCAGGGCTTCTATGGGATCAAGCCTGGATGCTTTGCGAGCAGGGTTCAAACCAAAGAAGATGCCGATTGTCGTGCAAATGAAGAAGGCCATCGGGGGGGCCCACAGGGGAAAGCGCGCGGGAAGCGGACTCACGTTCTGGATGATCACTGAAAGCGCGGCCGCGAGAAGAAGCCCGAGGAATCCCCCGAGGCAGGAGAGGATCACCGACTCGACAAGAAACTGCCGGGTGATATCCCGATTTGTTGCTCCAACGGCCTTGCGAACTCCGATCTCTCGAGTGCGCTCGATGACCGCCACGAGCATGATGTTCATGATGACGATACCGCTGACCACGAGCGAAATGCCAACAACAAACGTAGCAATGCTGAAGATGGCGGCAGTCAGATTCTTCCAGAGGTCGTTCAGGCCGTCCGAAGTGACAATTCCAAAATCATCCTCATCCTTATATTTCAGATGATGGCGAGAGCGGAGAACAACTCGAGCTTGATCCATCGCTTCGTCAATGGGAACCCCTGGCGCCTTGCGGCACGAGATGTTCACCGATCCCCATGTGCCGTAGATTTTCTGGAATGTCGTGATTGGAATCTTCACGTAGTTGTCTCGCGACATTCCAAACACCGAACCTCGTTTTTTTGCCGCGCCGACCACAAGAAACCGCCTCTGGCCGACGGTGATCTTCTTACCAATCGGATCGGTGTCGGGGAAAAGGGCCTCTCTGACGTCGTTGCCCAGAAACACCGCGTAGGATCTTCCCACGATCTCGGATCGAGTAAAGTTACGGCCGGCGTCGATTTCAAACGGTTCGATATCGAGAATGCTCTCCGTGATTCCTCCTACGTCCACTCCTTCAATGGACAGGTTCTCTCGTTTTGCTTTGGCGGAGGCGTGGATCTCCACTCCCACCTCGTCAACAAGATCACAGGCCTTTTTGATGGCCAATCCGTCTTGAAGACGAAGGTTCTTGTTTCTTCGAATCGCGGCGAACAGATCGTCTCGATTGTGAATAACACCGAACTTCGAGATGACGAAAACCCCTTTTCCAAGATTGGAGATGCTCTCCTCGACATAGATGTTGAGCCCGTTGATGACGGAGATGACGGCAACGATCGAGCTGATGCTGATGATGGTTCCCAGGAGAGTGAGAAACGAACGCAGCTTGTTGGAAAGGATTGATCCGATCGCGATACGAATGGCTTCAAGAATGCTCATGATGGATCTTCAGAATGACTGTAGGAGGTCGATTCGGTGCTCGCAATGGCTGACGTTTCTTCTCCAAGTGTATCGGTGCTTCCATCGGAGATGATCTTTCCGTCACGAATCACCACGGCCCTTTTGGCGTGGCGGGCAATGTCCTTTTCATGAGTAACAAGAATGATCGTGTTTCCATTCTTGTTGAGTTGATTCAGGAGCTTCATGATGTCCATGCTGGTGGTGCTGTCGAGGTTTCCGGTCGGCTCATCGGCAAGAAGAATGGTCGGCCGCGTCACGAGTGCTCTTGCAATCGCCACTCGCTGTCGTTGACCGCCTGACAGTTCATTCGGGCGGTGATCAACCCGGTCCGCAAGCTCCACGAGATCAAGGCTCTCTCTGGCGCGCTCCTCCCGTTCGGAAACACCAATCCCGGAATAGATGAGGGGAAGCTCCACGTTCTTGAGCGCTGTCAGACGAGGTAATAGGTTGAACGTCTGAAACACGAAGCCGATCTCCCTGTTTCGGATGTAGGCGAGCTCGTCCTCGCTGAGATCACCCACCTGATTGCCGTTCAGCACGTACCCGCCGGAGGTAGGGGTGTCGAGGCAGCCGATCAGGTTCATCAAGGTAGATTTCCCCGATCCGGAAGGCCCCATGATGGCTACGTACTCCCCCTGGAGAATGGAAAGATCGACCCCATCCAGAGCATGCACCTCCTCAGACCCCATGACGTAGGTCTTCCTGAGGTTGTCAAGATGGATGATCTCCTTGCCGGGGCTACTCACTTCTTCACCTCGGTACCGGTAGACGACGTGGCTTTCACCTTGTTTCCATCCTGGAGGAGACGAAGGGTTTTGTACGGCCCTGTGATGACCGCATCGCCTTCGCTCAACCCCTCGACGATTTCAATTTCGATCTCTCCGGTGATCCCGGTCGTCACCGGGCGAAACCGGGCGGTATCGTCGTCTAGCTTGATGAAAACACCTTCCCGTTCTTCTTTCTTTTTCTCGTCCTCATTCGCTTTTGGCTTTGTTTCGGTCGAGTCTTTCGGCGCCGCCTGGATTTCTGCTCCGGTGCCGCTTTTTTCCATGTTTGTTTCCGGGGTCACCGGTCCCAGAATTTTTCCCGCTTCGTCGAGATAGACTTCGCGAATGACCAGGGCAGAGATCGGAATGACGAGGACGTCGCTTTTTTCATCGGTTCTGATTTCTGCGTTGCAGGAAAGTCCAGGACGCAGAACCCCCGGCGGATCGGAGAGCTGAACAACCACTTTGAAGTCTTTGGCTTCGTTGGTCCCGAGGTTGATGGGACTGTTCCCGATCTCGGTGACGATTCCGTCCAGCTCATCATCGGGAAGGGCGTCAACAAGTACCTCCACGGTGTCACCCAGGGTTACATTGACGATGTCGGTTTCATCCACTTCGATGTGAGCTTCGATGGCCGTCAGGTCTGCAATGGTAAGAAGGGTTGCCTGGGGATTGCTCAATACGCCAGGGACGGCCCGCTCTCCCAGGTCGACGTTTCGGCGTACGATGAGACCGCCGATAGGAGATCGGATCGTTGTCTTCTTGAGGAGGTCGTTCAATCGCTCGAGGGTTGCTCTTGCCGCCTCCGATCGACTCTTCGATGCAAGAGCCTGGGATTTTGCCTGATCGACGCCCACCAATTGGGCTTCGTGCCTTGCTTTGGCTTGTTCCACGGCAGCTTCATAGGCGGAAAGTCGGACTTCATCAAGACGAGCCTGAGTTTCCGCGATCTCGAATTCTTCCGGGGAGATGAGTTTTGTTTCATACAACTCTTTTTGCCGGGCAAGCAGGGCTTCGGATCGTCGAAGCGAGACTTTTCCCTGCTCCAGATCCACCAGAGATGACTTGATCTGGAAGTTTGACTGAGCAAGTTCAGCCTTGGACGAAGCGACTCGGGTGAGCGAGCCCTGAGCATCGGCTTCTGCTGCCGCAAGCTGAGCCTCGGCTCCTCGAACATCGGTTCGCATCTGCTCCGGATCGATCTTGATCAGGATATCGCCTTCCTGAACCACATCTCCCTCCTCAACGGGAAGGTCAACAATGATTCCGGCAATTTCGGTCTGAATGTCCACCGATTCTTTGGCTTGAATCTGGCCGGTTGCCGACACCTTGGACGTGAGTTTTTCCACCCTCTTCACCGGTTCGACCCGGACCGACTGGGGTCGATCCCGTCCGCCCGAAAATCGGCTCATCTGGGAGCCAGCGATGACCACCACCAGGACGAGGACAAAGAGGATGATCCAGCGGCGCTTTTTCTTCTTCGTCTTCTTGCCTTTGGGTGTTCCTGTCATGTTGGATCGATGTCCCTTCGTTGGGTTGGGGGCGGTGGATCAAGGACCTGGTTTGGTCCCCGGTGTTTGTCTGTCGCGACGATCAGGTTTACGAGTAGGCTTACGAGTCGGGGGGCCTCAGCGTTCCGAGGACCTCCAAAATCATTCTCAGGACGATGGATTTACGGCTCCCAGGGATCCTGGAAGCCGGATTTTAACCTTTTTATCAGGGTTCTTCTCGATCTGCCCGCTCAGGACTCGAGTACCGGGTGCTTTTTGTGGTGGCTCGTTGCATCCTGATAGGCCTTGGCGACCCGCAAGAGAGGCTCATCCATGAAGAGGCCTCCCATGAACGTGATGCTGGTTGGTGTGCCCTGGTCACTGAACCCATTCGGGACACAAACGGATGGGTGTCCGGTGAGGTTGGTCAGTAGCAGGTTGTCCCCTCCGAAGGACGGGCAGACGTAGATGTCGATCGTGCCGAAGAGCTCTTCCATTTTCTGAAGGAGGAGGGTCCGCACTCGGTTGGCCTGGATGTACTCGACCGCAGGAATGAATCGAGCCTGGCGAAACGCATTGGGCCATGCATTGCGGACCTGTCTGACGAGCTCATCGTCCCGGTTGCTTCGAGTGAGCTCGTCGAATGCGGTCGCCGCCTCGGCATTGAGAATGAAAGCAAGGGAGGATACGGGGAGGTCCGGAAGCTCGATGGGTTTCAGCTTGACGCCAACAGATCGAAGGGTATCAAGGACCGCCTCGTCGTTCTTCTTCCAGGTCGGAGGGAGATTGGAATCTTTGAATGCGCTTGCGACATAGCCCACCCGCAGTGTTCTGGGTCGGGAAGAGCTCTCGTTGTTCCAGTGAAAGGGTAGATCCCGAGTCGAAGGATCCTGGTCGTTTTTGTTCTTACCGGCAATGGCGTGGAGGACGAGGGCACAATCCTCGACGGTTCGACACATGGGGCCGAGCTTGTCCATGGTCCAGCTGAGGGCCATGGCCCCCTCGCGGCTCACGAGTCCATACGTTGGCCGATGTCCGGTCACTCCACATCGAGTGCTTGGCGAGACGATGGATCCCCAGGTTTCGGAGCCGATCGAGAAACCCACGAGACCGGCGGCAGTGGCGCTGGCCGGTCCCGCCGAAGAACCGCTCGATCCTTGCTCAAGATTCCAGGGATTCCGGGTCATTTCATCAAACCACACGTCCCCCCAGGCCAAAGCACCCAGAGTCAATTTGGCAACGAGGACGGCTCCCGCTTCCTCAAGTCTGCGCACAACCGCCGCGTTCTTATCGATGACCCGATCTTTGTACGGAGTTGCACCCCACGTGGTGGGGTAGCCCTTCACCGCCAGAAGGTCTTTGGCTCCCCAAGGGATACCGTGAAGCGGGCCCCGATAACGTCCGGATGCGATCTCGGCGTCCGCCTTCTTTGCCTGCTTTTGGGCGAGGTCTTCGGTCAGGTTGATGACGCAGTGAAGCTTCGAATTGTATTTCTTTAGCCGGGAAAGATAGAGGTTGGTGAGCTCCAGCGAAGTAACCTGTTTTGTCCTGATAAGCTCGGCGAGTCGAGTCACTGGCCAAAAAGCAACTTCGTCTAGATTTTTCGGGCGTACAACTGTCTCAACCTGGCTGATCTCCACCGGACTGGCGGGCAAGGCCTTGGGCGGGGACGATCCGGGAGGGTAAGGATCAAAATGAATGGCCGGGGAAACCGCGTTGGAAACTGGAACCTCCCGCAGCGTCTCGTAGCTTTTGAGATACTCATCCAGGCCAGATGCCATGAGGTTTCGCTCATCGTCCGAGAACTCGAGGCCGCAGACGCCTTCAGCTTCTGCAATCATTTCCCGAGTGACCCGGAGTTTTCGCCGATCCTGTATCTTGGCCCAAAGGACACCTGGCAGCAAAGTGGCTCCGAGGCCAAGGCCCGAGAAATAGGCCAGAAACCTTCGTCGTGCCAAAGGAGAGGGTTTTCTTCGGGGACGCGCTTCTTTGGCGTGGCTCATGAGCTTACCCTTTCGTAGTTGAGTGGGGCGTTTAGCCTTTTTTTGGGCCTCCCCCTTTTTCTTGGGTCTCCCCTTTTTGGGCCTCGAATGATCTCAGGAGGTTCATGAAGAGGCCTGGGAGCCGATTTTCGTCCGCAATGTCCGGAAGTACAAGAAAGAAATGCACAGGATTCTGCTGGCCTTGGTGCTTGGATTGAGTCTTCTCTTGAGGCTCGGCTATCTCATGGAGACTCAGTCCTCGTTTCTCGCTCACACCGAAGAGTGGAGCGACACGGATATGCATTTCTTCTGTGCTTGGGCCGAGCAGATTGCCGAGGGCGATTATTTTTCCCTGGCCAGTCTTCATCCCTATCATTCTTGGCATGAGATGGTCGGCACGAGGGAAGAGTGGGTGCAATGGTATGGAGAGAAGACCCTCCATCAGGCACCCTTCTATCCCTATCTTCTGTCGCTACTCTGGCACGGGTTGGCGATGGGGAAGTGGGGGATATGGGGGGGGCAGATTCTTCTCGGGCTTCTCACGATCCTTGGGGTTCATGAAATCGGTCGTCGATGTTTTTCTCCTTCGATAGGCCTTCTTGCCGCTTTGCTGCAGGGTGTCTCGGCAAGTGCCATCTTTTACGAGTCGCTTGTTCTCCGCTCAACCCTCTTATCCTTCCTCCATGTTGCGATTTTGCTTCTGGGAGCGGCGGTTCTTGAGGCGCCAAGAAAGGGGAGGACTCGAGCTTTCCTTGCACTTTCTCTCGGAGGATTCCTGGGGTTACTGGTCCTCACTCGACCGAACGGCGTCCTCCTGTTTTTTCTTGTTGGGTTGGCCGTCCTCGGGTGGAATCGAGCACGACTTCGGCTCGCCGTCTATCAGGCGAGTTGTTTGCTGGTTGGATTGATCCTTATCCTTCTTCCCGTTGTTGTGAGAAACGCATCGGTTGGAGCCCCGTTGTTCTCCATCTCCTCGGTGGGAGCGGTAACCTTTACCATGGGAAACGCATCCGATGTGTCCGGGCTTCGTCTTGAGGTCTCAAGGGAAACGAGACGCATCCTCACCGAAACCGACGGTGAGCTGCTCCCCACAGTCGTGGCAACTCTCAAGACTCATCAAGAAGATCCTCTCGGAATCTTGTCTCAAGTATCTAGAAAGCTTCTCGGGTTCTTTCATGGATTCGAGGCTCCGGACAACGGAAGCATGGAGCTTGCTCGCCGATCCTCCCTGGTGGTGCGCTGGATGACATTTCCTTTCGGGCTTCTGTGTCCACTCGCTCTCGTCGGGATTCTGCTCTTTTTTACCCGTCAACTGAAACCACGAGATGGGAGTGAGGGACGGGCTCTGATTCTCCTCATGTTCTTGACCTTGGCGAGTTTGCTTCTCACCGCATTGCTTTTCTATCCCTCGTCTCGTTTCAGGGTTCCGGTTCTTCCCGTTTTTTGCCTGTTTGCGAGTGGTGGTTTTGGTGTTGTTTTGAGATGGGTGCGAGAAAAGAAGTGGAAAGCAACAGCCGGGATTCTTGGCCTCTTGACGATGCTCGTGGTTGGACTCAACCTCCCTTATGAATTTACGACGGGTGGGCTTCGGCGGGATGATCTTGTGTCGGCCTGGGCGTACTACAAGGACCGGGGTGAATTTGAAGAGGGGCAGGCCTATCTTCGAAAGCTCGCAAAGAAGGATCCGGATGAGCGAGTCATCTTGTCCGTGCGGGCGCAAGCAGCCTTTGATACCGGTCAATCTGCTTCTTGCAAGGAGCTTTGTCGGCAGTTGATTCAGCTCGATCCGGTGGATCCTTTTCCCTATCTCTGGCAGAGTTTGCTTTGCCAGCGCGAGGGGGATCTCAACATGGCTCTTGAATGGGGAAAATCAGGACTGGCCAGGTTGCCCCATCATGCTGGGCTGAATCGGCAAGCGGCCCGGGTCTATCGACTCCTTGGGAACGAAAAGAGCGCGGAGGTTCACGAAGACCGAGCGAGATGAAGGAGCCCGGTCTTTTTCTTCTTGTCTCTCCATTCTGCTTCAGGGAGCAACGGTTGCGTCTTTTCCCGACTTTGATTTGGTTTTTTTGGAACCGAGGGCAGGAGTGTCGTTCCCGGGAGATTTCATTCCTGAGCCGGATGACGTTTGGCCCACGAGTTCAGGAATCGGGGGGCCCGTGGCTTCGATGATGCCAGGAATTCCCTGGTTCAAGATCACGACACGGATGATATAGACGGCGACCGGAACGGCAAGGAGAAGTCCCCAAACGCCGAAGAAATGTTCGCCCACCGCCAGAACAGCCAGAACCATGACCGGATGAAGATGGAGCATGTCTCCAAGAATCTTCGGGTTGA
>JAJDCM010000255.1 GCA_029260825.1 Planctomycetota bacterium | reverse complement strand
CCCTTTCCGCCCAGCTCTGCGTCGCCGAAAAGCACAAGAATCCATCAATTCGAGTCCGTTCCGGCTCCTTGATCTGAACCGAAATGACTTGCCCTCGGCAGAAAGCACTTTATCAACGGACTGCTAGCCATCCAGTGAAGGTAACGGCTCTCCTTCAATCCAGGGAGCCCCGGTCTCAACCAGGTCCTGAACCAGAGTTTTGACCTTTTCTTCCCCTCTCTTGAGTTCTGCGTGCAACTCCTGAATCAAACCCTTGGCGATGGCCAGGCTCCTTCGATGGGTTGCGGTCGGTCCATAGGTCGATCGATCCACGCCCCGACTCACCGCGAAGAGTCGGTCCTCGATGGTGGGATTGAACTTCTCACCCACCTCTTGCCTGGACCTGTTCCCGTTCAGACGGTCATCAAGTGCATGCAGTCCGGATCGAATCCCGTGGTATTGCTCATCGATGGGGCCGGTTGCCGCTCTTGATTTCTCGAGAACAAGACCGATCCGTTCCATTTTGGTCAACAAGCGGACCAGGGTCATTTTCATTGCGGAGTGAACCCGAACTGCCGATTCATATTGACGCCAGAATCCGGCGACCTCGCTCGCACTGGAACCCTCCAAAGCCCCCCGACGAAGTGGAACAACCTCAAATGTCTGGGGTTTGGAAAGCTCATTGATCTTTCCATCAACCTGACTCGAGAGTGTCACCACGTATTTTCCCGGCGCCGCCAGGAGACCCTGAGGAGGACCGCCCCAAAGAGGCGGAGGTCCCTGCACGAGGGGAAGCGCATGGGGCGGAGGATAGCGAAGATCCCAGCTGACCCGGTGGAATCCTTTCGTCACCGGACCACTCACCCGCCTCACCACGTTCCCGTCCGTGTCGGCAACCACAAGCCAGATCTTCGGGTCCGGGCTCATTCGCTCGGCTGTGACCTTCTCCCAGCCTGGAAACCCTGGTGACTCCTGATCTTTTTCCTGCTGCTGGCGAGTCAGTTTATTGTTCCTCAAATCACTCTTCAAGTAGTAGGTAAAGACCGCTCCGAAAGGGGGGTTTGAGGCGACGAAGTGAGAGGCACCCTGATCCCCTTTACCTCCTTCGAATCCAAGGTGGGGCCGAGGAAAATACCACCATGCCTTGCGGGAAGAAAACAACGTGGCATCTTGACCGAGTTGTTCCTCGGAAATGGAACGAAACAAGCTCAGGTCATCGAAGACGTACAACCCCCGACCAAACGTTGCTCCGACAAGATCATCTTCGCGACGATGAATGGCAAGGTCCCGAAAGGAAATGGTTGGAACTCCTCCCTCAAGCTTGGTCCATCGGCCGCCGGAGTCAACGGAGAAATAGAGACCAAACTCTGTTCCCGCAAAAAAGAGGCGCTCCTGCACATGATCCTGAACAATTCGCCAGACCAAGGTGCGCTCGGGAAGATTCGCCCGCATCGAATGCCAGGTTCTGCCCCGATCCATACTCTTGAAGAGATAGGGGGAAAAGTCGCCGTATTTGTGATTATCGAGAGCAACATAGACCGCGTCGGCACGAAAGAGATCGGCCTTGATATCGTTGACAAATGCAGTGGGGGGGACATTGGGCAGAGATCCAACTTCGATGGTGCGCCAGCCAGCCCCGCCGTCTTCCGTGACCTGGATGAGACCATCGTCGGTGCCAGCGTAAAGAAGACCTTCCTGACCCGGTGACTCGGAAAGAGAGGTGATCGTATTGTAGTTGGACATGGCCGAGACATCCCAGGCGTTGTCCCAGCTCGGCGTTGCCCCCCTGGCTATCCCCATGATGGGTAGGGTCAGCCTCTCTTGATGCCGGGTAAGATCTGACGAGATCGGTTTCCATTGATCTCCCCGGTTCTCGCTCCGCCAAACCCTTTGAGAGGCAAAGTAGATGCGGGTCGGATGATGGGGGCTGACAAGGATCGGCGCATCCCAGTTGAATCGCTCGTAATCTTCCCCGTCTTCCGGCTGGGGCTGAATGTCAACAACCTCACCCGTACTGAGATCAATCCTGGACAGGAATCCCTCCTGGCGTTCGGCATAGAGGATATTCGGGTTTCCCGGTTCGGTTGCCGGCTGATGTCCATCCCAATCCAGGACAACCTTCCAGTCCGAATTCTGGATCCCGTGTGCGTTATCGGTGCGGGAAGGCCCGCCTTCGGTACTGTTGTCCTGGGTGCCACCGTAGACGTTGTAAAACGGCTCGCTGTCATCAAGCGCAATCTTGTAGAACTGAGTCACCGGAAGGTTGTCGACGAAACGCCAGTTCTTGGCAAGGTCAAAGCTCTCATACAAGCCACCGTCAGAGCCAACGAGGAGGTAGTCCGGATCATCCGCCCGAAACGCCATGGCGTGGTTGTCCGAGTGCTTGTGCTTTTCCGGCATCCGGGAAAAGGTCTTTCCTCCATCGTCAGAAACCTGGGTGCGGACATCCATCAGGTAGAGAAGGTCGAACTGATGGGGGGATGCGTAGAGTTCTTGATAGTAGTGAGGTCCGGTACCACCGGAGACGGTATCCGAGCGCTTTTCCCAGGTCGCACCTCGGTCGGTAGAGCGGTACACCGCACCATTTCTACGGTCAAGCTCGATCGCTGCGTAAACCACATCGGGATTCTGAGGAGAGAGAGCAAGACCGATCTTTCCCATGTTTGATTCCGGGAGACCTCGAGAAAGTTTTTCCCAGGTCACCCCGCCGTCGACACTGCGGTGAAGACCTGTTCCCGGGCCTCCCCCCAGGTAGGCAGCCACGGTGCGATGCCGCAGCCACGTCGCAGCATAGAGTCGATCCGGATTCCGCGGATCCAGGGCAAGATCGGTTGCGCCCGTCCACCGATCATCTCCCAGAACCCTATTCCAGGTCTTACCCCCATCGGCTGTACGGTAAACACCACGCTCTCCACCTTCTTTCCAGAGCGGACCCTGGGAAGCCACCCAGACGATGTTCGAGTTCTTGGGATGGACAAGAATCTTGGAAATGTGTTCGGACTTCTCAAGACCCAGGTTCTTCCAGTTCTTTCCTCCGTCGGCGCTGCGATAGACACCATCGCCAAAGCCGACATGTCGACCTCCGACGTTTTCACCGGTTCCCACCCACACGATGCTGGGATTCTGGGTGTCGATCGTGACACAACCGATGGAGTAGGACTTCTCCCCATCAAAAATTGGCTCCCAGGTAACACCGGCATTCATGGTCTTCCACACGCCACCCGACCCAACACCTACGTACCACACGTTGTCATCGGTCGGATGAATGGCAATGTCCGCTATGCGACCCGACATGAAGGCAGGACCGAGACTCCGGAGCGAAAGTCCCTTGAAGCGGCTTTCCGCCCAAAGAGATTCGCCATCCTCTTTCGCGATGAGACCGGAGGTAAAAACAGAAAAGAGGATCAACAAGGACATCGTGGTTTTCATCATGACTCTTCATCCGCTGGGAGACCTGGGGCAAGTTCAGAGATCAAACTTTAACCCACGACGACATGAGGTCAACTCGATATCCCAAATCATGTTGCCGTTCAGTTCTCTCCGACCCCGAGCTGCTCCTCCAGGATTCTTCGCCGACTCTGGCTCACCGTGAGCTCAACTCCCCCCTGTAGAACCGCCAGAAATTCCCCATTTCTTCCTTTTCGTAGCTCTCGGATCTTCCGAAGATTCACGATGGTGCAGCGGTGAATCCGGACAAAATGGTTTTCGGGGAGGCGCTCCGAAAGGCTCTTCATCGTCTCGCGGATGAGTAGATCTTCTTGTCCTTCCATCTTCAGCCACACATAGCTTCCCGACGATTCAATCCAGCTCACATCCTTCGTTTCGAGAAATACGACGTTCCCTCCGGTCTTGACGACGAGTTGATTCGACGAGCCCTTCGGACCCGACTCAAGCTCACGAGGGGAGTGGGAAGACGAATGGGTCGGATCTTCCAGCAAGGAACGTAACTTGCGATGGAGAACCTCATGCCTCCCCCGTCTCGTCTCCATGACCGCCCGGGAAAACGCGGTAAAGAATCGTTCGTCATCAAACGGCTTGAGCAAGTAATCAAGAGCATGAAAATCAAATGCCTTCAGAGCGTATTGATCGAAGGCCGTAACAAAAACAACAACCGGCATCTCTTCTGGATCAAGAGACCGAAGAACTTCAAATCCGTCAAAATCCGGCATCTGCACGTCCAGAAACACGACGCTCGGGCGATTCTGCTGGATGGACTTCACTGCCTCCGTTCCGTTCTTACTCTCCTCGATCGACTCCACTTCTGGACAAGAGGAGAGGAGCTTTTGAATCCGCCGACGAGCAAGCAACTCATCGTCAACGATCAGGACTCGCACTCGATCCTTCATTCAGTCTCTCCTCGAAGATCATGGCCCACCTGGAAGGGGATTGTCACAACCACCGAGAACCCCCTTGGATTTCGGTTCGCCAGCTCAAGTCGACCTGACCCATTTCCCAGTCCCTCAAGACGTCTCCGAACACTCGAAAGACCAATTCCTTCGGTGAGAGTTTCCAGATCCGCATGAGGGCATCCCGGTCCGTCGTCCTTGACTTCCACTCGAAGCACTCCCTCCCGAACCGAGGCGTGAAGTTCGATCTTTCCCGCATCCGGATTCCTGCCAATACCGTGGCGCAGTGCATTCTCGACGATCGGCTGAAGAAAGAAGCTCGGCACCTTCGCGAAAAGAGCTTCCGAAGAAACATGCCGAGAAACCGTAAGGCGATCGTGAAACCGAACCTCTTCGATTTCGAGATAATGATTCACAAGCTGCAGCTCCTCCTGAAAAGACACTTCCTGCCGCTCTCCATGATCCAAGGTGAGTCGAAGAAGATCACTCAACCGTGCCATCATGCGTCTCGCCGAAGGAACATCATCATCCATCAAGGAGGAAACCGCGTGGAGGGTATTGAAGAGAAAGTGTGGCTGAATCTGCATCCGTACCGCCTGGAGCTGAGCTTCGACCAGGCTCGCCTTGAGGTTCGCGGCTCGCGCCTCGAGCTGTGACGCCCGAAGCGCTCTCTCCTGAAAACGGTCGTAGTACGTGAAGGCGTGACCTATCCCCAGGACGGACCAGTAGGTCAGGAGATCGAAGTGCAGGTACATCGGAACGTAGATTCGAAAATGCGACGAGAAAGATGAGGCATCCGGGGTCATTCCCGAACTCAACAGCGCCGGGTCCATCCCTTCCTTCGTTCCGGACCATCTCCACAGCATCAAAACGGTGTAATAGGCGATGAACACGCCGGCAAAGAGGCAGCCAAAGAAGAAATGGGCAGGGAGGCTCTTCCCCAGCCGGCCTCGCTCCAAAGGAAAGCGTCGACCCAGATAGAAAATCAGAGGCGTCGCCAGAGCCCACATATACCAGTAGCCAAAATTAAAGGTGATCAAGTCCATCCACGGAGGGCTCTCCGAAAAGGGGAGAAAACGCAGATAGGTACGCACCGCCATCAAGACACACACCGCCGTCCAGATGAGGAGGATGAGCGCAAGGCGAGGGCGGGAGGAGAATACTCTCTCGTCATCCGATTTCGTTGTCATGGGAAAGAGTATACCTCCCCATCCCTCAGCATGGCACGGCAGAGGTGAGGCCCGAAAACAACCACGAAGGGATTCAGACCACAAATTCGGCTACTCGCAACAAATTCCCGCCTATTCACATCACCCGGTGTCCTGGCATCAAGCAAAAGCCCTCAAGTAGAATGGCGAGATCGTCCGAAGGGATCCGAAGACCCCATTCTCCAGGAACCAACCTTGACTGACCCAAGAGGGAGCAGTATTCATGAGGCCGAATCCGTTGATTCGCGTTTGCTCGCACGTCCGTTCGGGGACTCACTTCTTGATGAGTATCCTCAAAAGCAATTATTATTCAGATATCGACCTCTCGCTCCAGGTCAGCAAGTTCGGTCACTGGTCCAGGCCTGCGGACTATTCGACCCACTTTCAGGGAGGCACCAAACCAGGAGTGTGTCCCTGGGGAAAGCTCTTCGGAGGACACTTCTCGGCTCCGCCGAAAGGCGATGATCTGAATAACGTCGTCTACATCTTCCGAGATGGCAAAGATGTCGTCCAGTCGATGTACCGATTCCTTGAATTCCGCTCACCCGGGGATGCGGGATTGACCTTGGGGGATTACCTGCGCCAGAACCTCGATTGGCTCGGTAGCCCGGACGTGCCGACCCGGGAAGGAGTCAACCCGGTCCTTCACTGGTTTCAGTCCGTTCAGGCCTGGTTACGATCCTCCGCCCACTTCATTCGCTATGAGGATCTGAAGCACGACCCTGATTCCGTCCTGGCTCAACTCGAACAGCGATTTTCTCTGGTGCGACAAAACGACTCCGTCGTCGTTCCCCGAAAAACCGTCGGGCTAGGCGGTGGAAGCGCTTCTCGTCGTGTCTCCGCTGAGCTATCCGGGAGAGACCTCGAGTTCTTTCACTCCATCGTTCCGGTGAACTTTCGAGCTCTCGTCCAGTCGAACCCGGTCAAGGAAAACACTCCCGGCTCAGCATCGACGTTGGACGAAATCCAAAGTCTCTGGCCGTCACTCACCGAAGAGGTGCAAAAGAACGTCTTGAACCTTGTACGCGCTCTTGCAGCCTCCCCGGTCAGATCCTAGTGGTGTTTCACGACCAGCTCAACTCCTCTACTGGGGCGAAACCGCGGCATTCTTGACGTGTCGATCGAACCAATCCACCGATTCCGCCAGCACATGCAAGATCGACTCCCTGGAACGATAGCCATGACTCTCGAACGGGAGCATGACCAGGCGAGCGTGACCACCGTGTCCTTTGATCGCATGATAGAGCCTCTCGGACTGGATCGGAAACGTCCCGGAGTTGTTGTCAATCTCTCCGTGAACCAGGAGCACCGGTTCGTTGATCTTGTCGGCATGCATGAACGGAGACAAGCTGAAGTAAATCTGGGGAGCTTCCCAGAACGTGCGACGTTCATTCTGAAAACCAAATGGGGTCAGGGTTCGATTGTAGGCCCCACTCCGGGCAACGCCAGCGCGAAAGAGGTCGCAGTGGGCGAGCAGGTTCGCCGTCATGAAGGCTCCGTAACTATGGCCACCGACTCCAACCCGATTCCCATCGGCAACTCCCATGTCGACTGCCTTCTCGATCGCAGCCTGAGCACTGGAGACGATCTGGCTTACAAACGTATCGTTCGCCTTCTCAGGACTTCCCACGACCGGCATTGATGCGCCATCCATGATGGCGTACCCCTGGGTCAAAAAGAACAGATGGGAACTTCCTCGAGGACGGGTAAAGCGGTATGGAGAACCAGAGACCTGACTCGCGGTTTTCGCACTGTTGAATTCCCGGGGGTAAGCCCAAACAAGGAGTGGAAGACGTCGCCCTTTTTGATGGTCCCCTGGCACATAAAGCGTCGCAGAGAGCTTCACCCCGTCACCTCGATCGTAGGTAACAAGCTCCTTTTTCACCGACGCGAACTCGGGAGCCGGATCAACGAAATCCGTCAACCGACGGCGTGATCCATCTTCCAGGTTCCTGACATAGTAGTTTGCGGGTTCATCGGGAGTTTCATAGCGTGTGAGAACCGATCCCGATCCGGTGGAAAGAAGGTCAACGACCGACTCGTAGTTCTCACCCGCGCACCGCCAGAGCCTCTTCGTCATCAAAGTCTCTAGAACCATCCGATCAAGAAACGGACGATCTCCCTCGGCGCTTGCACCCCGTCCCTTCAGAAAGATGGATCCGTTCTGAACGAGGAGAATTCTCCGGCCAGCCTTGTTTCGGGTGGTGATCGGCTGACCCGGGTCCCCGTAGCGATCCTGAGAGCTCCTGTCCCAGACAAGGCGAGGCTCGGGAGAATTCACCCGCAGGTCAGCAAGCCACGTCCGTGTCCAGCGCCGATCCCGATCATATTCTGCGACCAACGCCCTTGACCCATCGCCAAGCCAGCTCGTTCCGCTGTACCGGTGCTCTGTTGCCAGAACAAACTCAGGTGATTTCGAAGTCGGATCGAGGAGTCGCCACAGCCCATCCCGATGGGAAACTTTATTCTTCGGGTTGCCATCGTCGAGCGCTTCGACCCAGGTCAGAGTTGCCTTTGCATTCGGTTGCCACGAAAACCGGCGACGCCCCACAGGCACTCCGCCAATCGCAACTTCGTCCCGAAGGGGGAGGCTCGCAATCTCCCGAACGACCTTGCCGGAGAGGTCATGGATCGTGACGATCTCGGGAAAAGATCGAGCGGTCACAAGATAGGAGTAGGGACCGACGATCCTTGAAAGAAGCAGAAACGAGCCATCTGGAGATGGATCGACAGTTCCATAGATCGCTGGCTTTCCGATGAGCTTTCTTGACCCATTTTCAAAATCCACATATCCGAGATGAGTCGTCATGACCCAGTCGAAACGAGCCTCATCAAACGGATTCTTGAGAAGATCCTGGTAGGTTCGAACGGGTGCCACCCGACCGCTCGTCTCTCGGGTGTTGGGTCCGCTCGGAACACGAGCAGGAAGCGGCTCTTTGCCCCGGTCATCCGGCACGAATCGACAGAGGAGAGTGTTTCCATCGGGCATCCACTGAAACCCGGATCCCATGGCGCCATTGAGCCTGGAAGAAACAAGCCGCCTCGCTTTTCCGGACGAAGCTTCGGCTCCCCAGAGTTCAATGCCGGTATCGGTCGTCAAGGTGAAGGCAATCCTCGAGCCATCCGGGGACCAGGACGGATAGCCCACGTTGCTGTTCTCCGGGATTCCCACCGGGGTCTCCGACCCATCGGCAAGCGATCGCAGCCTGAGCCCAAGGATGGAACGGGGTGCATGACGGCCATTCGTCGCCGGATTGACACGATACCCGGCCAGCCGCCACATGGGTTGGACCATGTCCGAAAGAGGTGGCAAGCTCGCGCGCTCCATCAGGAGCAGGTTTCGTTGGGACGGATCCACGCTCACATAGGGTAGCGGAGGTGCATCTACCATATGAACGATGTTCTCGGGAGGAAGACGGTAAGCTTCGGCAGACAGGACCGGGCACGAAAAGGCCGGCACAACCACCACCACAGCGAACACGATGGCGGAAAAAAGCCCCAAAGGTTGGACACGAGAAAAAGTACGATGATCCACTCGAACTCTCCTTCCTGAAATGACCACAAAGGCCTTCAATTGGATTCCTGTTTGGCTTCCTCTCGTCCGGCCATCTTGCGGACGGCCGAGAGAACAATGGGCCACGCGGTCGACTCCGGATCGATGACTTCGAAGTGCCCGGCCTTGCCCGGCAATAGTAGCTCGATGTCGTCATCGCCGGCTTTTTCAGCCAATTTCTTGTACGACTTGCCGACCCAGCCCCAGGAACTATCCAGCTTCCCGATGACGAGAGTCTGGGGAACCCCGAGAGGCACCCAGCGAGAAGGCATGGCATCTCGATAACGATGGGGAAAATCTTTCGGAGATCCTCCCATCAACTTTCCGATCACTTGACCACAAACAGCCCTGTCAAAGAGCTGATCAAGCTCGGGTGCCGGCGCCAACCCGATCACTCCCGACACGGCCAGAGGCTCGGGACGATGCACTTCGCTCGTCGCGGGGATCTTCTCCCTCATCGCAAGCCAAAGAGCAAAATGTCCTCCCGCCGAGTGTCCCATGGCCGTCACCCGGGAAAGATCAAGCTTGTGCTCCTTTGCGATCGACCGGAGGTGGTCGGCGCCAAGGGCAACATCGAGAAAAGTCCCCGGCCACCCGCCACCAGAATCCCCGACCCTTCGGTACTCCAGATTCCAGACGGCGACTCCGTCCGCGGCAAGAGCCCTGGCAAGGGCGCGGCTATGCTTGATGTCATACTGCGCAAGCCAACACCCACCATGAATAAATACAACTACTGGATGAGGCCCGGGTCCACCAGGTAAGCTCAGCTCTCCGAATTGAAGCGGATCCTTTCCGTAGGCTATCTTCAGCCCCGCATCGGCTTTGGACAGCACCGCAAGATCGGTTGCCATCGCTTCCGCGCAAATCCCCATCCAGACCGACAATAACAGGCAGATTCGAACCATCGACTCCCCTCTGATTGCTCTATGAGTTCATTCGTAAATCCAAGCCGGACTGCCCGCAAAATAACCCGCCCAACCCCATGAGGCAACCTTCCTCCGGAGGAGCACCGGCAACACAACTCCATAAAAACACTTATCTTGCATCTCGCCTGCTCGAGATGTACTCTATGACCTCCTCAGAGAGCCAGATCGCTTCGTACACTTTTTCGAAAAACATGGCAAGACGAGGAGTGACACATGACCTCGACTGCATTCTTTTTCACACAGCGATCCCCCTTCACAACCCTCTTCATTCTCGCTTTCTCCATGCTTGCCATTTTGGGCGCCCTTGCTCTTCGAGCCAAGGCCCAGTGTCCCTACCGCTTCGAGCAAAAGATCTTCTCCGATCTCCCGGTCCCTCTTGACGAATTCGGCGGGGACGTGGCGGTGAGTGGACAGATCATCGCCGTGGGTTCAAGCCGCAGCGACGACTCCGCCTTCGACAACGGGGCCATTTCCGTTTTCGAGTTCAATGGAACCCGATGGAACCAGATTGACCGATTCGTCGGCCCCGACCCGGCCAACTCCGATTACTTCGGAGAAAAAATCAAGATGCAGGGAGACCGAATCGTTGTCGGCTTTAGCCGGGAAGACAATCAGTACCGAGCAGTCGGGTCCTGTGTGATCTACAATCGAATCGGAGACCACTGGTTCCTCGAGCACACTCTCTCTTCGCCGCAGCCCGACCAAAACGATTTCATGGGATGGGACGTGGCAATCCATGAAAACCTTCTTGCCGTTGCCATTCCTTATGACGACGACAGAGGAGTCAATGCCGGATCCGTTTTGATCTATGAGTTCGACGGTTCTGACTGGAACCTCATCGAACAGCTCTTCGCCGGCGACCCCAGGCGGAATGCACTCTTTGGAAAATCCGTCGACCTTCAAGGAAATGTCCTCATCGTCGGAGCACCCGAAGATTCAGAGTTCGGTTTTGCCACGGGAGCATCTTATGTTTTCCAGAGGATCGGGGGCACGTTCACGGAAATCCAGAAACTTCAATCTCCCAACCCCGGAGAGAACGACCGTTTTGGTTTTTCAGTCGCCGTAAAAAACGGGAACATCTGCGTCGGCGCTCAAGGCGATCCCGGCGGTACTCATCTGGGAGCCGTCTTTGTTTTCCGCAAACAGGGGGGTACCTACCGACAAATTCAAAAGCTGGTAGCAAACACCCGAACCCGGAGCCGTTATGGCAATCGGATTTCGATCACCTCGGAGCGGCTATTGGTCGGAGCTCCGGGAATCGGTAGAGCCGCTTATCTATACGACAGACTCCCCGATGGAACCTACGGAAACGAGCAAAAGCTAGATGCTCCCCCCGGATCGTCACCGGACAACTTCGGGCTGGCGATATCTCTCCGCGGGGGGGTCATCGCTGTTGGCGATCAGCGAGGCGACAGTCAAGGATTGGATACAGGATCCGTCTCCATCTTCACAAGAAGAGGCGAAGTCGAAAACGCCCTCGCTGGTACGGTCAACTCCGGTGCAGGATCACCGCGAAACGTCCTGTTTCTGAATGGGGCGGCGACCATGGATGGCTCCCGTACGGTTGAGTTCAATGTTCTTGAATCCTTTGAGCTTCAGATGCAAAACCCCCCGGCGGTGTCTTCTCCTGATCGTGCTCCATTTGCCGTCTATGTATGGTCCACCCTTCCCACGCCGTCCTCGACCCGAACTCTTCCACTTGGCCTGGGATGTTCAGCCCTGCCCATGCCCCTGACGGGCGGGGCACCCCAACCTCGTATCATCTGGAACAACGCGATGCGACCCGGCATGCTTGGATTCCCGAATCGAGCCTCGGAACCCGCCCCGACAATCTTCTTCTTCCGGCGAGATGGGGTCCGGCGGATCGCTCCGTTTTGCATCCAGGGGCTCATTCATGATCCTGGTTCAGCTGCCCTGGTGCCGGCCAGCGTGACCAACGGCATCATTGGAGTGCCCTCCTTCGGGGGTTAAACCTTCAACGCCTGGTACCTCTTTTTTCCGAGATTTCGAGAACCAAATTCCCTTGTGACGACGTCTCCTCTCCAGCCGAGATGAGTCAGTGCTCATCCTCGAGATGATCGATCGTCTCCGAGCGGGCCGTGAACCAGGTCGTATTTTGCACCTGATCAACGGACTGCGAATCAAGAGGTAGAACTCGTGATCAAGAAGGCATGCTGGGCCCTCGTTGCTCTTGTCGCTCTCATGAGCCCACTCCGGGCGCAGATCATCAACTGTCCCCCAACCCCCGGGCCGACGGACTGCACCGGGGTCTCGGGCGCCGCAGCCCCGGTCCCTGTCAATCTCTGTGTTCCGGATCAGTTCCCGAACGACTTTTACGACTGTCCAGGCCAACTCACGCCGGCCCACTATCTCCTGGTTCCTCCGGCGTGCGGGGAACCCCCGTTTCCCCTCATCGTCATGTTTCGGGGAACCGGATCAACCCAAAACCCGAGTTCATCCGGAACTTGCTGCATCCCACCTCCCTTCATTCATGACGACTTTCACGAGAAACCCTACCAGAATTCCGACCTGATGCAGGAGGCATCAAAACATGGGTTCTTCGCCATGTCTGTTCTTGGCGTCGCCGACAATCAGCTTGCCTATGGAACCCCCCAGCAGATCTACGGAGCTGAACAAGCAATCAAGGATCTCCTTGGATCCTGCGACGAAGGAACAATTGATCGAGATCGCATTTACGGACTCGGATTCTCGATGGGGGGGACCGGAGTCCTCTCCTACGGATCACGTCATCTGGATCCACAGAGTGATTGCGGGATGTTTGCCGCAATGGTGCTACTGTCAGGAACAACGAGCAACAGCTATCGCTGGTCCAACGTGGGGAACAATCTCAAGAATTTCATTCAACAGTCCCTGGACCTGGGAACATGCGGCCTACCGGTGAACTGCAGCTGTGACTACTCCCCGGAGGGAATGGCGCCCGGAGCACCTCTTGCGTATCAACAGTCCTGCGGAGTTTATACCGGATGTGACCTCATTCTCGACCCGGGCGAAGAGGACAAGAGCATTGCGTGGAACCTCCTCCACATTCCGGTATGGGGTGTCCTGAATAGCGGCGACAATGGATCGATCACCAACCACATGAACCTTCTCGACAACGTTCTGAACATTCAGGGACATCGGAACTGGAACTACGGAGTTGGAACAGGAAGCTGTGGTCATTGCTGGGATATTTACAAGGAGTTCCCGAACATCTTCCCCGATGGCCAGGGGCAATTTCCGGGGCCGGATCTGTTTGCACTTCTCGGAGCTCAGACCCTGACAATGCCCAACAAAGCCTGGGTGTTGGTTACCGACAATCCTGATCCCACCGAACTTCGTCCCCGGTGGCATTTTCATTTTCAGCCCATTCGAACCGACTCGGAGGCTCTGGGGAAATTCCACTGGAGAATCAAGCCAAACCAAAACAAGCTCATCCTCAAGGGAGTCGAGAACGTCAGCTCTCTTACAGTTCGAACCGGATCCGGTTCGAACCATGACAGCAACCTACTCCCGGCTTCAGCCCTTCAGGTGAAGTTCGTGTCACTACAAGATGACCTGGACGTGGTTCTCACGGGTTACAACAACACTCCTCAGATCGTGACACGATCGACGATCAACCCGGCTGGGCCACCTCACCCCATCCAGATTCTCGTAGAAGGCGTCCACTACTTCCACCAGGGAACAAAGCTACGACTCCATCAATCCGCGACGCCGGCAACGGACTGGACGTGGAGGGTGACCCCCTGAACCGCCACCCCACACCAGTCTTACTAAAAAGTCTGCTTGAGCATCGGGAGGCTCCAAAGAGCCATGGCGGTTGCGAAGTGTTCCCCAAGGAGGGGAGTGCCAAGAAAACTCCCGATGTCGGTGCGAGCCTGGAGGATCTGATCCGCAAGCATGAGCCGGAAAGGCTCCCGATCTTTGTTCTTGGCGAGGATGGAACAGGCGGCACTTGCCATTCCGTAGTCAAACATGAGGTAGTGACAGCCTTGCCCTTGAGGACCACAATGCATCAGAGTCTTACCAAGCTCCCTGGAATAGGTCGCTCGGTACTTTTCAAAGATGGCAAGGGACCTTACTACCTCATCGAGAGAAGTCTCATCCCATTGGATAAGCGCCAGAGAACAGAGAGGTCCACGGCCCGCTGCGCCGGCGGGTAGGGGAGTTCGAAAGGCGTTTTCATTGGCGTGAACAAGACTATATTCGTAACTACCGTCCTTGTTGTACATCTTCTTCAAACAAGTGATTGCCTTTTTGGACATCTCACTCGGAATGACAACTCCCGCGTCTCTCGCCGCAGCCAATCCCAGAAGAACATAAGCCGTTACAAAACTGAAAGAGACGTTCAAGTTAGGATCAAGAGTGTCAAGCGTCGTCCCCATGTAGTAGCTCCAGCCGCCACCAGGCTTCTGCTTCTCTCGAAGCTCCTGAATCAGGGACTCCATCACAGGAATCCATTGCTTCTTGCGGGCTACCCCGGCATTGATCGCGTCCGCCAGGAATAGGAGAAGGGAAGGCTTGCTCCAAACAAAATAGTCCATGACCGCAAAAGGCTCGCCCTCGTCCGAAAGAACCGCCCGGGTATCAAAGAGGAAAGATAGTGCCTTCTTGATTGCCTTTGCCTCCCGAGGCTCCTTCGCCCGGGAAAGAAGCGCGCGAGCACTCCAGCTGGTAATTGCAATGACAAACGGGTTGCGAGATGTTTCTCCCTTGCCCATCACTTCGGTGGAAACAGCCCACGAGCCATCTTCCCGCTGGGAATCGAGGAGATACTGCCGAGCGTTCGAGATGGCCAGATCCATCTTTTCGACCGGCAAAGGCTCGTAAGGACGGCGGGTGAGAAGCGCCAAAACCTCGGGTTCCGGCAACGCAAATAGCGAGTCTCGATCGATGGATGCGAGCAGCGATTCGGACGCAAGATAGGAAGCTATCGGCCAGGCCCAACGACTCTCCGGGTGCTCTCGAACCAACCTTCTCCAGGACTGAATCGCTTCGTCCACTCTGCCTTCGGCCAGCTGATGAACTCCGAGCAAAGACAGCGCCCGTGGATTCTTTCCCGCTCTCGCTATCCACGGGTCGACCTTCTGGGGAGCGTTACACTGCAGCAAGGACCGCGCCGTTTCAAACGCCCTTTGCTCGGTCGGCTCCAGGCGATAAGACCGACTGAAATCAGAGAGGGCCTGACTGCTCTTGCGAAGGCGGCGATTGAGGATCCCCCGCAATTGAAACTCCATGGCGGAGGATGGCTTCAAAAGAAGGGCTTTTGCTTTTTCAAGTTCACCATTGTCCAGATGCCATCGGGCAAGATCTGCCCCTGCCATTCCCGCCGGAACATCCATCGGATAGGCTGACGCCGAGCTCGCCAGAAACTCGTAGAGAGATGTACTTTCCATCGTAAAGGTGTCACCGATGATCTCTCCCTCTTCGTTCGCAATCAGCACGGATGTCCCAAAAGCGAAGGGGCCCATCCCGTAGGAATCCTGGGAGCGGAAAGGCGCCATTCCCCCTCTCGGGAACCGTAAGGCTACATACCGTTTTCTGATGATCTCTACGATCGATTCATCGGAAAACGGTCCGATCATCGCGAAATCAGGAACGTCAAAACCGGCCAGCGAACGAAC
Source organism: Planctomycetota bacterium (assembly GCA_029260825.1). Classification (GTDB taxonomy): domain Bacteria; phylum Planctomycetota; class JACOTG01; order JACOTG01; family JAJDCM01; genus JAJDCM01. The sequence goes on along the minus strand of JAJDCM010000255.1, from coordinate 15,815 downwards.
CAACACCAGGATGGGCTTACCTTCCGCCTTCGCTCTTCTGGCCGCCTCTTGCCAGTCATCCGTCCAGTCAATCTCACTGCCACATCTTGCATAAAGCCCCTTGAGAACATCGAGACTCGGGGCCTCCTCGGCAAGTAGGGGTCGAGGAGAAGCCAGGAACAGCGAACAGAGAACCAGACCCAGGAGTCGCGACACAACCAAACCTCCCTCTTTCCAGGAATGACACAAAGAAAGGGGAGAGTAGCCTGCTGCCGCTCTCCCCTTGAATCAACACAATCAGAAACGAATCAAGTTCTCAGTCGGAATGGGCCGCCGAAGCTGCAACCGAAACCAATTGGTTGATGGCGAGATCAAGCTCTTCGTCGCCGGGGCTACCGAGCCATTTGTTTCGAATCACCCCCTCATGATCGATCAAATAGAGTGTAGGCCACCCGGAAACATTCCAGCTCCGGGCAATTCCAGCGCCGGGGTCAGGACCGTTCCAAAAGCTCCTCCAGGAAACGTCGGCTTCATCACTCATCTTATTTGCCTGGGCAAGATCCGGATCCCCGTTGACTCCAAGAATCGCAAAAGGCTTGTTGGCCATCCGCTTGACGAGCGACCGCTCGTGCGGGAACATGGCCACGCAGCCGCCTCACCAGTGAGCCCAGTAGTCGAGAAAGACCACCTTGCCCCGATAATCGGAGAGCTTGAACGGAACCCCATCCATGTCCTTACCTTCGATATCAGGAGCTTTCATCCCGACCTGAAGGTTTCGAATCTCAAAGAGATTTGCCTTGGCCAGATCACCAAGATTTCCCCGGTAGGCGTGATCAACATCGGCGTAGTCTTCGGCGACCTGCTCGAGGCAAGCCTCGATTTCGGCGGCACTCTTTTTTGCCCGATAACTTTGAAGCCATTTCGCGTAGGCAAAGCGCGCTGTCCCCTGGACCGTCCGGTGCGGACTCTCTGTCATGAACGCCTCAAGAACGCCAAGAACTCTTCGATCCGGTACACTCTGAAGCTGCGCACATGCAGATCCCGCATCTTCGCTTTCAAGAAAGTTCTCGGTCAGAAGGGTAAGAGCACGGTATCGAGTCTGTCGCTTCTCGATTTCTCCAAGAATGAAACCGAGACCGGCTAGCGTATCGGGACTCTTTGGATTGGCTTCAATCACCTCCCAAAGATCCTTGGCGATGTTCTCCGCCTTTGGCATTTCCCGGATCAGAGCTTCCTGTTCTCCGGCACTCGCAGCCTGGTACTTCTGCACCCAGGAAGAGTAATGCTGACGATATTCGGAGATGAGCTTCTCCGCGGTGACCTCCTCGATCGACTCGATCGTTGCCTCCTCGGCAACGATTGCCCTCGACCCCAGCAGGAGGGGGACGACGGCAAGAAGGGTGTAAGTAGCAAGTCGTTTCATTTCTGTCGCCTCCTTGGCCAGTATTCGGGGACCTGATCCACAATACGAATGAAGCGCACCGAAGACACCTCCTTTTCTTCCCGAAACTCGCATCTCCTTTGCCCAGCCGTCCACCCGCTGAAGAAAAGCCCGATGAGCCGAGGAACAATCGAAGCCTGAACATTCATAAACGCGCAGGCAAAAAGACACTTACATACGATCTCAAATCTGGTGTCCCGCGCCCCCTCCGGCTCCTCAGGGGATCAGGATCAATTCGGTTTGCCGCCCATCGAGGTATCTGACTTCATCCCCGGTAAAGATTGCGTCTTCTTCGAGCATGATTCGAATTTCCTGGTTCCCCCACTCCGGAATCTTGACGGCAACATTGAGTTCGATCGAGTAGGCCGTGTGAGGAAAAAGCTCGTAGTCTCCACGCCCCGGAACTCCTTCTTGTTGATCCCACAAACCGATCGTCGGGCCGGCTCCGTGGCCGTGAAAACCAAGAGGATGGGTGTACACCATGGGATTGATCCCCTCGGATCTTGCCCGGGCAAGACTTCGGGAAAGGACTTCATTCCCGCTTCTTCCCACCACGAAGTTTGCAGTCAAGATATCCTGCATCCGGTTCCCGATCTTCATTCCGTCTCGAAGCCCTTCGGGCGCATCCTTCTCTCCGGGAAGAAGGACGTAGGCGTGCTGCTGGGTGTCGGTATTGAGGCCAAGATAAGTGATGCCAAAATCAATGTGGATCAAGTCACCCGGAAGGATGACACGGTCTTTCGAGATGAAGTTGGAAAGAAACGACCCCTCGACCTCTTCATTCCTCTGGATGGACACGGACGGATGGAACCAGGCCGTGAGCTTGAGATCCCGGATTCTCTCCCGATAAAACCAGCGAACGTCAGAGGTCGTCGTAACACCTGGCTGAATCACCTTCGATGACAGTCCTTCGGCAATAATACGATGGGCTATCCGACAGATCGAGGGATAGACGACAAGCTCCTGAGGAATGCGAGTCTCCAGCCAGCCAATCGCCAGTCGTTCGCCGGTGATGATGCGCTCCCGATACAGCTCCGGAAGTGCGCTCCGAAACGACTCGGCCTGGCTGCTTGATAGCCCATCGGCGAGAGCAAAAGTGGGGGAGATGTTCACGGCAATCTTCTTGGGGCTCCGCTCCGCCACGATCTCGGCGATTCGTTTCCACTGATCAGGCTCCATCGATTGATCCCACGCCCCGGTGAAATTCTCTCCGACATCGTATCGAGACACCGCCAGACGCTCGACCGTCCCCTCGGGACCTGGATCGGAAAACATTAGAACAGTCCTGCGGCGCGCCGACATCCAGGTTGCTGGTAGCATCGTCTCGACCACGGGATCTTCGTTATATTCCCTGGCAATCAGCACCCAAAGGTCGACTCCTTCCCGGCGCATCAAATCGGGGATGACCTTGTCAAGACGAGATGCAAGCCAAGCGTCTCGCACCTGCGCTCGCTTGCGCATCGAGAGAATCGTCGGCATGTCAGACGATGAGGATGGCACCGGGACAATCAAGGGCATGAGAAGCGAACACAAAAGAGCAAGAGCGATGCGAGAATTCACCACAAACCTCCCTTCAAGACTGATCCGAAGCTCAGAACTCATCGAATCCGATGACAAGCCGGCCTTCAAACCCACAAGACCATGAGAGTCCTCTACTGCATTGCCATGAAACCTGGAGAATCCAGTGATTGCTTCCCGAGCTCCTGGCCCGTAGGATGAGATTCATGCTAAAGAAAATACTGTTGAACCTCGAGCTTTCCCTTCTTCTCATCCTCCTTCCCCTTCCGGAAAATGGTCGGTCGGAAGAGAAACCCGGCGAGATCCGCGATCTCGGCCCCGCCATAGAACGAGTGCGGGCCCGGTTCGATGTTCCCGCACTCGCGGGTGCAGTCGTGACCAGCAAAGAGCTCATCGCTCTGGGGGTAGCTGGTTTTCGGGAGCGCGGGAAGCCAACCAAAGTGACGACCCAAGACAAGTTTCACCTGGGTTCATGCACAAAATCCATGACCGCAACCCTCGCCGCCATGCTGGTCGAGGATGGAAAAATTTCCTGGGATACAACCCTGGGAAAACAATTCCCTGACATTCCACTCGACAAGGATTGGGCAGGGGTGACTCTGGCCCAGCTGCTCTCCCACACCGGAGGCGTGACCAACGACTTGACCGCCTATGCACCGCTGGGACTCCAGATCTCGGTCAAAAACGAGCCAACCCGACAACTGCGCAAGAAACTCCTACATGGGGTGACGCGAAAAGCTCCTCTCACCCGACCCGGGAGCACTTTCGAGTATTCCAATAACGGATACGGTCTCGCCGCCGCCATGCTTGAAAAAGCAACCGACAAGAGCTGGGAAGACCTGATTCAGGAACGGCTCTTTCATCCACTGAAAATGCCATCGGCGGGATTCGGCCCCCCTTGTCAGCCGGACGAGCTGGATCATCCTCGCGGACACGATGCGGGAGGAAATGTTGCAAAGGGGGTGGACAACCCACCGAGCTACGGACCGGCCGGGACCGTCCACGCAACCCTTCCGGATTGGTCTCGCTATTTGCAGCTGCACCTTCAACTGAATCAGGGCCGAACGGGTCTCATCCTCAAACACGAGGCGACAAGAGCGCTTCACACTCCAGAGGAAGGTACGAAAGATGGATACGCCCTGGGGTGGTTTGTAACGAAACGCCCGTGGTCAAAGGGTCCTCTTCTCCACCACAACGGAACCAACACGGTCTGGTTCTGCTGGACCTGGCTCGCGCTTGAAGAAGACTTCGCCGTCCTTGCCGCCTGCAATCAGGGTGGAGAAAAAGCTCAGAAAGCGGTCGATGCGGTTTCTTCCATGTTGATCATTGGTTACCAAAACGCCCGGAAGAATGAGTCCTCCGGGCGTTAGGTCAACTTTTCCGCGAGCTGCTAGTTCGTTCGAGGAACCGGAAAGCCACGCTTCCTCATCATGGCGCCAATACCCGGATCTTTTCCCCGGAAAGCGCGATAGCCATCTGCCGGGTCAATAGAATTACCAACAGAGAAAATGTGATCGACAAGCTTCCTGGCGACCGCAGTATCCCAGGCTCCTTTGCCCTCTTCAAAAGCTTCATAGGCATCAGCCGTCAGGGTGTCGGACCAAAGATAACTGTAGTAGCCCGCCGAGTAGCTATCTCCCGCGAAGATGTGCATGAAGTGAGTGGGGCGGTGTCGCATGACGATCTCGCTCGGCATCCCTAGCCCCTCAAGAGTCGTCTTCTCGAACACTCTCGTGTCCTTGATCTCGGCGGCGAGGTGCATCTTCATATCGACAAGGGCGCTCGCCAGATATTCGGTCGTAGCAAACCCCTGATTGAAGGTTGCCGCCCGCTCCAGCCGATCGACCAGCTCCTGAGGAATGGGTTTCCCCGTCTTGTAGTGCAATGCATAGTTCTGCAGGACCTCCGGCGTCGAGAGCCAGTGCTCAAGAAGCTGGGATGGGAATTCCACATAGTCGCGCACAACCGCCGTTCCGGCAAGAGAGGGATAAGTAACGTTCGAAGAAAGGCCGTGCAGTGCATGGCCAAACTCATGAAACATCGTCTCGGCGTCGCTCCAAGAGACAAGAACAGGCTCCCCCGGCTTTCCCTTCACGAAGTTCGAGTTGTTGGAGACGATCGTGGTGACTTCGCCTTTGAATCGCTCCTGGCTGCGATAAGCGTTCATCCAGGCCCCCGAGCGCTTATCCTCCCGTGCGTACGGGTCAAAGTACCAAAGACCGATATGGCGGCCGGAGTCCTTGTCAGTAACCTCCCAGACTCGAACATCAGGATGATAAACGGGCACATCTTCGACCGGTGCGAATGAGAAACCGAAAAGCCTCCCCGCCACCCAGAACATCCCCTCGCGCAGTTTCCCCAGCTGCATGTATTCCTTGACCTCGTTCTGGTCCAGGTCATATCGAACCTTGCGCACCTTCTCCATGTAGTAACGATAATCCCAGGGTTCGATCTTGATGCTGGCGCCTTCGCGATTCGCAAGCTCCTGCATGTCTGTGACCTCTTGCGCGACTCGGGCAATGGCCGGAGCCCACACCGCCTCCATGAGGTCAAGTGCCCGCTCGGGAGTCTTGGCCATCGTGTTTTCCAGTCGCCAATGAGCGTGGGTCTTGTAGCCAAGGACCGCCGCTCGCTCGGCACGCAACTTGAGAATTCGAGGGATGATCTCGTTGTTATCGTGCTTGCCGCCCAGGTCTCCCCGGGAAGTGTACATACGCCAGACTTTCTCACGTAGATCCCGCCGATCAGAGAAGGTCAGAAACGGCCCCATGGAGGAACGGGTGTTGGTGATCACCCATTTCCCGGACTTGTTCTTTGTTTTGGCAGCAGCAGCCGCACTATCAATTGCCGACTGAGGAAGGCCGGCAAGATCCGCCTCATTCGAAAGAACAACTATTTGCCCTCCCTCATCAGCAAGGACGTTCTGGGAAAAGTCAGTAAATAGGTTCGCCAGTTTTTGGTTCAGATCGGACAGCTTGGCCTTCTTTTCCTCATCAAGCCTAGCCCCGGAGCGGACGAACTGATTATGATTCACCCACACAAGACGCTGCTGTTCGGCGGTGAGGTTCTTCTTCTCCGGTGAATGATAAACCGCGTCAATGCGGCGAAAGAGAGCTTCATTCTGGGTGATCTTGTCGCCGAAGGCCGCGAGTTGGGGAGCCATCTCCCGTTCCACTTCCTGGAAATCGGAGCTGTTCATGCTCGAACCCCAGATGGAGTAAACCGTCAGAACCCGGGAAAGGGCACGACCGGAATCTTCCATGGCCACGATCGTGTTTTCAAATGTCGGAGCCGCCGGGTTCCGGGCAATCTTTTCGAGTTCGGCCAGATTAGCCGCCATGGCGACATCAAGAGCCGGTTTCATATCCTCGACCCTGACCTTGTCAAAAGGAGGCACACCGCCATGCGGTCCGGTCCATTCGGCAAGAAGCGGATTGCCTTCCGACAGAGGGGCAAGGTCCGAGGTCATCGAGCACCCAACGATCCCGATCGTCAGCGTGCACGCGACGAGAATTCTCAAGTCACACATCAAGGTCTCTCCCAAGAATCGGCGAACAAAAAGTAGCAAAGATCAGCACATGAGACTGACCCGAGGGAGTCTATCCATCCAGCAGAGACATGTCATCAGTCGATGGTAGGGAGAGATCCCGAGACGGAGATCAATTTTCCCTTGCGAATGAAACCCTATATCTATTGAATATTGTGTGCTGTATAGAGTTAGGGGACTTCGCCAAATCAATTAAGGATGTGTCATGATGAGTCATACTTCCCGGTTCCTACCCCTCGTATTCGGCCTTCTTTTCCTGAGTTTGTCGGGAGTTGTCCAGGCCAGCGACGGCAAGGACAAGCTCAACTCGGGAACACTGAGCGGGCTTTCCTTTCGCTCCATCGGTCCTGCACTCATGTCCGGGCGCATCTCAGACATCGCCATCGATCCGGTCAAGCCGAACACCTGGTATGTCGCCGTCGGATCCGGAAACCTGTGGAAGACCACGAACGCAGGCACGACCTGGAATCCGATCTTCGATCATTACCCTTCCTATTCGATCGGGTGCGTGACCCTCGACCCATCCGACCACAACACGGTCTGGGTCGGAACCGGAGAGGCAGTTGGTGGCAGGCACGTGGGCTATGGCGATGGAGTTTATCTCAGCCGAGATGGAGGAAAGAGCTTCGTCCACCGAGGACTCCCCGAGTCCGAACACATCGCAAAGATCATCGTCGACCCTCGAAACTCGAACGTCATCTACGTCGCCTCCCAGGGGCCCCTTTGGTCCAAGGGTGGAGAGCGAGGTCTGTACAAGTCAACCGATCAGGGGGAGACCTGGTCCCTCATTCTATCCAAGGGACCCTTCACCGGTGTCACCGACATCGTGCTGGACCCGACCGATCATAAGGTTCTCTATGCCGCGACTCATCAGCGGCACCGAACGGTTGCCGCCCTGATGAACGGAGGCCCCGAATCCGGCATTTTCAAGTCGATCGATGGGGGCGCAACCTTTCAACAGCTAAAGAAAGGTCTGCCTTCTGGCGACAAGGGGAAAATCGCTCTTGGAGTGTCCCAGCAGGATTCGAGCGTCATCTATGCATCCATCGAACTTCCCGGCAAAAAGGGAGGCTTCTGGCGATCCACCGACGGTGGCAACAGCTGGACGAAGAGAAGCGACTATATCAGCGGCGGCACCGGTCCTCACTATTACCAGGAGATGTTCGTTGATCCTCATCGGTTCGATGTGATCTATCAGGCGAACGTTGTCCTTGGACGCAGTGAAGACGGAGGAAGCACCTGGTCTTCTCTTCGCCGTCGGACAAAGCACGTGGATAACCATGCGGTCGCATTCCACCCGAACGACCCGGACTTCTTACTCGTGGGCTGTGATGGCGGACTCTATAAATCGTTTGATCGGGGACAAACGTATGACTTCACCGAAAACCTCCCGCTCACCCAGTTCTACAAGGTCGATGTGGATTATGATTGGCCCGTCTATCATGTCGTTGGTGGAACCCAGGACAATAACACTCAATATGGACCAACCCGAACCCTGAGCCGCAACGGGATCCGGAACTCGGACTGGAAAATTACCATCGGCGGAGACGGCCACGACTGCGCCATCGACCCCAAAGATCCGGACACCATCTATTGCGAGTCCCAGCAGGGGTATATTCGACGCTACGATCGCAAGACCGGTGAATCCGTAGATATCCGGCCCCAGCCAGGCGCCGGTGAAGACTACTTCCGCTTCAACTGGGATTCTCCCATCCTCATCAGCCCCCACAGCCACACGCGCTTGTACTTCGGATCCAAGATACTCCACCGAAGCGATGACCGGGGAAACTCCTGGACGGCTCTCAGCGGCGACCTTTCCCGGGGGCGGGATCGGCTCACTCTACCGATCATGGATCGGATCTGGAGCGTGGATGCCACATGGGATGTCTCCGCCATGTCCAAGCACGGCAACATCACATCCATCTCCGAATCACCTCTCGTTGAGGGACTGATCTACGTGGGTACAGATGACGGGCTCATCCAGGTCACCGAAGACGGAGGAAAGAACTGGAGGAGAGTGGAGAAGATCTACGGAGTTCCTGAGTTTGCTTTCATCAATGACATCAAGGCCGACCTTCATGAACCCGAAACGGTTTATGCGGCCCTAGACAATCACAAAGAAGGCGAGTACGAGCCTTTTCTCATCAAGAGCACCGACCGAGGAAAGACATGGCGATCGATCGTAGCTGACCTTCCCTCCCGCCTACTGGTCTGGAGGATCATTCAAGATCACGTCAACCAAGACCTCCTTTTTGCCGGAACGGAAACGGGTGTCTATTGCACTCTTACCGGTGGGAAGAACTGGATCAAGCTTGCCGCCGGAGTTCCTACAATCCCGTTTCGGGACCTTGCTATTCAGCGAAGGGAGAACGATCTCGTTGGCGCGACTTTTGGACGCGGCTTCTACGTCCTTGATGACTACTCTCCCCTTCGTCACGTCTCGGAAGAGATGCTGAACGATACCGATTTTGCCTTCTTCCCCATCAAGAAAGCTCAGCTCTATATTCCCAGAGACGAACTCGGCGGCCTGAAGGGTTCCCAGGGAGACACCTTCTATGCTGCTTCCAATCCTCCCTATGGGGCCATTTTTACCTGCTATCTGCGCGATCCCCTGAAAACCCTGAAGAAGACTCGATCCGAGAAAGAGCAAAAGATCAAGAAGAGTGGAGGAGACAACCCATATCCCGGATGGGAGGCGCTAAAAGCAGAGGACCTGGAAGACGGTCCATCCGTCGTTCTTGAGATCAAAGACTCCAAAGGGAAAGTCGTGAATCGAATTGCCGGTCCTACCTCTCCCGGCATTCACCGTTTGAGCTGGGATCTCCGGTATGCTCCGTTTACCTCCGGTTTTGGCCGGGGCGGACTGGTAACGGAAGGACACTACAGCGTACAGGCCTTCAAGAGAGTTGGAGACGAGCTCACAGCTCTTGGCAAACCGCAGGGGTTCGATGTTGAGGCGCTGTTCCCGGTTGCCGCCGGGGCTACCGGACGGGAAGAGACTCTGACGTTTCAAATGAAACTTGGCGAGTTTCAACGATCGGTGAGCGGTGCGAGGAGCGTCATCGACGAAGCGTTGAGGCAGGTGAGCGAGATCAAGACCCTGATCAAGAACGGGCGATCCGTCGACCTCACAATTCTCGAAGAAGCACGGTCGATCGAGCTTGGTCTCATCAACGCACGGGATGCCATCGATGGAGATCGAACGAAAGCCCGGCGCGGAGCCGTCGGGGCTCCCTCCGTATCGAGCCGTCTGCGCAACGCTCTTTTCGGAACAATGAACCACTCATCCGGTCCCACCCAGACCCAGCGTGACCAGGCTTCGATCGCGATCAACGAATACAAGAAAGCCATCGGAACCATCAAGAAACTCGTTGAAGTCGATCTGGAGGAGTTAAAAGGCAAACTCGATAAGGCCGGCGCTCCCTGGACCCCGGGACGAAAGATTCCTGATTTCACGTACTAGTGGTGTGAGTCAGAAGTTGTTTCCCCGGCGGAAAATTCGTCCACGGTTCTTTTCCATTTTTTCGTACATTAGGGGGCCCCACCCTCGAGAAGAAAATGACCGCTTGAACAATTGAAAGCTGGAGGAGTGACAGATGAACCTGGCGAGTCAGAAGATCTTACGTGGCGTCTTGCTTTTAGGATCGACTCTGTTCGTCTCGCTCCTTTCCGTCAACTGCGGTGGAAGTGGGGGCGGAAGCGGAAGCTCTGGCGGGTCTTTTGGTCTCCTCGCGATCGCAACCGGTGAGGGAAGTCTTCTCCCCACAGACGGAGTCTTTCTCAACGAAAGCATCATCTTTTCTTTCAGTCAGAATATCGACCCGAGCTCCGTTTCTGACGACGCGATTCAGATTCGCCGGCGGCGGATCGTCAACGGACAACCTTCGGGCAACGCGTTTGCCGTTCCCGCCCGGGGTACCTTCGTGGTGAGAGAAAAAACCATCGAGTTCGTGCCCCGCCTTCCAACCCGATCCGACTTTGCCGACGCCGGCTACTCACAGGGAACTCTCTACCGGGTGGATATCGAATCCAATCCGGCCTTCGACTCGGTTCGCAGTCTCGGGGGAGATCCCCTGGAAGCTCCCGTACGAACGTCATTCTCAACCAGAAATCAAACCCCACTCCTTGCCGATCCCAGCCCGGGCCCGCCCTCTGTGTTAGCCGTGGGACTCGACCTGAATCAAGACGGAGAGATTGACGCCGACGGCCTTCCAGAAACGGTTGACACGGAAGAGTTCTTCGGCTTCGAGGCGACGCCATTCCTGATCGAGACTCCGGTTGGACTGGCCAAGGCCCCTCTCATCGTCTCCATCATCTTCAGCGAACCCCTTCTTCCAGAGACGGTCTTTGCCGACGAGGATGGAGACGGCGAGCCGGATCATATCGCGCTCGTCATCGCGGACACCCAGGTTCGATTGGCAACAAAAACAGAGCTCATCCAGGAACTCGATCCCAGCGGAAACCGTTTCTTCGTTCGCGTGATCCTGACTCCCAAATCAACTCTCCCTCCCGGAACTCGCATCGAGCCGCGGGTCCTACCCGGTCTTCAAGATTTTGCTTCTCCTCCATTTTCAATCGATGCATTCAGCAGTCAATTCGAAACCGAATTCGGACCCGCTCAATTCAACGATGCCCTGGTGGAAACGTTCAACACACGAGACAACATCGACTTCTCCTCCACCGCAGCCTGGAACATCGCCAATTCAAACGCACTGGAGGCAGGGGCCGGCATCGGCGGAAACGGCATCGATGGAGCCTTCATCGTCCCTCGCGGTGAGGTCGCCATGATTGACACCCGGGTGAACAACGGCTTCTTCAACTTCTCCAAAATTACCCTGGAAGACGACAGCGTCCTTGAGGTCATCGGCCCCAATCCTCTGAGCCTCTTTTCGACCGGAGATGTGACCCTATCCGGAATCATCGACGTCTCGGGAACCGACGGAGAAAGCGCAATCGGTCTCGCCAGGAACCCAGCAGGGGGCATCGGGATTGCCGGGGCCACAAACGGTGGACCCGCCGGTCGCTTCGAATACGTCCTTGGAGCGGGGCCGGAAGGGGTTGGTGGGGGCCAAGGAGGAATCAGTGCCGGAAGCCCGGGCGGTGGAGGTGGGGGTGGCCATGCCCGAATCGGCGGAAGCCAGCGAATCATCCAGAACCAGTTTCCGGGCCTCGGAGGATCCAACTACGGCACGACGGACGTTCGTCCCTTCTATGCTGGATCGGGCGGCGGAGGGGGCGGAAACGTCCTTGGCACGTCACCCCTCGTTCGAGGCGGGGGAGGTGGAGCAGGCGGGGGGGGAATCTCCATCGATACCGCAGGCGCCTTTACCCTCACCACCGGCGGGAGAATCATTGCCAACGCCGGCAACGGGGGCAACGGAGATACGGGAGCCCCGTTTGGCGGCGGGGGGGGAGGAGGGGGATCCGGCGGAGCGATCCGAATCCGCGCGGCATCAATATCTCCTCTTATCAATCCTGGGTCGGAGCTAGTGGCTCGCGGCGGCGTGGGAGGAGCAGCCGGGGGAGGAACGATTGGACCGGGTGCAGGAGGAAGTGAAGGACGCGTCTTCATCGAAACACCCGACGCAAATGCAGATGGTCAAGCGAACGACTTCGTCTTCGATACCGACGCCGTCACGATCTCTCCACCTCTTACCCGGGGAGTCCTCTCCATGGGAGTCGGAGAGTCATTTGCTCTGAGTCAATTCATGGACACGGGAACAACGAACGCACGTTTTTCCTTCGACGCAAGCAATCCGAAGACGGGAGAAATCACTTTTGAGACCGTCGGAGGAGACCTGGTTCTTCGGGAGGAGATTCCGGAAGACACGACGGTCCACATCCTTTTTCAGGGTGCTCCTGAAGACCCTGTGTCTCCACAAAAACCGGACTTCAATGCTCTTTCCGATTTCACCTCGCGAGTGGAGGATCTCAACGGATTGCAGTTCATTCGATATCGCATTGATTTTGACATCGGGGACGACCTATCCCTTCGCCCGGTCATCGAAGACCTGCAGATTCGGTTCACCTTCGACATCTAATCTTCAAGATTCATGAGGTCGGAACTAGTGGGCTTCCCCACGAAGAGGAAATGAATACTCGGTACCGGATCCTCCAGGAGTCGTTCCCTCATCCGTACTCAGGAAGAGGGTAGCGCCAGATCGAGCCACGGAGAAGAAACGACCCGGCGTCGTCGAAACTCTGGACTGGGAACCAGGTCCCGAGCTCTTCGGAATTCGGAAGGGGGGAAGGTAAAGGAGACGAAGAGTAACGGAGCTTCCTTTCCCCACCACCATCCCGGAAGAGAACCCCGAAACAGAGAACCGTTGAGCCTCGGGCCCTCGAATGTCCAAAGACCTCAAAGTGAGATCGGTCAGGGCGGCGTTTCCACCGTCCTCATCGATCGAGATATTCATCACCTCAAGCATGGCCGCATCGTCGACATTCGACCCGACTCGAATCAGATGACCCGGATTCCGGTTGCTTGCAAACACCGGCCCGACGGAGAGGCCGGCCAGAGTAAGACTCGAACTCCCGCCGTCACTGGTCACTACCAGCGGCAACGAATAGGCGCCCCGACTCGAAGGAGAAAAGACGTAGATCCGATCGACGAATCCCCCGGAAGGAACCGGACCAAAGGCCTGCATTGTCAGGGGCGAGAACGCAGAGGAAGCAGCTGGAAAACTACCGAAAAGACTCGATCCACTCCCGCCCCCATTGAGAGCGCGCAAAGTAGCTTGCTGATTATCCGACACTCGCACCGCCCCGAAATCGAGAACCTCTCCCGAGGGGGGGATCGTCATTAACACCGGATCGGAATTCGACGGTGCCGCGAAATCAACACAAAAGAGAAAGTGATCCGAAGCCGTCGAGTCAAGCGGCTGCAGGCCCAACGAGCTTGGATTTGCGATCTCCGGCGTATACAGGATGAAGTGATTCTCCCGGGTAAGAACCGAATCCGAGTAGATGTGATAATCGAGATGGCCAGGCCAGAAGGAACTGGAATCACTACGCCAGGTATATCCCATCCTCTTTTCGGTTTGCCTGGAAATCACACTGGTAAGAGAAGATCCGTCCCAATCGGGATCGAAATCCAGACCAAACCCGCCACCGACGATATCCCCGGAAAGCAGCGTGTTCAACTGTCCCGCAAGCCCTACGAGATTCAGATCTCCGGTGATCATGATCGGGGTATCGGGCTGCAGGGTAAGCACTCCACCATTGTCCTTCGCGTCCCGGATAAAAGCCATGATCCGATCACACTCGGCTTGCCGCCCGGAATCGTTGCCGCAACACGGAAGATGAGCGTTGATCAGGAGAAGTTCACTCCCCAGAATCGCAGTCGTGTCAATCAAGACTGCAAGATTTCCATCGAGCGGCCAGGAACCAAGAATCGGAAAGCGACTTACCGTCTTGCAATCTGAATTCTCCGCGGAATACCAGCTCTCGCCCGGCCCCAGAGGCACCCAGTTTGAAACCAGGGTCAGGGTCTCGGCGGCCGAGTGATTTCGGATTTCTTGAAAACTCAAGATATCCGGTGCCACCGCGGCCAGCTGACGCCCGAAACGCGGCTCGAGGGACGGATTCCAGGGAGCATCATTCAAAACGTTATAGGTGATCATGCGCAAATGCCCCGGGTCGAACCGGGCAAGAGTTCGATCCGGGTCATCAGGGAGTTGTCCCTGATCGAGATCGTAGGCGATGACCCCACCCAGATCCGGAACCCGGTCACTCCCCGAAGAATCGAGGAAGGCTACCCGCACTTGTGAGCCCGAGAAAAGAGGAGTAACACCATCCGGAAGAGTATCCCTTCCTATTGCGATCTCGATTTCAGTGGTTGTCACCGCCGGCGCGGCACGAAAACGGATATCATCGTGAAAGACCGTGGTTTGCCCGGCGGCAAAGAACGTTCCACTCCGAGACCCAAAACGCCACTCGAGCTCCGCCCCGATTCCCGCCACCAGGAGCCCGGTCCCGCTATTCGCATCCGTGTCAAGGTAGAGGCGCAGGTCGTTGTTTTCACTGGGGTCGATTTCTATTCCGACCTCAATCCGCAGGAACAAGAATCTTGGATCGTCTGCAATCCACAGCCGGCCAAAATCAATCTGGCTTCCTCCAGCATCTCCGCCAGGGTCCGAGTGAGCAACCGAAACGGAACTCCAGTCCCCGAAGTCATCGTCAATAACGATCAGGGCGGGATCGGCCAGTGCTCCGGACAGAGGAACGAGGAGAGGTAGCAGAAAAAACGGAGCCAGCAAACACCAGCGCCAAGCGTTACGGATCGCGGACGTCGAGATCATCTTGAGTCGCCTCGAAATCGTGAGAATTGAAGAGGAAAAAGGAACTCCACTTCACCCATTGAACCACAACGACCGAGGATTGAGAACGAGGCGAAGAAGGGGAAAACCCGACGTTTTCTGACCAAGAGGACGGGAGTGGACGAGTGGAGGTCAGATTCCTCGCGATGGTGTGGCGAGAGTTTTCACCAGCTCTTTGGGCTGGTAAAAGATACTCGCAACGATGGCGCATTCAAAGGTGCAACGACACTTCGTGTCTTTGATGAACGATTGGATTGATTTTCCAAGGTTGCTATCCACGGCCTTTTGTACGTCGCAATCAAAGTTCCTCACGTCACCGTAGGTGAACCCGTTGTACTTTTCTTTGTATCCCTGGGGATCATCCTCAGGATTTCCGGTTGTTGCCGAAGCGGTATCGGCTGACAGGATTTCGCAGGGCGAAAGAATACCCGTGTCATACAAAACCACCAGCCTGGACCCGGCTACACAATTCACCTTGAATTCATTGTTCTGGGCAACATCGGCCACGATTTTCCTCGTACGGGTGGTGAGCTTACGAACCATCGTTCTGGTCATTCCCACCTGCTTGAAGTGATCGCGCTTTCTCTGTTCGAGATATTCAATGACATGCTCGAATTCCCGGGCGTCAAAGAGCTTGGTTCCCGGATCTTTCGGGTTGCCTCGAACGTACTGGAGGGTGTAGTCATCCGCCGGAAAACGATCAAAGTAAAGATCCACCAGATCACGGGCGTCGTGCAAATTATCCCGATTCAATACACCTGTGAAGGTAAGAATCAGGTTGGAAAATTCCTTTTGCATCTCTTTTAACATTGCATAGGAGGCAGCAATCTGATCATAGGACTTCTCCGAGCCTCGAATATGATTGTGCACCTCCTTGGTACCATCCAGAGAGAGTCCGATCTTGATGGTCGCTTCCGGGCAATTCGCGCAGACCCGGGTCAGGGTTGTCTTCATCTTCTCAGTATAGGACCCATTCGACGGAATGGTGAAGCTTCGCACTCCTGAGTTCTTG
>JAJDCM010000254.1 GCA_029260825.1 Planctomycetota bacterium | reverse complement strand
CATGACGGGGGCCCGATCGGGGTTTGCTCTACTGCGTGAAGGCAATCTTCCCATCGTGGAAGGCGCTCTGATTCTCCAGGATGAAACCATGGGAGGAATCGCTTTGGTTCCCCCGGTGATCGGTGGAGTTAGCCCCGACATCGTCGATCCTGCAGGTTCAGGCACGATGACCATCCGTGGATACAACATGCTCGACATTGACAACTTTGGAATCAACACGATTCCAGCGGTCGAAATCGGAGGAGTGGATGTCGGAGCAGTTACGGCTTTGAACTCGTTTACTCTGCAGTTCCCGATTCCCGCCGGCCTGAATGGTGATGTCAGTGACGTTGCGGTTCTTGCCCCTTGGGGCAGGCATACTTCTTTTGATCGGGTTGCCTACTCGAACCGGACCGAAGTACGTTGCCGGATGAGCAACGTGAACGCGACGGATGCGGCCTCGGAATCGCCTTTTTCACTTTCCTTTGATTCACTGCTTGTGAACGGCTCTTCCGGAGACGAGCTCAACGAGATCATTCTTTCTCGAAATGGGCTTCTTACCATCGAAATGTTGGCCCCTCCAAATGTCACCGGCCCCGCCTCCTTTACCCTGTGGATTGATGTGGGTGGTTCTGCATTTGAGCCTGGGCCGGGCGATGTGACTCCGCGAGGCCTCAACGGGAGTCAGGGATCCACCTGTCGTCCGTTCAATCCCGCCGTGAAAACATTCATGCTGAATGCACCAAGGCAGATCGTCACGAACTTACCCATTGCGTCCCGATTGAACGGGCCCAGGAACATCTTCCTGCAGGGATTGATTCGTGACGATGCATCGAGCGATCAAGGTGGTGGGCCGACGGAGAGCGTCACCAATGGAATCCTCCTGCGAATCGTGAACTGACCTTCAAGGTCGTTCGGTTTGATTCTGGATCCTGAGTGCGGCCAATTTTCGGTGACGAACGGAGTGAATATTGTTGTTTTCCAATACCATGAATTCGATATCGAGCCCTGTTGTCGGTTCGAATAAGAATGCTGCCTGGAAAGAAAAGAGCTCTTTTAGCTGCTCTTGGAGAAGAGTGATGACGCATCGGATGAAGTTGATTCTTGTCATGATGGTAGCTTGGACTATCTTCTTGTCGGAGGCGGCTCATGCACAGAACTACACCTCATGCTATCTCAATTTTGATCGGAATCCCTCCGGCAAGAATAGCGCGGGTTGTCCGTCTCGTATCTTCCTGACGTTGGATTCGGCGGTGATCAACTTTGTGATCGGCGGACCAGCCGATCCGAATGATCCGAATCTCGTGGATCCGAATCTGTGTGCGGCCGGTCTTCTCAGTCCGCCGGCGACGGACGATGCGGTTCGAGACTTCACCGCCCAGGTGATCCGGGATCAAACGAGCCTTTGGGTCAGAGAAGTTGGCGAAACTGGCCTGCTCCTCAGGGTCGACAAGAGTGCGGCGGATATCACTACTTGTGGGATCAATACGAATGATACGAGGCTCAAGATTCGGAGCCTTCAGGTCAATCTACCGGCGCTCTTCCTCGACATTGATCACTCAATGGATGGGGACGACGACGGACCCAGTGGTTTGGCTTCGGTAACCGTTGACCTGAACGGTAGCGGAACGGCCATCCCGGTTGACCCGAATGACCCGGATAACAAGGTCGCTCTTGATATCGCCAATCGGCTGGAAACCGACGGCTTCCTTGTCTCTTACGGGGGCGGGACTGGCATGGCCATTACTCATGCCCCCGGAGGAGATCGTGCGTTGATCGGGGGGCTCACCGCCGGAGGGAATCTCACCTCTCATGGGATCGTCCCTCCCGTATGCTTCGGGATTGTCGGCTTGCCTTCAGGAGATTGTGGTGATTCGGTTGTCTTGAGCGGTGCCGGAATTGGACCGGGAGCGCAGATCTTCTTTGGCGCCGAAGAGGCGTCGATTTCCCTTGTCACACCCGGCCCCACCCAGCAGAACATCACGGTTGTTCCCGCGAATACCGAGAACGCGATTGTTTCGGAAACGATCCTGTTCGAGAACCAGGGCTTTGACGACTGCTGCCCCGATCCATACACGATCAACTGCCTGACCGGGATCAGAAGAACAAATATTCAAATCACAAAGAATGGTCCTGAGACCAAGGGAGAGGATGTTGAGCTTCACCTGAACACCGCTGAGCACCCCTGTCCGCCGGCTGTTAGTGATTGCTCGACGGATGAGATCTGTAGCTCGGGGTTCATCTTCTGTGCCGGTCGATCGGCTGAAGAGCTCGCCACGGAAATTGCGACGGAATTGAGCCTTAACTGCCCTCCGGGCATCACCGTGTTTGCTTGTGGTGATGTGATTTCGATCCTGAACAATGCGGACATCAGCCGGGTCGAGGTCTTTACCTGTCTCACGATGACCGGTTGCCCGATGGATCTTGGATATGGGCTGAATAGTGATTGTGCGGTCAACAACGTGTGCAATGGAGTTTGCAATGATGAAGACCAGCCGCCGAGTGCGGGAGGATACAATTTCGAGCACACTTCCGACCCGATTTGTCTGGGCGGTCTGAGTCAGTTTATTGATGCCTCCGGTGACGGAACAAATATGTTGGCAACTCCAAGAGCGATGGCAAACGATTCTTTCGGGAATGTCTATGTCACCGGCGAGGATAGCGACAACGCATTCAAGGTCACCCCAGATGGCGTGATCACGGAAATTATTGATGCTACTGGTGACGGGGCGAATCCGCTGGATGGAGCGTTTGGAATCGCGATCGATAGCATGAACAACGTTTATGTTTCGGGTCGATTCAGTGACAACGTTTTCAAGATCACGCCTGTTGGCGTCATCACTCAGGTGTTGGATGCAACCGGCGATGGAGGGTTATTTCCCCTTGATAGCCCCAGGCATCTGGCCATGAACGACGGAGATGGGGTTCTCGTGACCGGGCATGACAGCAACAATCTTCTGGTGGTGTCCTCGGCTGGGTTGGCGTTTGGACTTCTTGACTCTCTTCCTGATGGCCTCAACGCCTTGACCGGCCCCTACGATGTTGCTGCCGTGGGAACGAAGATCTATTGTTCCGGCGAGCTCAGTGACAATGTCTTTTTGTGCGACAAAGGGTTGGTCACCATGATTCTTGATTCGAGCGGGGATGGGAGCGGCAATACAGCTGACCAGCCCCAACGGATCAGTTTTGATGGCTCGGAGAATGCGTTTGTTGCCTGTCGTGGAACGGACAACGTCTTCAAGATCGGCCCGGGATCTGGTCCTACCCAGGTTCTTGATGGCACGGCCAACGGAGCGGGAGTCTTGTCAGGACCAGTCGGTATTGCCCTCGATTCCTCCGACAATGTCTATGTCTCTTGTGAGAATTCGAACGGTGTTTTCAAGGTGAGCCCGGAGGGTGGTGTGTCCGAGATCACCGCCGATTTTGGTTCGGGTGCGTTCCTTCTCACCGAGGCGATTGCGGTGCATTCCGACGATGACGGGAATATTTTCTTTGTCGGCGGTATCAGTGACAATGGATTCAAATTCGAAAACGCCAGAATTGGCAACGTCAATACCGGGGATGGTACACCGGTCGATGTATTGCTGGTCAATGGGTCTCCTGGACTGGGTGCTGACCGAAGAGTCACCGTGGGGAGAACCACACCGCTTCAGATTTCGATCAACGCACCTCCTTCGCTTCCTAGCGCGAATTTTGCTGCCTATGCGTATGTGGGCGATGCTTCCCCGGGATCGACGAGAAATCTCCCCAGTGGACTTGGCACCTTTGCCATGCCTTTCCAGATCACGGGTGAAGCGATCCCGCCGTTGCTTGCTCCTCTTGAGATCTGGAACACGATTGGTTTCCTGGGTGCTTTGGGAACCCCGACTCGCGCTGCTTCCGCCGCCCCGACGATGTTGATCGATCTTCCGGGTGGGACTCAGAGAGAACTGACGATCTATATTCAGGCCTTGATTCGGGACGATAATTCGCCCCAGGGCCGGTTTGCCGTCACGAACGGAGTTCTCATTGTTTCGCCGTAGGGAGGCAGTGACACGATCTCATCGAGTCATCCGCCTCTTTTGTCACTCGCAAGGAACCCCAGGAAGGCCTGGTCGAGGTCTTCGCGGGTTTCAAACCCGAGAAGAGTCCAGCTTTCCGGCTGCAATCGGCCGGTGTAGTAGTCCTGAAGATAGTTGTTGAATGCTGCCCGTCCTTCCGGACCCCGGCGATTGAGCATGAAGAATGCGAGGGCGGCCGATTGCTCGTAGAAGAGAACGAGAGGGCTCACGTTGTAGTTCCGGAATGAGTGGCGCAATCGCACCGTGAGCATGGATTTTGTATCAAGCTCGGAGAACCTGGGTTGAGTCATTTCCACGAGTTCATGGGGGATGAAATGTTTGCCAGCCTTATGAACTTGAGTCGTAACGTCCAGGGACTGAACGGTCGGGTCATCAAAGGAGAGACCGGTTCGAACCGAGTCGGATGCCTGATGCTCGACGAAACGGGCGACACCCTCCACGATCCAGTAGCCGTTGGAACCGAATTTCGTGAACTCGAGCTCCTTCTTGCGAACGATGACTCTCTGATCGATGAAATGGTGGGTGAGCTCATGGGCGACCACCCGATAGAGGCTGGTATCCGCGACTTTTCCGTCTCTTGACCGTGGGATGAAAAAGCGAGACACCTTTTCGAGAGAGGTGTAGTAACCGGCGCTCCACTCCACCGGTCGGTTTCCCATTTCCTTGATGTAGGTGTCGCGTATCCCGTGAATCCGCATCTCGAGAGGCTCGCCCTTGCTGGTGGAACCGTGTTCGGTTTCCTCAAAATAGTAGCGAAGTGCACGGATGGCTCCTTCGCCGTAGCGCAGGCACGCACCCACAACTTCCGGGGTCCGTTCCAGAGAAAAACAAACAAGGCTTCCCGTCTGAAGGCCGAGGGTCTCCTTGGTCCAGATTTTGCTGCGTCGAATGACGGGACGACGCCGTCGATCTCTGGGATCGGCGAGACGATGCCACTGGGTGTCTTCAGGATCGAGGAAGCGACCTCCCGAGAGAACCAGCTCCTTGGCCCATCTTGCCCAGAGCGTCTCCGGTTCAGGGTCGTCTTTGAAAGGGAAGGAAGCTGGGATGCATGAGCCGATTTCCTCTTTCAGGGAGGGCCCGGACGGCCACACTTTTCCTGCATCCGAGAGGAGGCAGGTTGCAGCGGAGAGGAGGCCTCGTTCCTGGCACCACTTCGATCCCTGCAGGTAGTTTGCAAACGCTTTCTTTCGAGCTTCTTCCTCTTTGGGTTGGAGGCGCTTGTAAATGGCTTCTGCGCTCGAGTGCTCGGTTTTTCCCGCGAGGGCTCGCTCCAGGTGATGGGCCCGGCTCTTACTCAATCCATAGGCTCTGGCTTCCGTGATCAGGGCTCGGCATTGCCGGATCAGCTTCTTACCCAGGTATTCCTGGAAGAGATCGTCAAGGGAGCGCGCGTGGGAAAGGCGGATGGCATCTTGCCAGAGGTTGAGAGAGTTGAGCTCTTCTCCGGCGAAAATGACCTTCCCATCCTTTTCAATCATCGCGACTTCATCTCTGGCGACTTCCAGGATCGGATCGGTTTCGGGATGGATGCGAATACGATCCTTGAGGATGATTGCCGATCCTCGGATTTGTTCACCGGAAGCGAGAAGGACTCCGTTGGTGGCTTTGGGGAACGGGGGTGGATCGGGGGGGCCGGCGGGTTGCTTTGTTGAGGTGCTGGATTCTGCGATGGGCGGGATTTCCATCGGATCGAGATCGGTAAAGCAGATCAGACTGCCGTCGTGGGTAGTAACCACGAACCGATGATCAGCGACGGGAATCAACGGAGAGGCGGGGGTCAGCTCGGGCAGGCACCAGAGGACTCGCCGAGTCGACGCTTCCAGAGCCCAGTTTCCAAGATAGAGAACGTCGCCACACAATGTTGCCGGTCCGGGAAGGGCGCCGGTCGGAAGTCGTTGCTTTTCAACAATCCTTCCTCCTCCCTTTCCGCCGAGGGTCGTCAGATCTCCGTTTTCATCAAAGCCGTGGGCGAGGCTTTGCCGGGTCGCTGTCCGGGTGATGAGCTTGGACGGTCTCATTCGATCCTGCTGGTTGAGCATGCGAGAGGAAAAGGCGATCTTTTCCGAAGGGATCCGGTTCTCGATGTACCAGCCGATGTTGGAGTTTCCCTCGTGGGAAAGAGAGATCATTCCCAACAAAGGAGCATCCTGAGGGGATCCCGGAGGGAGTCGTGTGAGTACGATGTGCTCGGCTTCGCTCACGCCGCTACGTTTTTTTGCCAGGGCGGAAAGCGGCGCTCGATAGAGGGCAAGCCTAAGCGGCGGGAGCACATCGTTTTTCTTCTTCTCTTTCGGGACAGGCTCGATGGAGACGCCCACCACGTGCATGTCTCCCGCTTTTCCTGCCGGGCCGACACCGAGAAACCCTTTTGCCCCGAACCCACCGACCGATCCGATACTTCTGCCGTTCTTGCAATCAAATGAATACAGTTTTCCCCCGGCTGCGGCATAGATCGTTTGATCATGGAGCACGGGTGGGCCAAGACCCCTCCGTTTAATGGTCTTGCTCCAGCTCCGAGAAAAGCTCTTTCCCCGGAGGGTCAGACCTTGAATTCCTTCCGGCTCTCCCACCACCACAATTCCGTTTGCGACGGAAAGATCGGTCCACTTTCCACCCGAGAGATTGCGAGCATGGGCGGCGCTTTTCCCGGTTGCGATGTGGATGGCATGGAGCTTTCTTCCCCCGGAGCGTTCAAGAATGAAGTAGAGGATCCCGCCCCAGGTTACAGGGTCTCCGATGAGTTCTCCCGGGAGCTCCACACGCCAGGCCTCACGGGGTGAACTGCGAACCGGGACCCGGAGCGAGCTTCCGTCATGGGCGGAGTTTCCGCCGAGTTGGCTCCACTCGGCGGCGGGTTGGGTTCGTGCCGGGCTCGCTTGGAAGGTCGTGAGCAAGAGGAGAGGAATCAGCCACGCCCACCGGCGCGTCCCATTGCCTTGCCATTGCCAGCTCATTCTTGATCTTTTTTTTCCGAGATTCGATCCCGGTTTTTTTGCTGCCATGAACGGCATTTTGCCACGGGGCTGGAAGAAATCGCAAACGAAAAGACAGGGTGCCCGGGCTATTGAGAACGGGTCGGCAAGACCGTGTGGGCGGACCGGGACCGGGCAAGACGAAATGCTATGCCAAGCGATTACGGGATGAGATTGTTTGGCCTTGAGTGGCTACTGGCGGTGGAGTCCTCTGTCGATTAACATCTTGCTGGTCTAGAATCCGATTGATGGAAGCGTCTGAAGAGGTAAGAGATGAAGATCTGGTCCGGCCTTGTTTTCTTGTTGTTGCTTGTTTTTGTGGGTTCTTTTGGCATCGCGAAGGCGACGCCGGGAGATGAGATTGAGGCGCAAGAGGCTCCGTCTCGTGGTCTCCTCGTCCATGAGAAGGGCATGTCACCGGGGTACACCCTCATCAGCCCGTTTGCTCAGAAGAAATCGTATCTCCTGGATGAGGATGGTCTGGTCGTTCACATGTGGGAGAGTCGCTACAAGCCGGGCCTTGCGCCTTATCTGCTCCCCAATGGCAATTTGCTGCGAGGGATTCAAATCGAGCTGGAAAGTCAGTTCGGCGCCGGTGGAATTTCGGGGGGGATCCAGGAGTTCAGCTGGGACGGCGATCTTCTCTGGGAGTTCCATCTTGCGAGTGATCTTTACTATCATCACCACGACATCGAACCGCTTGCCAGCGGGAACTTTCTGATGCTCGCCTGGGAATCGAAGTCCAAGCAAGAAGTTCTTGATGCAGGAAGACGTCCGACTCATGTGGGTGAGAAGGGACTCTGGTCGGAAGTCGTTCTCGAGATCGAGCCGTTGCGACCGATCGGCGCCCGGGTTGTTTGGGAGTGGAGAGTTTGGGACCACCTGATCCAGGACACCGACCCTTCCTTGCCCAACTTTGGCGTGGTGAAAGATCATCCTGAAAGAGTCGATATCAACGGAGACATTCCCGAGGAAGAGCCGGAGCAAGAGGAAGAGAAAGAAGATTCGATTTCGGATGCAGAGCGCGCTCAGCTCATTGCTCTTGGCTATCTTGATCCTTCGGACGATGACGGAGGAAAGAGTGACTCCGGTGGTGATGAAGACAAAAAGAAGACCAAGGAAGATGAAGAGAAGGAAAAGAAAGAACGGCAGCGTACGGACTGGCTCCACATGAATGGTGTGGACTACAACCCGGACCTGGATCAGATCGTGGTCAGCTCCTGGCAGATGAGCGAGATCTGGATCATTGACCACAGCACCTCGACCGAGGAAGCCAGACAAAAAATTGGTGGCCGCTCCGGACAGGGGGGAGACCTACTTTATCGATGGGGAAACCCTCAGATCTACGGAAGGGGAACGTCGAAGGATCGCGAACTGTTTCACCAGCACGATCCCCAGTGGGTCCCCAAGGGTTTTCCGGGAGAAGGGAATATCACCATCTTCAACAATGGTCGCAAGCGTTCCAAGGATGATGAGTATTCCACCGTCATGGAGATCACTCCTCCTCTTGAGGCGGATGGGACGTACGCTTGCGGAAAAGACGTCCCCTATGGGCCGGAGAGTTTGGCCTGGGAATACGGTCAAGAAAAAGAGGATCGTTTTTTCGCGAGCTTCATCTCGGGGACTCAACGCCTTGCAAATGGAAACACATTGGCTTGCTCCGGGCCTCAAGGGCGGTTGATGGAGATCTCTCCGCAAGGTGAGGTGATCTGGGACTATCACAATCCCTTTGCGATCTTCAGGGACGACAAGCGACCGAGCGGTGGTCCGGATGACTTCACCTATGGGATGTTTCGAGGTACCAGAATTCCTCCCGACGCTTTGGCTTTTCGAGGAAGGGATCTCACTCCCCTTGACCCGCAACCTAAAACTGCGGAGGAGCTGTTTGCCGAGAAGGGGGAGCAGGAAGCTCCTACGGGCTGGCAGGATCTCCTCAGCAAGGAGATCGTTTTTGCTCGGTGGGAAAACGCGACGTGTGAGAAATGGGCGACCTTCCGCCTGGAGGAAGATCAGTCCCTGGATGCAGAAGGGTTTCTTCTCAGTACCGGAAGTCCAGTCGGTTTCCTGCGAAGCGATCGTATGTATGAGAATTTCATGTTTGAATTCGAGTGGCGGCATATGGAGGATGAAGGAGAAGCGGGTCTGTTGATTTTTGCCGATCCACTGCCGGCGACGGGTGAGGATCTTGCGAGAGGGATTCGAATCGAGATGAGCTCTCGAGGAGACAGTGATACCTACTCTTCTCATGGAGATGTCCAGCCGATCCTCGGAGCCACGATGACCCCCGACCCGCGTTTTCGCATCTCTGGTTCCAGCTCGCTACCGAAGGTCGATTCTTTCCACACCAAGCTGGCAAAGGAATGGAACCATTACCGGGTGACGGCCATCGACGGCTCGGTGACACTTGAGGTCAACGGGAAAATCGTGAGTGGCGCCACCCATTGCAACCCGAAGAAAGGGTATCTCGGCCTGGCTTCGGGGAACGGCGAAGTGCAGTACAAGAACTTGCGAATCTGGGAGCTCCCGACAGGCTCGAATGCGGCCGACGGGGAGAACACCGCTGACGTTCATGTCTCTTCTTTTCTTCTCTTCAAACGGAAGGATCTTGAGGGATGGAAGACTCTCTCCGGAGAGTGGACTGTCAACGAAGGAGGTCTCCTGAGTGGGAGTGACAGAGCTGAGATCGAGAAAGATCTTGCGGCCGAGGCCGTTTCGATCACGTTTGACTTCAAGCGGGAAAGATCTCTTGGATCCGGGAGTAAGCTTCCCTTCAAAATCGGTGGCGTTCGTTTTCGTGACCCGGGATCGAACCCGATGGAGTGGCACCGGGTTTCCATCGAGTTGAAAGAATCAACCATCGAGGTGAGTTTCCAGGGCGAGAAGCTGGTGCTGCCTCGAAAGGAGGAGAGTTCCTCGACCTTATCCTCTACTTTTTCATTGATGAATGATGGTGTCGCGACGGAATTTGTGAATGTCTTCTACGGCGTGGAGCAATAGAAGAGAAGCCGGTTTCGGTTCCGACGAAAAAATTGTGATCCTGACGCCTCCGGAGGTTGTTTCGTTTTTGATGTCTCTTCTAAAAATCCAAGACCTGAAACTGAGCTATTCCCTGCCGTCGGGAGAAGAAATTCCAATCCTGGATATTCCTGATCTTCAGATCGGCGAAGGGGAGCAGGTCGCTCTTTCGGGAGAAAGCGGGTCGGGGAAGACAAGCTTGTTGAACCTTCTCGCCGGGATTCAGACCCCGACTTCGGGGGCGATCCGAATCGACGGAAACGACATTGCAGGAATGAGCGAACCGGAACGAGACCGTTTCCGAGCGACCCACCTGGGGTATGTTTTTCAATCGTTTCAGCTCCTCCCGTCCTATTCGGCGCTGGAGAATGTTCTTCTTGGGATGATGTTTGGCCCGGGGCCGGATGTGGGGTTTGCGACGGAACTCTTGACCCGTCTTGGTCTGGCTGACCGGCTCGGGTTTCGCCCCAAACAACTTTCGATGGGGCAGCGTCAGCGGGTCGCTCTGGCCCGAGCACTGGCGAATCGTCCTCGCATAGTGCTGGCCGACGAACCCACAGGAAATCTCGACCCGGGGCACAAGCAGGATGCCATCAAGTTGATGCGGGAACGGTGCGAGGAGCAGAAGGCCGCTCTTCTTCTTGTGAGTCATGATCCGGCAGTGATTGCTCGGTTCGAGCGAGTGGTGAAGATGAGTGAGCTCAATCGGCAACAAACGGTTCACCATTCCCGGGAGGTTTGACCCTGAGTTCTACCGCATCCGGCCTCTTTCTTATCGTTCGTCGAAGTCTTTCTCAGCATCGATTATCGACTCTCGTAACCGTACTCTCGGCGGCGTTTGGTTGTTGTCTCGTCATGGCGGTGTTCAGCGTGAGTTCCCAGTCGAGGCTTGCCTTCGGGGGAAGGCCCACGGGATTCGATGCGGTGCTTGGGGCAAAAGGGAGCGCCCTGCAGCTCGTATTGAATACGGTGTTTCATCTCGAGACGTCCCCGGGGAACATCAGCTGGCATCTCTATGAAAGAATGGAAAGCGACCCGCGGATCGAGGCGGCGATTCCTTATGCCGTTGGAGATAACTATCACGGGTTTCGCGTGGTGGGCACGACTCAGGAAGTGTTCACCGCATTCAGGGAGGGGGGGATCTCTCTTTCGGTGATGGACGGGGGGCGTTTTTTCGAAGGGGAACGACGAGAGGCAGTCATCGGAAGCACCGTTGCGAGGAAAACTGGACTGAGGGTGGGAGACGCGTTTCTTCCGTCTCACGGTTTTTCGGAGCACGGTGAACATCATCGTGAAGAAGTACTCGTCGTCGGAATTCTTGAGTCGACGAGCTCGCCGGCGGATCAGGTGCTCTGGATGCCGATTGAAGGTGTTTTTCGCATGGAGGGGCATGTTCTTCGGGGGGCTGGTGAGACGTTCGAACCCCACGCGGGAGTTGAGATTCCCGATGAACACAAGGAAGTCAGCGCCGTCATGCTTCGCTTTCGTTCGCCTCAGGCTGGGTTCAAGATCCGGGAGGAGCTCGCTCGCGAGGGTGCGGACGCTACTCTGGCCTGGCCCATTTCTCAGATCATGATCGAGCTCTTTGAAAAGCTCGGCTGGGTCCATCGGATTCTTACCCTGGTTGCGTATCTGATCGTGATCATGGCTTCCGGTTCGATTCTCGCTTGCCTTTACAATACGATGAACGAGCGCCGTCATGAGTTTGCAGTTCTTCGAGCGCTGGGCGCGCGGAGGAGAAGTCTCTTCTCGGCCATCGTGATGGAATCTTCCCTGATCGCTATTCTTGGGGTCGTGCTGGCCTTTCCCTTGTATGTTGGATTACTTTTTCTGGCGACCTCGTTGATTCGAAGTCAAACCGGGGTTGTTCTTCCTGTTTTTTCGTTTCACCCGGCGCTTGTGCTTGCGCCTTTGGGCATGGTGATTCTTGGGGCGGTGGCCGGGATCGTTCCCGCGTTCAAGGCTTATGCCACTTCCGTTGTCGACCATCTGACGGGCTAGTGGGGTGAGTCAAGGAGTAGGAGAAGATGTCCAGGGAAAGGGCGACAAGGTGCAGGTGGTGGCCAGGCCTTTTGCTTGCGGGCTTGAGTCTGGCCATGCTTTGGGGCGCAATCGGTCTTCTCCATGACTCCAAAGAGCAACTGGCGGAGCGACTCCGGCGTCAGATGCGACATGGGGAGAGTCTCCGCCGGGAGCTGGAGGCATTCGAATCCGACCTTGTCCAATCCCGCGAGAGCATGGCCGATTCGCAAAAACTTCTGGCCGCAACCATCGAAGAAAGGGAAGGGCTCCGAGGGGAACTTTATCGGGATCGTCTGCACGCGGCAACCCTTGCCTCCAGTGCCTCGGATGTCACTCGAGCACGGAGTTTTCTGGATGGTTGCCCCGAGGAGCTTCGAGGCTGGGAATGGAACCATGCAAATCTCATTCTTGATCTTTCCCTGGATCGGTGCATCGGGAACAAAGAAGGACTCTACGGATTGTCCATGTCTCGAGATGGAAGACGGGTGGCCGCCTGCTCGATCGATGAGTTCGTCCGGGTCTTCAGTACGACGGCAGGGAAGGAAATCCTGTCGTTCCGGCTGGAAGGGGATATTGCGCAAGCATGTGCGCTCAGTGCGGACGGCGAATGGGTGGCGGCAGCTTGGGACGATGGTCGAATCGACGTGTGGTCGGTAACAAGAGGCGAAGAAGAGGTCTCGATTCCAGGGGAAGGCGAGGGAGTCTGGTCTCTTGCGTTTGGCCCCCGAGGGGAAACGCTTGTTGCCGGCGACGCGGCTGGGAAGGTAAGAGTAATCGTCTGGTCTGAAGGAGGAGAAGAGCAAGTGTTCCTTGCCCATGAAGGGGAAGTGAACTCTGTATCCATGACTCGGGACGGGACTCATCTCTTCTCCAGCGGTGACGACCTTCTTGTGAAGGTCTGGGACATGGAGACCGGAAAAGAGGTGGGGTCGTTTTCCGGGCACACTGATTGGGTTCGTTGCCTGGCGTCTGACCGCGAGGGGAAAAAAGTGGTCTCCGGTTCCGATGATCGGACGGCCAAACTGTGGGATCGAGAAACGGGAGAAGTCCTCTTTGACCTTCTTCACGAAGATCCAGTGCTGGCTGTAGCGATCCAGCAGGATGGCCGTCGAATCAGGACGGCGACACCTCCCGGGAGAGTCTTTGAATGGGATGGGTTCACGGGGGAGCTTCTTCGATCTTACCGCGCATCCGTTGATTCGGTTCAGTTCATGGCGGCCAGTGGGGAAGGGGAGGTGGTCGCTTTCGGGGGGGCGGCCCCGGAGGTCTTCCTCTGGCGACTGGAGGATCGGGGAACCGGCGTTTCTTTTGATTCCGGGGCACCGTCCGTGAATGGAGTCGCCTGGAGTGGTGATGGTCAATCCTTTGCTGCCGGTTGCGCTGATGGAACGGTGCGTGTTTTCTCGGCGGTGACCGCAAAAATTCTGGCTACCTTTTCCGGACACGAGAACCGTGTTCTTTCCGTGGCATTGAGCAAAGATGGGAAACTCGTTGCTTCGGGGGGTGTCGATGGCACGGTGCGCCTGTCCGACGTTGGGACGGGTCTGGAGGTTCGTGTTTTTCGGGGTCATCTTCTATCTGTAACCAAAGTCTCTCTTTCGGAGGATGATCAGAGGATTACTTCGGTCTCGGGTGACGGAAGCATTCGAGTCTGGGATATTTCGACAGGAGAGGCGGTCCTGAAGAAGCCGGGACCCCAGCTAGGGGTCCTATCAATTTCGGCATCCCGCGGCGGAGACAAGGTTTTTTGGGCGGCGGACGGAGGGACTTTGCGAGTCTGGGAGACCGGGGAGGGAAGGAAGGTGGGTGGCCTTCGTCACGAAGACCTGGGGATGGTGAGTGCCATTGATCTCAGTCCTACCGGTGATCTTCTTGCGACCGGCTCACCCTATGGTGTAATTCATGTGTGGAATCTTGAAACCGCTCAGCTCCAGTCTCGGTGTCGGGAAGGAGGCGGCTTCATCGGGGCGGTCAAGTTCAGTCCGGATGGGCTTCGGTTGGCCTCCGGATCCGAGGAGCAGTCGGTGAAGATCTGGGATCCTTTCGTTGGTGAGGAGTTGGCGACCCTCAAGAGGGGCACGCGAGCAAAGTCTCTTTCGTTCAGTCCGGACGGGAGCCGGCTCCTGGGGGCAAAGGCGGATGGCTCCCTGGAGGTCTGGCACATCGATCGTGATCAGTATCGTCTTCTATTGATGGCAAAGAACCGAAATCGATCCGGGAATGAAGATGAATAGACTCATGTGGACACTCCAGGGGATCGTGCTTCTCGCCTCGGGAGGTACTCTTTTTTGGACCTATCAAGGGGCGTTGGAAACGGACTGGTCGGGAAGTTCGGTTCCGATTCAAGGTACCCTCCTTCAATCATCCGCCTTTACCCACGACGAAAAGGCGCCGGGTGCGGGGCGAGAGTCGACTCCTCGGGGCGATGAGAAGATCAATGGGTTGATCGAAGCTCGGAGTGATGGGGTGCTGCGAATTGATCTTTCGGTTCTCACATTTGCCGACTACGATCCGCCCGAGCTTCGATCCGGCACCAAGGTCGAGTTGACGGTCGACCAGTTCCCTCCGGTCATTCAGGGGCTTTGCGGGGAGAGAATCGAGGCTCAGGGTCATATCTTGGCCACGGAGTTTGACGGAGAAGAAATACAGCGGTTCCTCCTGACGCGATTCCCACCCGGTTGTTGCTTTGGATCCATGCCTGTTCTGGATGAGTGGGTCGAGGTCACGTTGCCTCCGGGAGAAGAGGTCGTTCTTTCCCCGGTTGCGGTTGTGCGGGTGACGGGGTTGCTCCAGGTGGGAGAGAAGCTCGATGAGGCGGGGTTTGCCGAGAGCCTCTATCGGGTGGTGGCGGATGAAGTCGAGGTTCTGTACTAGCGCCGGGCGATCCAACTCGTTCCTCCGAATGGGTTTACCGTCATGTTTCTTGGCTATCGCCCCGGAACGGGCGTTTCGCATTTTCGGTGAACTTTGAAGTTGAAGTCGGGGGTGGACCGAAGGAGAATAAGATGCAATTGATTCATCCGTGCCTTCCGAGGAAACAATGAGTTCGACCGCCATAACGTTTCTGATTCTTGCCCTTTCCTTCCCGGGGGAGCTGGGCAGTCAGGCTCATTCACTGTGGGCAAAGACGGTCGACATCCTCACCCTGACAACCATCGACTACGAAGAGGGTGAGCCCCTTCCCTCGGAGGTCCAATCTCTCGATGGAGAAGAGATCTCTGTCAGCGGTTTCATGCATATCTTTCGGGGAAAGGCGGATACGTTTCTCCTGGTCACTGATCCGTGTGCATGCAACGCTCGCCCCAAGGTCTTCGAATTCATCGAAGTAACTTTGGATGGGGAAGAAACAACCTGGGGGGCCGGGCTCATCCGTGTCAAGGGAACCCTCAGCGTTGGCGAGGTCAAGGAAGATGGGTTCGTCACCAGCATCTATCGTCTCGAAGGAAAGCTGGACTGATTTCGATCCAGAGCCCGACCATGAGTGTCTTGAAGACCATCTCCATTTTTCTTCTCCTTCCTCTCTTCTTCTCCCGGCAGGTTTCATCAGCCGAAACGGAGGAGGGCAAGTTCTTGCGAGTCGCCCGAACCGGATCGCCGGTGGTTCGCCCTCAAGCTGCGAGAAAACTGGCAAGCTTCGGGGAGGCGGCAACGAAAGAGGTTCGGAGCTATCTCGCTGAACACGGCGGGAACGTTGCCAGCCTCGGCCCCGACGTTGTTGGTGTGTTGGGGCGTCTTCCAGGAGATGACATTCGAGAGCTTCTCTGGCAGTCAGTGAACGACCCCTCCTTTCCGTGGCGTCCGGCTGCGGCTCGTTCACTCGCCGAGACGGCAAGGCCAGATGAGTTCAAGACTGTGTCCGGATTCTTGAACGATTCTCTCGCTGCGGTGCGACTCTCGGGGCTTACCGCGCTCGAGGTTTCTCAGCAACAATCAATTCAGGCGGTTCGAGCTCGGCTCGAAGATCAAGACGACCGAGTTCGGCGCGGTGCCGCCCGGCTCCTCGACCTCTGGGGGCGTCGGTGGGCCCTTGCCTGGCCTCTTGAGGAACTCAAACGAGAAGACCGGTATTTTGAATCGGAGACGGGAAAGAAGGCTCGGTTTGCTGCTTTTGGGCTCCTGAAGAAAAACCTGGGAGGTAAGTGGCTCTATCGTCCGGATCGTTCCCCAACGACTCCCGAGAATGTGGAGGCAATCAAGGCGATCAGGGCCGACTGGTCGAAGTTGCTGACGAGACCCGCGCCCAGATTGCCGAATGTTGCAAAGGCCGGAAGTCGCATCGAGAACGAGGTGCTTGGTCTCGAGATCCGCTCCTGTCGCAAAGGAGAGTTTTTTCTTCGGTGGACGGAGGACGACGCTCTTCACCTCGGGACGGGAAACCCGATCCGTGTCCAGCTTGCGGAGGGGACGGTAAAACTTCTGCGTCGCGACCTCCCTGGAATCCTGTCATCTGTAGGAGATCAGCGGCTTTGGGGGGATCCGGGGTGTGACATGGAGGTCTATCGCTGGGTGAGGAATCCGTCCGAGATCGTGACCTTTGTCCTGTCGAAGGGAGCTGAGAAGCAGGAAGACCTTCGCCCCGAGGCTCTGGAGCGTTTGACGAGTCGTCTTCTTTTGACGATCCCAGCAGGCACGGGAGACCCGGCAAGGAATTCTTACGAGAGGGAGCTCATTCGAAGTGCTCTTTCGAGTGTGGGCGGACCGGTCAAGTAGCCCCTCATTCCCCCCTGGACTCGACCCCACGACCCTCTTTGTGTATGGTGGAAGCTTGAATAATCCGGGCTATATCATGCGCCTTTACCAACTTCTCTTTGCTTTGGGGGTCTTCCTCATGGCGTCGCCAGCTGCTCTTTTTTCCCAGGAATTATTGCCGACTGAACTCCGCACCGAGCATCGGGTGGACCCGCTTGGAATCACCAGGCCGCATCCTCGACTGAGCTGGATTTTGACTTCTGAGCGTAGAAATGAGGTTCAGACCGGCTATCAGGTTCAGGTGGCGAGTTCAGGTTCAATCCTGAAAGAAGGTATAGAGAGTTACTGGGATACGGGGCGGATCAAGAGTTCTGAGACCCTTGACATCCTTTATGGTGGAGAGCCCCTCAACTCGGGTGACGCTTGCTTCTGGCGCGTTCGCGTCTGGGATGGAGATGGGGAAGTGTCCAGCTGGAGTGAGCCGGCGTCATGGACCATGGGGTTAATGGCGCCAAAAGACTGGAAGGCAGAGTGGATCGGGTTGGACAGGATCAAGGGGGAACACCTTGATCCTGTCTATTCGGATTTCGAACAGAGTCAATGGATCTGGTATCCGGAAGGAAATCCCTCGATTCGTTCCCCGGTGGGGACATGTTATTTCCGAGGAAGCATGCCGGGCCTTGACGCACCGGTCAAGAAAGCATCTCTTGCTATCAGCGTTGATAATGAGTTCACCGTCTGGATCGACGGAAGGGAGGTCGGGAAGGGAAACAATTTCAAGGTTGTCTCCGTTTTCGATGTGACCCGGTTCTTATCTTCGGAAAAAAACGTCATCGCGGTCAGCGCCCACAATGCTGGGAACGACCCCAACCCGGCAGCCTTCGCCGCTTGGTTGAGGGTAGAGCTTGAAGATGGATCTGTTTCGTCTTTCAGCACGAGCCCATCCTGGAAGGTTACTCGAAAGCCCCAGGAGGGTTGGTTTGAACGAGATTTTGACGACTCGACCTGGAAGTTACCCATGCTGGTCGGAGATATGGGGGATGAACCCTGGGGGGATCTTTCTCCGAGTGAGCTCACATTGCCGCCTCCTCGTTACCTTCGAGGTGAGTTCAACCTTGGAAAGAAAATCCGGAGAGCTTTTGTTCACGCGACAGCTCTGGGTATTTTCGAGCTTCGTCTGAACGGCAAGCGGGTAGGCAGTGATTTCTTCAACCCGGGGTGGACGGACTACGATAAGCGTGTCTATACACGAACCTATGATGTGGCTCATCTTCTTCGTGCGGGGAAGAATGCCATGGGGATCATCCTCGCCGACGGGTGGTATGCGGGCTACATCGGATATGGAAGGAATCGCAATCACTACGGAAAGGATCTACGGTTCCTTGGCCAGATTCAGGTTGAATTCGAAGACGGAAGCAGCGAGGTCATTGGCACGGGATCAGATTTCAAGGGGACGACCGGGCCGATTCTTGAGAGCGACTTTCTCATGGGTGAAACCTATGATGCTCGAAAGGAACTGGATCGTTGGGATGAGCCAGGGTATGAGGGCGAATCGGAGTGGGCGGCCGTAGACATCTCCGAACCCGGTAGCGCCGTTGTCGAAGCCCATCCTGGCCCGCCAGTGCAAGCCTTTGCCGAACTCCCTGCTGTCGCGATCACCGAGCCTGAACCGGGACGTTTTGTTTTTGATCTTGGGCAAAATTTTGCAGGGGTGATTCGTCTTCGTATCCAGGCCGAGGCCGGAACGGAGCTGACGCTTCGGTTTGCCGAACGACTTGCGGCGGACGGAAATGTGTACGTCGAAAATCTGCGGTCGGCCCGAACCGTCGACACCTATATCTGTCGAGGCGGCGGAGTTGAGATCTGGCAACCTCGCTTTACATATCACGGTTTTCAATACGTCGAACTCACGGGGTATCCAGGACGACCGACCGAGGATGTCATTACAGGGATTGCTCTTGGCAGCGCGACAGAACTTGCCGGAGAAATGGAAACGTCAGACGACACCGTCAACAAGCTCCTTTCCAACATCTACTGGACCCAGAGAGCGAACTTTATTGATGTTCCGACCGATTGCCCTCAGCGGGACGAGCGTCTGGGTTGGACGGGAGATGCACAGGTCTATTGCCGCACCGCTTGCTTCAATGCTGACGTGCAGGCATTCATGACGAAGTGGCTCATCGATCTTTCCGATGCCCAGCGAGCGGATGGTCAGTTTCCCATGGTTGCTCCGCTGAAGGTTGCGGGGGATGATGGGGGGCCGGCCTGGGCGGATGCAGGTGTGATCTGTCCCTGGGTTCTCTACGATGTTTACGGAGATCGAGACTTACTCTCCCGGCACTACTCCGGGATGGTCCGCTTTGTTGATTTTTGCGCGAGCCGGTCTCCGGATTTTCTCCCTCCTGAAGATTTCCATTGTTTCGGGGATTGGGTCAACATCGAGGCCGATACTCCCAAGGAAGTCATCTATTCCGCATATTTCGCCCGGAGTGTGGATCTTCTGGCTCGCTCGGCTCGTGTTGTTGGAAAGGTCGATGATGCGCAAAAGTACGAGGAACTTTTTCAGTCGGTGAAGAACGCCTTTACCGCCGCGTATGTCAGCGAGCAGGGGAAGATTCTCGGAGAAACCCAATGTGCTTACGTTCTGGCCCTGGCGTATGATCTCCTGCCGCCTGAAACTCGACGCCTTGCCGCAAAGCATCTTGTTGCGGATATCGAAGCCCGGAAGAATCGTCTTTCGACGGGTTTTGTCGGAACGAAAGACCTCATGACGGCGCTGAGCAAGGTCGGGCGCACCGATGTTGCGTACCGCCTGCTTCACAACAAGGGTTTTCCGTCGTGGGGCTATTCGATTGAGCGGGGAGCGACTTCGATCTGGGAGCGATGGAATGGGTGGTCCGACGAGGATGGTTTTCATGATCCGGGAATGAATTCATTTTCACACTATGCGTTCGGTGTGGTTGGCCAGTGGCTCTATGAGACGGTTGCGGGCATTCGTAGCGGCGAGCCAGGTTTTGAGAAAATCGTGATTTCTCCTCAGCCGGGAGGCGACTTGACCTGGGTAAAGGCAAGATATCGTTCCGTTCGGGGAGAGATCCGGGTCGACTGGAAGACAGAAGACGGACGACTGTCGCTAGATGTCGAGATCCCGGCAAACACAACAGCTCTTGTTACCTTCCCGACCCTTCGGAAAGAAGACGTGACACTTTTTGGGCTCTCTCCTCGAGAGTCCAAGGATGTTGAGGTCCGGAAGAGTGGAATCGGTTCGATGATTTTTGAGGTTGGTTCGGGTCGTTATTCCTTCTCGGGGCCATACGAAGGAAGATCCTGGTCAGGGAAATGATCGATTGAGAAACGGGGAGCTGTGAATTCATGATCGAGGTAAATCGATCGATGCTCCGACGCTGGTGTCTTCTTGTCTTGCTTTCTTTTTCTTTTGGCTGTGATGAAAAGGGTCTCGAGCCAGAGGCGGAAGTAGGAAAGGGAGATGACTTCAAGCCGGTTGAGGCGAATCGTAAGGCTCGGGGAAGGGAGGCGGACGTTGTTTCTCCCGAGCCGGGATTGTCTTCGGCGGGGGAGGCTTTGGCGAGTCAGTTTTCGTGCGCTGCTTGCCACAAGGAGCCGGATCCGCTCCTTTCCCGAATTCCCCTGTTTCCTGCCCCGAATCTTGAATCCGTCGGGGGGCGTCTTGCTCCGGAGTACTTGAGATCCTTCCTTGCTTCTCCTCACGACATCAAACCCGGAACGAAGATGCCGGATGTTCTTCATGGATTTTCTGGTACGGACAGGGCGGATGTCGTAGAGGATCTTATTCACTTCCTTCAGTCAAAGAACGGTCCTTTCGTCGCCGAGCCGGTAACCGTCCGTTCTTCATTTCTTGACCACGGAAGGCGCCTTTATGAGACGGTTGGTTGTGTGGCCTGTCACGAAGTGGATTCATCCGAAAGGCTTTCTAAGGCCACCGCACTTGACCCATTGACCGCATTCCTGGTCGATCCGCTTTTAGTGCGCCCTTCGGGACAGATGCCTTCCATGCGGCTCACGGAAGATGAGGCCAGATCCGTGGCTTTTTACCTCCTGCGCCATCAGGCGGATGATCTGGATCTTGCGCCCGACTGCTTGCGGCGTCCTGGTCTCGAAGTCGAATACTTCGAAGGAGAGTTTGATGGAAAGGACGGCACGTTTGCGGGGAAAGAGCCGATAGCTCTTGACATATCTTTCGGATTTACGATTGATCTACCCCGAAAGGACGACGGCTTCGGGTTTCGATTTCGAGGTGAGATTGAGGTCCCTACCGACGGGGAATACACGTTCTATACGACTTCGGATGACGGTTCCTGGCTCTACATCTATGACCAGCTTGTGGTCGACAATGGCGGAAGTCATGGCCCGATCGAGAAGTCAGGTTGGATCGAGCTTTCCGCGGGGCGCCACCCCATCACGGTCACGATGTTCGAGGGGGAGGGAGGGGAAGCTCTTTTCGTTGAATATGAAGGGCCCACGTTTGATCGGGGACCGATTCCGATGGAGGTGCTGTCCCATCGTCCGGTCACCATGATCCCTCCGGATGTGTCCGGATTTGAACTGGATCCGGTTCGAATTGCCAAGGGTGCTGTCTGGTTCGAGAGCTTGGGATGTCAGGGATGCCACGATCCCGGGAGAAGTCCGGTGGTCGAAACCAGGCCGTTTCTTGAGCTTCTCTCGGAGGATTCTGGCTGTCTTTCCGAGAATCCTCCTGACGGTGTTCCGCGATTTGATTTTCAGGAGGGTGAAAAGGAACAACTACAAGCCCTGGTGAAGGCACGGGAAGAGCTTTCTCATCCTCGATCCGCATCCGAGGAGATCGACTTTGTTCTTTCGAGGCTCGATTGTTTGTCCTGTCATGAGCGGGATTCCGCCGGAGGACCGGTGGAGTCGTTGAGGCCGATGTTTACGGGTATTGCCGATCTTGGGGACGAGGGGCGTATCCCGCCCACTCTTTCTGGGGTTGGACATCGTCTCAAGAAGGACTGGATTCGCCGTGTTCTCACCGAGAAGGGGGCGGCGCGCCCTTACATGAATACCAGGATGCCCGAGTTCGGAGTGGAGAACGTTGCTGCTCTTTCCGAGCTCTTTGACATGGTTGATTCTTTGCCGGGTGACGATGAAGAGCCCGAGTATTCAGCGGAGCTTGCGGAGATCGGAAGAATGCTTGTGGGGCGACGGGGCATGATCTGTATTAACTGTCACTATTATGGCGGCCATGGCCAACGAACCGCCCACGCTCTTGATCTTGCGGAGACGCACTCGCGCGTAAAACCAGTCTGGCACGCGGACCTCCTGAAGAACCCCCAAGAAACAAGCCCTGGAACTCGTATGCCTCCCTACTGGATTCCGGGTCGGGTCGATTTTCCGGATGTTCTTGCCGGAGATACGGATCGTCAGGTGGAGGCCATTCGGGTCTTTCTTTCCCTGGAAGGAAAGGGGCCTCCTCCGCACGGACTCGAGTACGACAAGATGAAATATGACCTTGTCCCGAAGGAGGAGCCGATCGTGTTCGGTGCTTTCATGAAGGGGTTGAGTGCTCGAGTCATGGCGGTCGGTCATCCCGAAGAAGTTCATTTTGCCTTTGATGCCCACAACATCCGGTTGGCACGAATGTGGAGAGGCGGTTTTATCAACAGTGAAGGCACCTGGCACGATCGGGCCGGAAAGCTTGAATCTCCGGACAGCGCCGACGTCTTGACCCTTCCTCCCGGTTCTCCCCTGGCTCGTCTTTCGGATCCATCGGACCCTTGGCCCGAGCTGTTCGGGAGGGAGGCCGGTTTCAGGATGCGAGGGGTGAAGCGAGACGAGCTGCGACGCCCGATTTTTCTCTATCGCTACGGAGATCTGATGATCGAGGAATCCTTGACACCGGACGAGGTGGGCGAACGTGTCGGTCTTGTCCGTAGAATCAAGCTCTCCACCGAATCGGAAATCACGGATCTATCCTTCCGAATGATCGTGGCCGGGGAGATCAAGGAAGAGGCGAACTTCTGGTTTGCCACGGATGAAGGATGCCGGGTCCGCTTGCGGGAAGGACGAGCGACCATTCGCAGCCAGGGAGAGACCCAGGAATTAGTCATGCCTGTGAGGATCTCGCGGGAAGATCCAAAGACACTTGAGATCGAGGTCCAGTATCAATGGTAAATGTGTGTTGGTTTCTGATGATCGGTCTTTCATTTCTCGCCGAGGAGGAGGCATCGGCTGAGCTTCCTGTTGAAGCGGACTACTACGAGATCGTGGAGATCCCGGCTCCAGACGGGGCGGTGTTTGAGGTCAGTGGTCTTCTTCCTTACGGGGATGGATCCGTTCTTTTTTGCACTCGCCGAGGGGAGATCTGGCTGGCGAAAAACTTCTACGAAGAAACGCCGGAGTACGTTCTTTTTCTTGATGGTCTTCAGGAGCCCATGGGACTCCTTTCGGTCGATGGGTGGATCTATACCGTGCAGCGAGCCGAACTGAGCCGAATGAAGGATGGGGATGGAGATGGCCGATGTGACATCCTGGAGACGGTTTGTGACGATTGGTTGATCAGCGGGAACTATCATGAGTATGCTTTTGGCCCAAGACGTGATCCGGAAGGGAACCTCTGGGTGACCCTCAACAAGCCCTTTGGCGCCGAACCATTTGGCAAGGTGGAGTGGAGAGGGTGGGCTATCCGGGTCAACAAGGATGGAGTCATGGAGCCGGTTTGTGCAGGACTCCGCTCTCCGGCCGGGTTGGAGGCGAGCCCGGAAGGAGAGATGTTCTATACCGACAACCAAGGTGAATGGTGCGGGGCGAGTAAGTTATCCCATCTGGAAGTTGGAGATTTCCACGGTCATCCTCACGGGATTGAATCGGCGAAGCTTCCAGAATCCAAGGTGAAATATCCTGGAGAAGTTCCGGATCGCATCATGATGGTCGAGGCGAAGAAGAAGTTTCCTTCCTTGAAGATGCCGGCCATCTGGTTTCCCTACGACAAGATGGGGAAGTCTCCCTCGGGTCTTGTCTGGGATCAAACAGGTGGGAAGTTCGGGCCCTTCACGGGCCAGGTCTTTGTCGGAGATCAACACCACGCGTCGGTCATGCGTTGTTTTCTCGAGAAAGTAAACGGTCACTGGCAGGGGGCGTGTTTCCCGTTTCGAAGTGGATTCAAGTCCGGGTTGATTCGGGTGGCCTGGGGCGAGGACGATTCTCTGATCGCCGGGTTGTCCAACCGAGGTTGGGGGTCCAAGGGAAAGGCTGCCCATGGTCTGGAACGCCTCGTCTGGAAAGGAGAGAACCCCTTCGAAATTCTTCGGATGTCAGCGACAAGCCTGGGGTTTCGACTTCGATTCACCCAACCGATTGATCCCAGCGGGGGAGGAGATAAAGAATCCTATCGGATGGAAAGTTACACCTACCGACTCCATAGTGACTATGGAAGTAGT
This sequence comes from Planctomycetota bacterium, assembly GCA_029260825.1. Lineage (GTDB taxonomy): Bacteria > Planctomycetota > JACOTG01 > JACOTG01 > JAJDCM01 > JAJDCM01. Next base: position 27,176 of record JAJDCM010000254.1, on the reverse strand, counting down.
GAAATGGAAAAGAAAGACCTGGTCATTGATGAGGTCGTCGTTGCGGAAGGGAATCTGGAAGTGGAGCTCATCGTGACCGGTCTTCGGCCCGGGTTCGTGCATGAGCTGCATCTTCCCGGAGTGAAGAACCGAAGCGGGATGCCCCTTCTCCACGCCGAGGCCTACTATACGTTGATCGAGATTCCTTCTGACGGATCTTGACTCTTCTCCTTATCGAATCATCCCCTTGATTTTCTCAATCGACGAGGATTTCATCGACAAAGAGCCAGCATTTCTTTCCTTTTCCAGGATGCCAGTCCGGGCATTTCGAAAGGCTCTTGGCTCTTACCTTGATATGACGAGCCTGTGCCGGGGAGAAGGCAAGATCGAACGTCTTCTTTCGAGGCTCTCTTTGTTGCAGATGGGAATCATGCTTTTTCCGGGCGGCGACGTTGAAATTGATTCCATCGGTTGACAGGAGTACTTCAAGCTCAGTGGGGAGGAAGATCCAGCTCTTGTGAGTTTCCAGGCAGCTGACAGAGACTTGCTTGACGCTTATCAGGTCTCCGAGGTCGATCTGAATGAGAAGGTCGTCCCCTTCGAATCCCATCCAATTGCCATCGGCAAAGATGAGCGACCCTCGTCGGCAATCAGTCAGGCCGTCTTCTTTTCCTCCTGTGTATTTTTCGCTCCATTTCGTTTTGAATTGAACGGTCTTTCCTGCCGCTTTGTGGATCGATACATCTCGCTTCGTGATCGGGCCGAGCAGGCTCTTTTCCCTGAACGATCCCGCCTGAATGCTCCTTGACCCGGTCAATCGAAAGGGATCAACATAGAGAGGGGAGGAATGTGTGGGAGAAGAGCCGTCCGTCGTGTAGTGGATGGGGACGGCTCCGTGTTCGGTTTCAAGTCGGACTTCGATTCCCGTCTCCTTTTCATAGGGACTCGTAATCAGGTTGACGTTGTAGAGGCTGCGGGCATAGCCGATCTTTCGACTTCGCATCCGGTTCAGGTGTGGCTCGAGCCTTTGAATGAACTCTCTCCAGTCCCGGTTTGACACGGAAGACCAGGCGACTTCCGCAATTGCATAGAGCCTTGGAAACAGCATGTAGTGGACGTTCTCCTCGTTCTGGATCGATTCCCCCCAGAGGTTCCCCTGAATGCCAAGGACGAGTTTGCTCTCTTCTTGGGTGAGCTCGGCCGGAATGGGATCATGGCCGTAAACGGTGCGAAGCCGGCATTGTCCATAGCCAAGGGGAGGCTCAAGCTCGGGGTCGCCCTGCTTGAGGTCGAGGTAGCAGAACTGGTGGGGTGTCATGATGACTTCGTGGCCAGCCTTCGCTGCCGTGATTCCCCCGTTCGTCCCACGCCAGGACATAACCGCCGCATTGGGCGCGAGGCCTCCCTCGAGAATCTCGTCCCAGCCGAGCAGGATTCTTCCTTTCTTGTTCAAGATGTCTTCCACCCGGCGGATGAAGTAACTCTGGAGTTCAAGCTCAGTCGAAAGACCCTCGGCTTTCTTGCGGTTCTGGCAATCGGCGCAGTTCTTCCAGGCGTCCTTGTTGCACTCGTCTCCCCCGATGTGAATGTACTTGCTGGGAAAGAGGTTGATGACCTCGGTGAGGACGTCCTCGATGAAACGGAAAGTGATCTCTTTTCCCGGGCAGTAGGTGTTGTGGGACATGATGCCCCCGGTGGCGACAAAGTAGGGACCACCGTCGCATGAGATCTCCGGATGGGCGGCGATGGCAGATCGTGAATGACCCGGGATGTCGACCTCGGGGACAATGGTGATGAAACGCTTGCTGGCATAGTCGATGATCTCCCCGATTTCATCCTGGGAATAGAACCCGCCGTAGGTGGCCTTTTCGCCGGGCTTTTGAGGTTCTCTGCCCCACCAGGTTTCCTGATTTCGATCCACGCGAAAGCCGCCGACTTCGGTGAGTTTTGGATATTGTTTCACCTCGATGCGCCATCCTTGATCGTCGGTCAGATGCCAGTGAAAGACGTTCATCTTCAGGCAGGCAAGTTCGTCGATATTTCTTCTTACAACTTCAAGGGGAAGGAAATGCCGGCTTACATCAAGGAGCTGTCCTCGCCAGGGAAAGCGTGGGCTGTCTTCCAGGGTGCAACAGGGAACACTCAGAGTTTCGCTCTGTCCGGCTGGATCATCGGCAACATCCGGAAGGATCTGCCTGAGAGTCTGGATGGCGTAGAAGATCCCGGACGGTGCGGATGCGGTCAGTTTGATGTGCTCTTTCCTCACGTTGATCCGGTATCCCTCCGATCCGAGTTTCTTGATCTGGTCGTCGTCGGAAAGAGACAGGAGAATCGTATTGGGAGGAGGAACTGAATCCGAGTGGACGCCGGTTGAGTTGATTTTCCGGGGGACGCAGGCGAGCACCTCGGAGATCCGGCGATCAAGTTCCCAGGTCAAAAGGGATGGATCATTGACCAGGATCTTTGTCCGGGAGTTGATGAGAAACTCACCTCCGCGGTGAACCAGATGATGGGGGCGGGGAATGAGAGGAAAGAAGGGGGCCGGGCGGTTGAAATAGATCGCATTCTGGGACCCGGAGTTGGCGACGCCGATGTCCTCAAAACCATCACCGTCTGCATCCGCCAGAGCGATTCCGTAAGTCGCCGAATCCGGTGCGCCGAATCTGGCCTCCGCGAAGGAGCGTCCGTTGCCTCGATTGAAGAAGATGGTGTTCTGGCTGCCGACGTTTCCGACCACGATATCGATATCCCCATCTTGATCGAGGTCGCTTACCGCTACGGAGTAGGTTCGATTGTCTTTCCCACCAAACTCCATGCCGGAATCGAAGCTACCTTTCCCGTCTCCGAAGTAGATGCCGTTGGATTGGCCGATATTCCCGGTCACGATGTCCAGGTGATTGTCGCCGTTCATGTCGGCGATGGCCACGGATCGTGTGTTGTCTCTCCCTCTTCCGAAGACGGTTGATTCCGAAAAGGTATTCTGTTCGTCGTTCAGGAACACCTCGTTGGGTTGTCCTCCTCGGTTTCCGAGAACCAGGTCTGGCCTCAGGTCTCCATTCAGGTCGGCTACCGCAATCGAGATCGTCGACCCCTTCCTGGATCCGAAGGAACGAGTCCTGGGGAACTTTCCCGTGCCGTCATTGAAGCAGATCTTGTTTGGTTCCTGCCGATTGGCGATGAGGATGTCAACGTGGCCATCGAAGTTGAGATCGGCGAGGGTGAGATTTCGGGTGTTCTCTTTCTCATCGGAGAAGGATCCGTGGGCGAGGAATTTCCCCTTCCCGTTGTTGAGGAAAATCATTTTTCTTACCCGGTCGTTGCCAACGGCGATGTCCAGATCTCCATCTCCATCCAGGTCAGCGAGGGGCGTTGCATAGGAGGGATCAGGAGATGTCTTTGGAAAGGATCCGGGCAGGAAAGTCCCATCTCCTCGATTGAGAAAGATCTCGTTGTCCTGGGCCCAGTGGCGACCATTGGCAACAACCAGGTCTTGATCCCCGTCTCCGTCGAGATCCCCGAAGAAAAGGGAAGCGGTCAGGTTGCTCTTTGCCCCGAGGAGAACCGGGGTTTCGGTGGTAAATGTTCTGGATTGAGCAATGGCAGCATTCAGAAATGGAGAGGCCGCAGCAAAGAAACTGACAAGGAGGGAGAGCGTGGCCAATCGTCTCGGGTTTTGACGGGAGTCTTTGCAACTACGTGTTTTCAAAGCTGGAGTCTCCATGGGTGAAGAATTTGATGCCCGACCAATCTTTCTCGCTTGGTTGATGTGTCAAGGAAGAGTCACGGTGACTTCATTCCAGAAGATTCGATGACGATCTCTGCGCTGACTCAGTCCGGTTAGGAGATACTCCGGGTCGCGTTTTAGTTTTCCACGATAGAGAGTCTTTCCTCTCGCGGTTACTCGAAAGCTCTTGTCGAGGGAAATGAGTTCGTCGTTCAGGAAGAGAGTGATCTTTCTGACTCCGGCAGATTTGAGGATGATCCGGCTGTTTTCGATTCGAGCTTCAACAAATGCGGTCTTGTCGTAGATGGATTTGTGAACTGCGGACATCTTCTTTTCTTCGTCGTTCATGAGGCGCCTCAGGTTTCTCATCTTGAGGGTTGCTCCTGGACGATAGGAGTCTTTCTTGATCTCGTCGATTCGCACCCACAGGCCCTCCATCGGGGAATCTGCTACGGATGCGAGAAGTGACCTGGTAACAAGCGGGGTTCTTCTCCATTGAAGAACCTGTTCAATCGCGGTTCCCAGATGATCCAGTAGGAACTCATGTCCTCTTTTTGGATCTTCGTAGTAGATTACCTGGGCCTTCACGCTTGTTTCGAGTTTCTTTTTCCCTTCTCTCGCGGCGAAGACGAGTTTGTCCTGGTCAAGGGCGCCGTTCATGACGTAGCACGGTATATTCGTGAGGTTTCGAAGGAGGCCAAAGTAATGGGCGCGGGGCGCTCCGATGATGGGATTGATCGCCGCGATGATCCCGGGGAAATGCTCGGCGACGTCATAAGAGGCGTGTCCACCCCGTGACCATCCATTGAGATAGATCCGATCCGGGTCAACATGAAATCGCGCTTTCATCTCTTCGATGGTAGAAACGGTCAAGCTTCTTTCGATGTCAGAATATCCCCACCCCTTTCCATGGCGATCCTGGTGTTCCGTGGGACAAGCCAGCAGGAAGCCGTGTTCGTGAGCATAGGCTTCCATGATGGATGCAATGCCGGTTCCACTCCCGCCGGTTCCATGCATGGAAATCCAGAGCGGCCAAGATCTGCCGGGATCGTATTCCTCGGGCACGACCACCACACAGTCCGCTGACTGGACGGATCCGCGAATTTTGATCTGAATCCTGGATCGACCGATCTTTGCCGGGAGTCGGTGATCCGGCCTGGACGCAGCTTCCATCAGGAGCTCCGAAGTCAGACCGGAGATGCCTTGGATTTCCTGGAGGATTTCTTCCCGCCTGGAAGCGTCCTTTTCCTCGAGATAGCGTCGGATGGGAAACTCGGCGGTGAGGGTGGGCGGGGCATTTTCGAGGCGGGTTACCTGGCGTTTCCAGACAGCGATGTTTTCCCCCGAGGTGAGGGTAATGGCAAGTTTTGCTCCTTTGTCCGTAACGCTTCCGCTGAGTTTGCTTTCATCGGAAAGATGAACGAAGGTATGATTAGCTCCGAGCGCCGGAGACGGACTCAAAAGGAAAAGACAGCAGATGAAGGTCGCCTGGCGGATCTGGCGCATAACTGTTTACACCTTGATGGGGTGATTCAGACAGGGGGCTTCATCCAGTCTTCACGGCGATTTGAAGTTGTCTATCTGAAAAATCAGGAAACTTGCAGGAAGAGGCGGCAAAGTGGGGAACGAAGCCCAAAAGGCGGTCGTGATTGCTTCTCGAAATCCGGTGAAGGAGAGGGCTGCTCGGATTGGTTTCGAGCGGATGTTCGCCGGGGCTGATTTTATTTTCGAGAGTCTCTCGGTTCCTTCAGGTGTTTCCGACCAGCCTTTATCCGGCAAGGAGACTCTTGCGGGGGCGGAGTTTCGGGCCGAAAGCGCCCGCCGAGCGGCTCCAAACGCCGAATACTGGGTCGGCATCGAGGGAGGTGTCGAGGAGATTCGAGGGGACTTGATGGCGTTTGCCTGGGTGGTGATCCTTTCAAAAGATCGGGTAGGGCGTGGTCAGACCGCTGGCTTTTTTCTACCACCACGAGTGGCGGAGCTGGTCCGGCAGGGAAAGGAGCTCGGCGAGGCGGATGACCTGGTTTTCGGACAGCAAAACTCCAAGCAAAAGAACGGTGCGATCGGTCTTTTGACGGATGACGCGTTGGATCGGACCCAGCTTTACGAGCCTGCCGTTCTCATGGCTCTGATTCCGTTCAAGAAGACGGACCTTTACCCTGCTTTGAAAGAAGAGTGATCATCTGGCAAGATACCTGCTCCGGCCGTTCGCGTGTAGAATGACGCAAACCGGGTCACTCGACTGGCTCAAGAATTGATTGAATGTTTGGAAGCGAGGCTTTCCCTCGTGAATAATGCGGGCTGAATGCCTGTGGACTTGAGGTTGCGATGCAAGAACCTGATACGGATGAGACGGCGGAAGTCGCCCAGGAAGAGTGCCTGAAAGCGGATGAGAATGGGGCGATAGTCCTCACTGCTTCCCAGGACGAGCTCGTTACGCGATTCCTTGACGCGGAGGGCCGGGAGCGAAAGAAGCTCCTGAAGGAAATTCTTTCGTTTGCTGACCGGGAAGTGGCGATCCGCATCGCAAAAGTGATTCGTGATCCGAGTCCTCGGGTAGCGGCTCGAGTGACCTCTCTTCTTGCCCGGAACGATCTGAATGATCTTTTTGAATCTCTACTGATCGGATTGAAGCCGGGGAAAGTCTCTCTGCTGAGGGCGCACTACAAGAAGATCCGGAGTGGAAAGAAAGAGGGCTAGCCGGGCTAGCAGACCGATCCCAGAAGAAACCTGATTCAGCAAGCAAGTAGCGAGGCGAAGAGGAGAGACACTCGAATGCGCGCCCCAGATACCTTGCAGACTCCGAGTCTGACATTGCGACGTCCCCGGCTGTCCGATGCGGAATGTATTTTCGAGGAGTATGCGAATGACTCGGATGTAACTCGTTATCTCCTCTGGCATCCACATGAGGAGGTCGGGGATACAGAAGCGTTTTTGAAACTCTGTCTTGCTCGGTGGCGGGCGGGAACGGAGTGTACGTGGGTCATGAATCTTCCGGGCGAGGATCGTGCGGTGGGGATGTTGTCGTGCCGCATCGATGGGCACAAAGTTGATCTGGGCTACGTTCTTGCCAAGCGTCTCTGGGGTAACGGTTTGATGAGCGAGGCGGCTCGTGCCGTGGTGGAGTGGGCACTTAGCCGCCCCGCGATTTTTCGGGTCTCTGCTGTCTGCGACGTTGAAAACCTGGCGTCGGGTCGGGTGCTGGAGAAGGCAGGAATGATCCGCGAGGGGCTTCTCCGCCGCTGGCTGATCCACCCCAACGTCTCCGGGGAACCCCGGGATTGCTACCTATTCGCCAGAACAACCTAGTCAGACCAGCTCGACGTCGCCGAAAAGCACCTGACGAACAGACTGGACTCAGTTGTTCTTGTCTTCGCTCCGGATTAGCTGACGCAGCTCCGAGATCTTGGCTTCGATTTCTTGGAGTCGTTTTTCCACCTCGGCCAACCCAACTCTTGGAGGATCCGTTTTTGGGGGGAAAGGGGAGTAGATGAACTCTTGCGGAGCCTTGGGTGGAGCAACCTGGTAGCGCCAGGGATGGATGGAAGACGGCTGCTTCTTGAGGGCGAAGGACCAGGAGTGGCCGTTGCCATAGATCCCGTTATTGATTGCGCCCGCCTCAACTTTCACAAGAATTCGATGGCTTTCACCTCGACGAAGAACGCTGAGCCAGAGCTCATCGCCCGCGGAGGCTTTCTCAAGGAACGTGCGTAGTTTTTCGGGTGTGGCAGTCGCTTCCTCGTTGATGCTCGTGATGATGTCATAGGTCTTGAGGCCCGCCTTCTCCGCCGCTCCGTTTTCGTGCACCCCTGCGACCAGGATGGCTTCATTCGTCCCGATGCCGAGATGTCGAGATAGCGCTTCGTCGATGGCGCCCAAATCCAGTCCGATTTTGGCCGGTGACTTTGTTGGAACGAAATAATTTGTCATGGGGACAAGAAGACTGGCCTCGGGAGCTACCAGATATCCATTTGACGTCGTCTCAAACGTATGAAGGAGGTTCCCTGTCGGGTCGGTGACATTGATTTTTCCATCCTTCTGGAGGAGCTGGTTCTTCGGTAATTTTTTTCCGTGGTTCCAGACCGACCAGACTCCGCTCGGGTCAACCATTGCGTAGACGCTTGGATCCAGGTTCTTCAGGGTTGAGTATTCACCGGGAGGCGTCAAGCCTTCTTTGGACCAGACGTAGCTGAATGGTTCGCTGGTTGAGAAAGGGACGATCCACTCGGTCCAGTTCTGTATCTTGTCGGGGGGAGCCTGATCGTCTTTGGTTTTTTCCTGGGCTGCTGTTCCGCTCTGGAATCCGAAGAGCAGAGCAAAGATCAATGCGAAGCGAAGAGGCGAAGTCGTTTTCATGATTAGGTTATCCTTTTGAATCCGGGGACAAGTCCTGTGGTTCTGTACCGCGGTGATCACCGTGATGAGTTGCAGGTCAGCCCTGCTAGAAAGACCCGTAGTCAACAAACCGAGTCATCGGAACTGGCTTTGGCGTTAGCTTTCCCTGGTCGTCACTTCCAGCCTGAAAGAACTGATCAACGACTGTCCGTTCGAGAAGACGCCGGACATAAAGAACTTCTACTCCGTCGCCTTTTGCAGCCGGCCTTGTTTCCATCACGACCCGGGGAAGTTCCTCAAGAATCCTGCCTTCAGAGATCCCTTTTTGGATGTACTGCATGTAGGCGGAGTCAGCGGTTTGTGTCTCGGACGCTGGCAGAGAGCCCTCGTTGCGGGGATCCCCTGAATCCGAGGAAAAAGATCCAACGACCCAGGCAGCGGCAAGAACTACGGCAGCAGCCCATCCGGCCCACCTTGGCAGGAAATTCCGCGGCGCGGATATTTCGGAGGTCAGTTCGATGTGGTCTGCAAGGGAAACCGCATGCTTCCCATCTCGTCGGAGTTCCGCCTCGACCTGGAGAGTTCTAGCCAGGCGTTCCCATACGCAGCGGTCTCCGTCGGCGAGTTGTTCCAGTGCCAGCCAATCTTCTCGGCTTGAATCACCTTCGATGACTCGATGGATCAAGATTTCTTCGGATGGCGGAGTGTAGTTGTTGTTGCTACTGGTCATGGGGTTGTCCTTCGTCGTGAACCGGAACAGCTTGTACCGTGGACAGCGTCGCCCTCAGCTTTCTTCGGGCTCGAGCTAATCGGGACTCAACGGTGGTCTCGGGCAGGCCAAGGATCTTGGCGATTCGTTTCTGGGAGAGACCATTGACGCAACGAAGCAGCAAGATCTCTCGATGTTTTGGGGGAAGTTCTTCGATCTTCTTGAGTGTGTTTGCGGTCGCCTGCCTCGCTTTTTTGGCTTCTTGCTCTCGAAGTGGTCTTTGATCCGCAACTTCTCGGGCCTCGGGATCAAGGGAACGTTCTTTCCTGCGCAATGAGGATTGCTCCTGGCGATGGGCACCCCGGGCAATGTTCAGAGTTACTGTCCGCAGCCAGGGTCGAAAATTATCCCGGGACCGCACTTCGTCCGTATGCCGAACCAGAGCCAGAGCAACCTCCTGAAGAAGGTCTTCCAGATCGGCTCCTGGGGGCATATGAGCAAGAAGGACGGAGGCTACCCACCGTCGCTCTTTGCGCCAGATGATGTCTAGGGGTTCTCTTTCCACGGCATCCTGAAGTATTGAGTTGTTTCCTACTTCATATTGATGGAGGTGCGGTGGATCTCCGTCGATGTTTTTGGAGTTTTGTGGGGGAGGGAGAGAGCTCTATTGAAGTCGAAGCTCGTGCCAGACAGTCGCCCTGTCAGCATAGCCTCTTGAAATGGCGCGTCTTGTGCCGTTCTCCTCCAGGATGAGACCTGGAAACCCGGAGGCGCCGAGATCTTGACAAAGGAGGAGATCGTTAGCGAGGGCCTCCTGAGTCTTCTTGCTCTGAAAGGCAGTCTTGAATGCCTTCCTTTCGATCGGGGGGGTAATCTCTTCGGCAAGAGCAATGAGGGTTTCCGAGTCGGAGGGGTTTCGTGCCTCCAGGTAATAGGCCTTCTGAATCGCTTCGAAGAGAAGGCGCCCCGCGCCGGATCGAAGGGAGGAGGCGGCGAGAACTGCGCGACAAGCAGGATAGGTCGACCGACGTGGCTGGCACCTGTTCCAGAATTCCCAGTTGAATTTGGCTCCTGTGCGCTGCTCGACGGCTCTCCAGGCTTCCTGGACGTAGCCCACCACTTCTTCTGGCATGGGGGAATCCGAGTCTTTTGCCAGGCCACCCATCACGTAGCGAATCTTGATTTCAGGAGGGAGCTCGTCGTGGAGGGCCGAAATCACGGGATGAAAGCCCCAGCACCAGGAGCACATCGGATCGGTGACGTAGTAGAGGGTTCGTTTCATGGCGACAAACCTACCAGAGGGAGGCGTGCTTGACAGGCTTCTCTTTTCCGACTTATGATGAATGGTGAAGAAAGAATCGGACTCTCCAGGACCTGGAGCATCACCCACCCATGAGGAGATGATCGATGTCTCGAGATGCATCCGAAGGAAGACCCGACGGGACGGAAGAACAAAAGGGTCCCGACCTCACACCCATGATCGATGTCACTTTCCTGATCCTCGTCTTTTTCTTGTGTACGATCAAGTTCAAGACGCTCGAGGGGAAGCTCGATTCCTACCTGCCAAAAGACGCCATTTTCCCTATTTCTGGAGGATGGGCCTTCCCACCGTCTGGGTCAACTTGCTTAAGTAGGTGTCTTCTCCAGACAATTTAGCCTGACCCGAATTCGAGATTACCCAATGAACACATCACCTTCCGGGGGCCAGCCACGTCATGGCTGGTTTCTTGCCGGGCTGTTTTTGATTACTCTTGCGGCTTTGTCCGTGGAGATGCTGGATACACGACTGCTTTCCGTTCTCACCTGGTACCACCTTTCGTTCTTCGCCGTATCCGTGGCCATGTTCGGAATGTCGGCGGGTGCGGTGTACGTGTATTTTGGTGGAGATCGATTCCGGGAAGATCGAGCGCGGCAAAGCTTGGTTCGAGCGAGTACTCTTTTTGCTCTTTCGATTCCCCTCACTCACCTTGCAAACATCTGCATTCCTCTTCGCACCTCGATGTGGTCAACAACGATTTTTGCTCTTGGGTTTTCAACCCTCGTGCTCGCCGTCCCTTTCTTCCTTGCCGGGGTGGTCGTTGCGATTGCTCTTACCCGAATACCGGGAAGAATCGGGCTCTTCTATGCGGTTGATCTTCTGGGCGCTTCCCTTGGTGCGCTCGCCATCATCCCGTTGCTGGAGGTCTGGGACATCACGTCCGCGGTGATTGCTCTTGGAGGGGTGGCAGCTGTGGGGGCCTTTTGTTTCTGTCGCTTTGCCAGATCCGGGGGGATCTTTGCTGTTTTCTGCTCCCTTGCTCTTTTTGTCGGAGCCTATGCCAACTTCAATTATCCGGATTATCTTTTCCGCCTTCCGTTCACCAAGGGAAAGACGATCGACTGGCATCTTGTGACCGACGAAGCGTGGAACGTCCATTCTCATATCGTTGCCTACAATCCCCGGGAAGGACAACCTTTCTTCTGGGGGGCAAGTCCCAAAGCGACTGGGCTGAAGGCAACAACGGCGAAGCTTCAGATTGACGGTGCTGCCGGTAGTTTCATGACGAAGTGGGATGGGGAGCAGAAATCCCTGGAGTGGGTGAAGTATGACGTCACGAGTCTTCCCTATCATCTGAAGAAGAAAGGGGACGTGGCAGTCATCGGGGTCGGAGGAGGGAGAGATATTCTCACGGCTCTCTGGGGAGAGAGTCCATCGGTCACGGCAGTCGAGATCAATCAAGCCTTCATCGATCTTCTGGAAGGCCCGATGAGAGACTTTGCCCGGATTGCCGGGCGACCTGATGTTCAGCTCGTTCATGATGAGGCGCGTTCCTATCTTACTCGCGTCGACAAGAAGTTCGACATCATCCAGATGTCCTTGATTGATACTTGGGCGGCAACCGGGGCGGGTGCATTCACTCTGACCGAAAATGGCCTTTACACGCGAGAAGCGTGGTCGATTTTCATGGGGGCTTTGAAGCCGGGAGGGTTGTGGAGTGTGACCCGTTGGTTCACGCCGACCGAGGTCCACGAGACGGGCCGGCTGTTGTCTCTTGCCACTGCCTCTCTACTGGACATGGGAGTCGAGAATCCGGCGGATCACATGGCGCTTGTCGCCTGCCAGGCCACCGCTACTTTGATTTGCTCGAACGAGCCCCTGAAGAAGGAAGATCTGGCAACTCTGGATCGTCTGGTTGATGAGTATGAATTCCGGATCATCGTAGCGCCCGGTCATGAGGCGGCGGCTCCTCTTCTTGGAGACATCGTGGCCGCGAAGTCTTTTGACGCTCTCACCTCCCGGATTGAAAACGAAACCTACGATTTTTCACCGCCTTCGGATATTCGGCCCTACTTCTTCAACTATCTGAAGCCGGCGAACCTGTTCACTCTGGGGCTTCGGGAAGGACTGGGGGTGATCGGGAAGGGAAATCTGATGGCAACGATTACTCTTCTGGTGCTCGGGGTGATCGCGTTGATTCTCGTATCGACCATCATCTTACCTCCACTGATGATCTCCGGGCTTCCGCAAATGAACGCATGGAGCTTTCTGAATGCGGTCTTGTATTTCTCTGGAATTGGCATCGGGTTCATGATGATTCAGATCGCCTTCATGCAAAGATTCTCGATTTATCTCGGGCATCCAACTTATGCGGTGGCGATCATCCTCTTCTCGATGATCTTCTTCACCGGCGTGGGGAGCTTTATTTCCGATCGCATTTCCATCGAGACCCGGCCCAGCTGGTTGTTTTTTCTGCCCATGCTTGTGGGCGCCTATGTGGTGGGATTGATTTTCTTCCTGCAAGATGTGATCGATTACACCCTTCCCTGGGGGCTACAGGCAAGGTGCGGAGTCGTGGTGGCAATCATGGCTCCCCTTTCCATTGTTCTTGGATGCTTCTTCCCGATCGGGATGCGTCTCGTGAAAAGGATCTCGGACGATGCAACCGCCTGGATGTGGGGCATCAACGGTGCTTGTGGCGTTCTGGCCGCGGTGATTGCCGTTGCCGTTTCCATGTGGGCCGGTATTCAAGTGAGCCTCTACGTGGGATGTGCTCTCTACCTGAGCCTCATTGTTTCATCTCGAGTTCTTTGGTCGACGGGGGATCGAAAAAGCCAGGTTACTTCTACGGATCTCTCTTGAGGGGGAAGGGAAGCATGACCCTCAATGAGCCTGGCGGCGTAGCAACTTCCCCGGTGATTTCGATCCTGCCGACAATCTGCATGATTTCCGCCGCAATCGCATTCCTCCTGGGGGGGAGCGATTCGGTTCGCGCGCAGGAGTCGGAGGCTCCAGCAGCGGAAGCGTACCGGGACTTCTCCCCGGATGGTGCATGGTGCTGGTTTTCGGATCCTCGAGCCGTTGCGTGGCACGGCAAGTTTTCCCGGACCTACGCGGGATGGGTCACGAGCGAGGGGGATGTGGCGGTTGGCGCTTTTGATCACGACAAGAAAGAGATGGTCCGGTTCACTCTCCATGAGAAGTTCGAGAGAGATGACCACGCATCTCCAGGATTGCTTTTTCGAGAAGACGGGCGCCTCATGGTCTTCTATTCAAAGCACTCGGATTCCTCGATGCGCCTTCGAGTTTCCAGAAATCCGGAGGACATATCGAGCTGGGAGGAGGAGCGGAAGCTCTCCCTCAACCCGCTTCCGAGGGAGAAAGACCCCCGCGCGGTTCTTTGCTATGCCAATCCTGTACGACTCTCGGGGGAAGCCAATCGCATCGATGTCTTCTGGCGCGGCTCGAACTGGAAACCTTGTGTCAGTAGTTCCCTGGACGGAGGGGCGACCTGGGAGCGTGGGAGGATCGCCTTTTCCGAGCCCGGCTCAGGTGCGGGGGTCAGGCCCTACCTCAAGGCCGCGAATGACGGCGACCGACGAACTCATTTTGCCATGACGGATGGTCATCCGAGGAATGAATCTACGAATAGTATCTACTATTGCTATTCGGAGGGGCCTGATTTTTTTCGCGCCGATGGAACTCGAATCCCTACGGAAGGGGTGGTGGCACAAAGGGACATGGATCGAGTCTACTATGGTGGCCCAGGGGATGGTGGCCCAGGAGATGCCGGCGAAGGGACCGGGCGATCCTGGATCTGGGACATTGCTCTGGATCAGAAAGGGCTTCCTGTTCTTGTCTACACGAGGTTGCCGGATGAGTCACGCCATATCTACCACTATGCTCGGTTTGACGGAAAGAAGTGGATCGATACCCGGATCACTCCCGGTGGAAGCTGGTTTCCCCGGACCCCTCAGGGAAAGAAAGAACCCGAGCCTCACTACTCGGGAGGTGTTGTCCTCGATCAGGTTGATCCGTCGATCGTTTATCTTTCTCGTCCCGTTGACGGAGTCTTTGAAATCGAAGAGTGGAAGACTCTGGATGCTGGAAAGACCTTTACCCGACGTGCCATCACTTCTCATTCAAAGTACTCGAACGTGCGGCCTGTATCGGTGCGGTCCAGAGTGGGTTCTTCCGGCCCCCGTGTTCTTTGGATGAATATTCGAGGAAGGTACGTGCATTACACCAACTACGAGACTTCGATCAAGATGAACCTTCTTCGCAAGTAGTCTGGATCTTCGAGGCTATTCCTTTTCTTCTTTCGAGAACGGGGCGAAAAACGAAGCTGGCTCTTCGGTGGCTTTCTCCGCCCAAAGAGAAACGTTATCCACCCTTCCGACATCGTCGAAAGTTCCAAACCCGAGGTACCCTCCGCTGAGCGGGATTTCATTCGAGACGAGGACGGGGTCTTGCATGTCATCAAAGAAAACTTCCATCCTTTTCGTGGTGGCGTGAAACACGACTCGCACCCGGTGCCACGCGTCTTTGCCCCAGTCGACGCCTTTATTGCGCCGGGAAGTGATGGGTTCTCGATCGGAGTCGTCCACGACCAGGATATGGTGGGCGACCCCGTCGGCCCCCTGACTGATGTGGGCATAGCCGAATCGTTCTTTTCTCTCAAAACAGAAAAAGATGCACATGTCCCGATGGGCGTACTCCCGGCCGGTTTGCATCAGGTCAGCTTCAAGGACGAAGCTTCCTTCGGTTTTGTAAGGAAGAAGGCCAATGTTGATGGGAGAGCGATGGGGTGGTTTGTACACACTCTGCTTGTGTTGAGCAAGGGATGTTGAATCTTCGGTTTCAATCAGGCTCCAGGCAGCGGGGTCGGAGAATCTGACGGTTCCATGGGACAACGAGGATTCGAAATCCTCGTGGACGACGAGGTCAAGAGAAGCAAGTTCGGAAACGGGACAAGCCCTGGTTTCCTCTTCAAGAGGCTCTCGGGTGGAACAGCCGATGAGGACCGGAAGAAGGCAAAGGAACAGGGCGCCTTCGATTGCTTCAAACTTCTTCGGGGACGACAAAGGGTGCCCGGTAGGATTCCCGCAACATTGCGTTTGCTTGAGCAAGGCTTTCTCCCCCGGTAAACCGCTCTTTTTGGCCGTCGAATTCCACCCAGCGTCCGTGTCGAAGAGGCGTTTTCTCAAGATCCGCTCCGTTTTCTTGGGCGTGAGAAACAAGAGTGTCCAGCGCCCCTAGTGCGTGTTCATGATCTTCGAGGCTCTTTTGAATTTCAGAAAGGGAGGATCGTCTCCCGAGCCGGTAGGTGATGTTTGCCAGATGGCCGAGAGTAGTGCTCTTGTGTCCTTCTTCGATGTTGCATCGAAGGTCTTCCTTTCGACGACTTCTCACCGCATCAATGAAGTTCTTTACGTGAGAGGCGCCGGAGTCTCCCTTGAAGTTTCGGATCCTCTTTCCTTTGAGATCGAATGCCGCCCCTCCGCCGCGGCTTCCTTGAAAGACTCCGCCTTCGCAATGAAAAATCGATGCCATCGAAGAGTCTCTTACCTTGAAGGATTCCCTGGAACCGGTGCGGACCGGGAGGTCTCGGATCTCACAGATCAATGGAAGTTCATCGAATTCGCAAGCGACGAGGCTCATGTTCGGGGTTTCGCCGTCGTCGTTCCAGAGGCATCGATCCCCGACGTGAAGAACCCGCCTGGGAAGATCAAGGCCGAGCATCCATCGGCACTCATCCAGAATGTGAACTCCAAGGTTTCCCATCTCTCCGTTGCCATAGGCCCATTGCCAGTGCCAGTCATAGTGGAGATTCTGGCGAAGAAGGGGCCCGGCATTTCGAGGGCCGCAGAAGAGGTTGTAGTCGATGTGGGAAGGAACTCGAGTGGGAGAGGTTACCCGGCCAATGGGCTGTCGCACGCGAAACCAAACCGTATGAGCGCGTTTTACTTTGCCCAGGTTTCCCTCTTGATGCCATCTGAGAAACTCGCGAAGGCCTGTGTCGGAGCGGTTCTGGAGTCCGGATTGAACAATACGTTTGTAGCGACTCGCCGCCCGGACCATTTGCCGGCCTTCCCAGATGTTATGGGAGATGGGCTTTTCGACGTAGACATCTTTTCCCGCCTGACAGGCCCAAACCGTACCCAGGGCGTGCCAGTGGTTGGGGGTGGCTAGAATGACCGCATCGATGTCTTTTCGATCGAACACCCTTCGCATGTCTCGCGTTCCTGTCGCCTGGATTCCTTGGTTTGACAGCTTCAAGACGTGGCTCTGGAGTAGTTTTTCATCCACGTCGCAAAGGGCGGCAATGGTGACTCCGGGAAGAGACCTCAGGGTATTGAGGAGTTGAGCTCCTCGGGTTCGCAGTCCGATGACTCCGATCCGAACCTCGCTGAGATCCTGGGCGAGAATAGAAGGAGACAGCGCAGCTGCGCCGAGGAACGCCGCGGAACCCTTGAGGAAGTCCCGTCTCCGAATCGCATGGGTGTGTCTTTTTCGCATGCCCCTGATTCTAGCCCGGATGATTCGGGCTAGGTGGGTCTTCTGATAATTTCACCCCCAAATTCCGGCTGCTGTCGCCCCCGGCGTCGTTGCTCCTCCTTGATGGATTGCATCGAATAGCCGGACTAGGAGCTACAGGACAACATCGAGCATCCTGGCCGGTTTCGGGCCCAGTCGGGGCGCCGCCTGGCGAACTCTTCTTTTCCCGGTTGTTCGTCGTAGGGGCGACGCAAGACCTCCAGGAGTTCCAAGACCTGGGAGTGGTCTCCTTTTTCGGATTTGTCGATGGCGAGTTGAGCCAGGTAGTTGCGAAGGACATATTTTGGATTGACCGCGTTCATCCGATCCTGTCGATCTTCGATCGAGTTGCCATCACTCGAGGCTCGCTGTGCGTAGAGCTCGATCCACCTGGTTGTTCGTCCAACGACTTCTTCGGTCAGTTGTTCCTGGACATAGTAGGCGTCTTTCAGCTGGGAAGGGAGCTCTGGCTCTTCTTTGCTCCGGCCGAAATGATGCACGTCGATTTTTGCCAGGTTCCGGAAGAAGATCGTCATGTCGGTCTCGGCAAGCTGCAGGATGGCAAAGAGCTCGCTTGTGATCTCCTGGTCTGTTTTCGGATCAAACCCGTTAAACCCGAGCTTGCTCGCGATCATCGATTGCCATTCCTCTTCAAAGGTCTTCTGGTAGCGACCCAAACTTTCCTCGAGAGGTTCGGTCTGGTTGACCAGAGGATAGATCGCATTTCCCAGCTGAGCGAGGTTCCAGAGGGCGATCTGGGGCTGGTGGCCAAAGCGGTACCGGCGGCCCGATGCGTCGGTTGTATTGGGAGTCCAGTTCGGGTCGTAGTTCTCGAGCCAGCCGTAGGGGCCGTAATCGATGGTCAGGCCGAGGATGGACATGTTGTCCGTGTTCATGACCCCGTGAACGAACCCCACCCGCATCCAGTGGACGATCATCTTGGCGGTCTTCTGGCAGACTTCGTCAAAGAGGGCGGCGTAGGCGTCAGGGGATGGTTCGCCAAGGTGAGGGAAATTCAGACGAAGAGTGTACCCGGCCAGCTGCTTCAAGACGTCGATCTCTCCCCGAGATGTGAAGATCTGAAAACTGCCGAACCGGGTAAACGAGGGGGCAACGCGACAGACGATCGCTCCTGGCTCCAGCTGCGGATTGCCGCTATAGAACATGTCTCGCATCACCTGATCACCGGTGAGGACAAGGCTGAGAGCCCGGGTCGTGGGAACTCCCAGGTGATGCATGGCTTCGCTACAAAGGAACTCTCGAACAGAAGACCGGAGGACGGCGAGACCATCCGCCGATCGAGAGTAGGGAGTCGGGCCGGCGCCTTTGAGTTGAAGCACCCAGCGTTCCTGATTTTGATTGACGATTTCGCCAAGGTTGATGGCCCGTCCGTCGCCGAGCTGTCCCGCCCAGTTTCCGAATTGATGACCTCCGTAGCAGGTTGCGTACGGATCCATCCCGTCGAGTTGACGGTTTCCTGCCATTGCTTCCACGAACTCCTTGGATTTCCAGATGTCATCCGGAAGATCGAGAAGATCTGCGACTTCGGAGGCGTGGGCCACAAGCTGGGGCTTGCTAACCTTCGTGGGAAGGACCCGGGAGTAGCAGGATCCCGTTACTTGACGAACACCGTTTCGAGCCTCCGGATCGGCCGGTAGACTTCTTGTGAAATCGCTTTCGAAGGAGGGTCGGGACACGAGTTAGTTACTTCCTTTCTTCAGGAGAAGCCGCGCGATGAGACTTGCCATTCCACAGCCTTTTCGAAAGACGACCTGTCCATCCATTGCGGCAAGGACGGAGGCCCCGGGTTCGTCCGGGGCATAGGCATTTTTGAGGATCGAATCGATTTCGTTTTCGATCTCGTCAGAAGAGTCCTGGGCCTGACTCGCGTTGATGCCGGGAGTCAGAGTGAGGATCAGAACGGTTGCGAGAGCGACGAGGGTCCAGTTCTGGGTGGCTTTGGTCGAGAATAAAACCATGGGTATTGCTCCAGTAAAGAGTTAGGGCCGGACCGTCTTCTTCGCGGTGATCAGGAAATATTATGGATGTAGATACGACATCGGGGCCGTCAGGGTCCCGTCTTGATCCTGGAGGAGGGGTCGGTTACCTTGAGCGCCGAGATTCGAAGGGGACTTCACGTTGTTGTTTCCACACAAGCTTTTGGAGCTGAGAGTCGGCTCCGATGTTGCTCTGGAACCAGGGCTCAGCCCGACTCAACTCCATCTTCCTCCCAACATGTAGTAAAGGACAGATTCGATGAAGAGAATACTCTCTTACGCATGCATCAGCACCGTTCTTTTTGGCGCCTTCGCCGCCTCGGTTCGTGCCGCGAGCGACGATAGCAAGCCACTGGTGAAGAAGGTGGCAGGAAAAGATGTCTCGGCTCTTCGAGTGCGCTCGATCGGTCCGGCGCTCATGTCGGGACGGATCTCGGACTTTGCCGTCAATCCAGAGAAACACAGTGAATGGTTTGTCGCCGTCTGTTCGGGAGGTGTGTGGAAGACAACCAACAACGGATCGACTTTTCGTCCCGTCTTCGACTCTCAGGGCTCCTACTCCATCGGTTGCGTGGAAATGGATCCCCAGAATCCGAACTTGATCTGGGTTGGAACGGGAGAAAATAACAGCCAGCGAAGTGTCTCCTTTGGTGACGGCATCTACAAGTCCGTCGACGGTGGAAAGAGCTGGAAGCATGTGGGTCTTTCCGATTCCGAGCACATCGGAATGATCATGATTGACCCGAGAGATTCCAATGTCGTTTACGTCGCGGCGCAAGGCCCTCTCTGGCGATCGGGTGGAGATCGTGGGCTTTACAAGACGACCGACGGGGGCGAGACCTGGGATCGGATCCTGTTCGTGAGCGATGATACGGGTATCAACGAGGTTCACATGGACCCGAGAGATCCGGACGTTCTCTATGCCTCGTCCTACCAGAGAAGGCGTCACGTATGGACTCTTATCAATGGAGGCCCGGAGTCGGCTGTCCACAAATCCGTGGATGGTGGAAAGAGCTGGAAAAAGCTCACTCGAGGTCTTCCGTCTTCGGATAAGGGGCGCATCGGAATGGATGTGTCCCCCGCGAACCCTGACACCCTCTACGCCATCGTTGAAGCCGCTTCCGGAGGTGGATTCTTTCGCTCTCAGGATCGCGGGGAGACCTGGCGGAAGATGAGTTCCTACATGTCATCGAGTCCTCAATACTACAACGAGATCATCTGTGACCCTCACGTCGCAGACCGGGTCTATTCCCTGAACACGTTCATGATGGTGACGGAGGACGGGGGAGCAAACTTCGAACCAGCGGGCCAAAGAGACCGTCATGTGGATGATCACGCCTTGTGGATCGATCCCACGGACACGGATCACATGCTGGTTGGTTGCGATGGCGGAGTGTATGAGTCCTGGGATCGATGTGAGACCTGGTCGTTCTGTGCCAACCTGCCGCTCACCCAGTTCTACAAGCTCTGTACCGACAACTCCAAGCCCTTCTACTATGTTTATGGCGGAACTCAGGACAACAACACCCAGGGCGGCCCCTCGCGGACCACGGATCGACTGGGAATTGCGAACGAAGACTGGTTCATCACCGTCGGAGGAGATGGGTTCGAGCCTGCGGTGGATCCGGAGAATCCAGATATCGTCTATGGTCAATGGCAACACGGTGGCCTTGTCCGATTCGATCGAAAGACGGGTGAAACCGTCGACATCAAGCCGAGGGAAAAGCCGGGAGATGAGCCTTTTGTCTGGAACTGGGATTCGCCTCTCCTCATCAGTCCTCACTCGGCAAAGCGAATCTACTTCGGCGCCGATAAGCTGTTTCGCTCGGAGGATCGCGGGGATAGCTGGACCCGAATCAGCGAGGATCTCACCCGGGGTATTGATCGCAATCAGCTCGAGGTCATGGGGAAAATCCAGAAGCCGGATGCGGTATCGAAGAACCGTTCCACTTCCATCTACGGGAATACGGTTGCCCTCACCGAATCTCCAGTAACGGAGAACCTTTTGTACGTTGGAACGGATGATGGCTTGATCCATGTGACGGAAGATGGAGGAGGGACCTGGCGCAAGACGGACGCATTTCCCGGAGTTCCCCACATGACCTACGTCAGCTCTCTTGTGGCATCGCTTCACGAGTCGAGTCGGGTCTATGCAACGTTTGATAACCACAAGAAGGGCGACTTCAAACCCTACGTCTTGCGAAGTGATGACAAAGGTCAGAGCTGGGTCTCGGTGACCGGCGATCTTCCGGATCGGGAGATCTGCTACGCCTTGGCCGAGGATCACGTGGATCCGGATCTCTTGTTTGTCGGTACGGAGTTTGGTGCGTACTTTACGCTGGACGGTGGAAAGCATTGGACCAAGGTGGGAGGGCTTCCAACCATTGCCGTTCGGGATCTTGATATTCAGCGTCGGGAGAACGATCTGGTGCTGGCAACCTTCGGCCGAGGCTTCTATGTTCTTGACGACTACAGTCCCCTTCGCACCATCGTTGCCGCTCTCGAGAAGGATGCGGAGATCTTCCCCATCAAGGATGCGCTTCTCTACATTCCCAGGAGTCGACTCGGTGGACGTTCGGGAAGAGGATTTCAGGGCGCAGATCTCTATGCCGCTTCAAACCCTCCGTTTGGCGCGATCATCACCTACCGGTTCAAAGAGAAGTTGAAGACCCTGAAGGAGAAGCGACAGGAAAAGGAACGCTCCGGGAACGCACCTTATCCGACGATCGATGAGTTTCGCGCCGAAGACACGGAGCGAGGGCCTCAGGTGTTTCTCGTGATCAAGGATAATGAGGGGGGCGTGGTGCGTCGGCTCAAGATGTCAAAAAGCCCGGGCGTCCATCGTGTTGCCTGGGATCTGCGTCATCGGGGCGCTTCGCCGGTTCGAGTGGGCGGGTCTTTTGGGCGAGGTCCTCTCGCCATGCCTGGAACCTACTCGGCCACCCTCGTCAAGGAAGTGGGCGGTGAGTTCTCCGAGCTGGCTGGCCCGACTGCGTTCAACGTGGTGCCGCTCTACGGTGAGTCGATGACCGAGGGGCAGCAAAAAGAGGCGCTTGCCCTCCAGGAAAAGGCACTCGACCTGGAGAGAGCGGTTCGGGGAGCTCAGGGAGTTTTAAGAGACGTGCAGGATCGGCTGGATCACGTGAGGCAGGCGGTAACCGAGGTTCCTGATGTCTCCACCGATCTGCTGAAAAAGGTCGATGAGCTGCAAAAGACATTGCAGTCCATCAAGGATCGGCTCAATGGAGATAGTACACTCTCGAGTCGTTATGAACCGTCGCCTCCCTCCATCAGTGGTCGGATGAGAACGGTCATGAGTGGGTTGACGTCGGTGACCACGGCTCCGACTCAAACGGTCCGTGAGCAGTACGGGTACGCCGCAGATGAGTTCGAGGTCGTACTCGGTGAGCTTCGTCAGGCCGCGTCGAAAGATCTATTGGACCTGGAAGGGCAGCTCGATGCCGCAGGCGCCCCCTGGACGCCAGGCCGGATGCCCAACTGGAAGAAATAGTGATCAAGCATGAAGCCACAGGGTTCGTTCCAAGCTGATCGAGGCGTCTTCTTCGCGCTCCTGGTGCTGGCCCTTTGCTCTTGTGCGACCCGACCCTATTATCGAGACGGAAGAGACGAGGGCTTTGGCGACGTCAGCTTTTCCGACGAGGAGATCTTGCAGAAGATTATCCTCGTCGGGGATGGCGGCGATTCCGGTGGGTTTCGCCCGGTTGCTCGCCATCTTGCCACGATCATCGATGAGCGCAGTTTTCTTGTTTATCTTGGCGATAATACTTACGTTCATGACGACCTGAGTGCACCCGAGTCGAGGTCGGCTCGCACTCTCCTTGCTCAGATTGAGGTCGGAGACGCCGGGGCGGGAGTCCTGTTCGTTCCGGGTAACCACGATTGGGAAGAAGCAGGCGGATTCGCGCTTTCGCACCCGATGAGCCTCGATGCCCTGATGGATCAGGAGAAGTTCCTGGTTTCCCACGGAGCGGAGTTTTTGCCTCCCGCCGGATCCCCGGGGCCGTCGGTTCGGCTGGTGGGGGGCGTGAAGATCATCGTTCTTGATACTCAATGGTGGCTTTTGCCGGATGACGTTCGTACCGCGTACCCGGGAATGACGGAAGCTACGGTGCTTCGAGATCTTGATCGAGAATTGCAGACCGGTGAGCCGGTGAAGATCGTCGTTGCCCACCATCCTCTGGAGACTCATGGAAAACACGGTGGCTACTTTCCGTGGTACACCCATCTTCTTCCTCCGGTTCTTGGCTCTTTGTACGTTCTTGCCAGGAACCTTGGGGTCACGGACCAGGACATCAGCTCGGAGATGAACCGGCACCTTGTTGGAAGTCTTGAGCGGGCCATGTCGGCTCACCCGCCTCTGATCGTCGCCGCCGGGCACGAGCATGCCTTGCAGGTTCTTTCGGGAGAAACGGCGAACTTCGTGCTGGTGAGTGGGGGGGGATCGAAGGCGGGAGAAGTTTCATTCGGCGAGCGGACACTCTTCTCCGATGGCCGGCGAGGGTTCATGGTTCTCTATCTCTTGACCGGGAATCGAGTGGCCCTTCGGGCCTTCAGCGTGGATCAGGAGGGGCAGTGTCTTGGCCCCTCCTATTCCAGGTGGCTGTCAGGCACTCTCACTTCTTCTTTTTCTGCGGACCTTCCTTCTTCTGGATCTTTGCCCATGAATCCCGGAGAGTGACCGTGCGATTGAAGACAAGCCGATCCGGAGTCGTGTCAGGATCCATGCAGAAGTAACCCTGTCGTTCGAACTGGAAGGGTACACCGGGCTCGACGTCCTTCGCCGCCGGTTCAACGAGGCTTGATTCCAGGACGGTAAGAGAGTTGGGGTTCAGGTTTGCGGTGAAGTCTTCCCCTTCCTCCACCTTGCTCGGATCGGATTTGGCAAAGAGAGTGTCGTAGAGGCGTATCTCGGACGGAACTCCCTTCTCGGCAGAGACCCAGTGGATCGTGCCTTTCACCCGTCTGCCGTCCGGCGCGTTGCCCCCTCGAGTTTCTGGATCGTAGGTGCAACGGAGCTCTTTGATTTCTCCGGTCGCTTCGTCCTTGACGACTCCAACGCAGGTGACGAAGTAGGCGTAGCGCAGGCGAACCTCCCGTCCTACTCCGAGGCGGAAGAACTTCTTGGGAGGATCCTCCATGAAGTCTTCCTGCTCGATGTAGAGCTCCCGGGAGAACGGAACTTTTCGCGTCCCGGCTTCCGGGTCTTCCGGATTGTTGACGGCTTCGAGCTCTTCAACTTCGCCTTCCGGGTAGTTTTCGATCACGACCTTCAGGGGACGAAGGACTCCCATGTACCGATTGGCCTTCTTGTTGAGATAGTCGCGGATGCAGTATTCGAGAAGGGCAAGTTCGATGATGCTGTTGAACTTTGCCACCCCGACTCGTTCACAGAGGGTTCGAATCGCTTCGGGGGGGACGCCTCTTCTTCGAAGGCCACTCAGGGTCGAGAGTCTTGGATCATCCCAACCACGGACGTGGTTTTCCTCGACGAGACGCTTTGTTTTGCGCTTGCTCGTGATGGTGTGGGAGAGTTCCAGGCGTGCAAACTCAATTTGCTGGGGATGAAAAACATCGACTTCTTTGAGAAACCAGTCATAGAGAGGTCGGTGGTTTTCGAATTCGAGGGTGCAGAGAGAATGGGTGATTCCCTCGATGGAATCAGAGAATCCGTGGGTGAAGTCGTAGAGCGGATAGATACACCACTTATCTCCGCTTCGATGGTGGTGGGCCTTTCGGATGCGATAGATCGCCGGGTCCCTCAGGTTCATGTTGGGGGAGGCCATGTCGATCTTGGCTCGCAAGACATGGGTGCCGTCGTCGAACTCGCCATTTTTCATTCGATTGAAGAGGTCGAGATTCTCATCGACGGACCGGTCCCGATAAGGGCTGTTACGCCCGGCGGAGGTGACGGTGCCTCGATGCTCCCTGATTTCTTCTGCGGTGAGGCTGTCAACGTAGGCATTCCCGGATTTGATGAGCTGGACGGCGTAGTCGAAGAGCTGGTCGAAGTAATCGGAGGCGAAGAAGAGCCGGTCGCCCCAGTCAAACCCGAGCCATTTGATATCTCGTTGAATGGCCTCGACGTATTCGACGCCCTCCGTTTCAGGGTTGGTGTCATCGAAGCGAAGGTTGCAGGTTCCGTTGTATTTTTCGGCTGTTCCAAAGTTCAGGCAGATGGACTTGGCATGGCCGATATGGAGGTAGCCGTTGGGTTCGGGCGGAAACCGGGTCCCGACCCGGCCGTCATTCTTGTTGTTGGCGATATCCTCCTCGATGATGGCGTGGATGAAGTGAGTTGCGGTCGTTTCTTCGAGGTTGGACATGATTCGGGATTCCGTTGGTAGGTTTGTGGTTATGGTCAGAGATTGATTAGTCTTTCACTCGATGAGGCTGAAATCAAGGGGGGCATCCGGGGCCCGGATCATAAGTTTTGAAGGGAACAAGGCCGATAGTTTCCGGGGGCTCTCAGGAAGAAGCCCTCGGCCTCAATCTGCGCCTGGATTTAGCTCCGCAAGAGCGATGCCGGTGTTGGCTCTCGAACTTCAACCGGAAGATGATCCATGACCCTCCAAATGCCGCCGCTACCTCGCCCAACCAAACGGGAGCCGGAGCTCAGTCCTCGGTTCAAGTTTCAGATTCAAATGCTGGAAAAGGGGGCCGAAGAGCTGCACCGAAACATCGGTCGCATTGACGATGTTCTTTTCAAGATCAAGGCGAGTGGAATTACGGTCTGGGTCGCGATGATCGGGTGGGGGTTCTCGGCCGAATCCCAGAGGCTGATTCCGCTGGGGGCCGTGGTCATCCTGGGTTTTTGGCTCCTCGAGGGATTTTTCCGTGGGATCCAGGCCCGGTATCTTGCGGCATCGATGAAGCTGACCCATTTCCTGAACGACCGAGACGAGCTTGACGGGTGCTTCAGAACCCAGGAGTTGCCCCGGGACGTGATCTATCCCCTGGCCTTTCGAGAGACGGAAGTGACCAAGCTCAAGATGTACGTGAAAGGGATCCTGGCCCCGGGAGTGAGCACGTTGTATCTGTTCTTGACCGTGTTGAACGGGTTCTTGTGGATGGCGAGTGGGTAGGACGTGGGTTCTATTTTCCAGGCGACGCCTGGAGGCGGGCGACAATAATGCCCGCAATCAATCCACATAAATGAGATTCCCACGAAACGAACGGCTGGCTCGGCAAGACTCCCCAGATCAACCCCGAGTACAAGAAGAGAGCTAGAAGAGCAAGTGCGATGGAAAGAGGTTTGCGTTCAAACCAGGCCGACGCGACCAGGAATCCGAAATACCCAAAGAGCAGTCCGCTCGCTCCAACGTGGATCGAAGATCGCCCGAAAAGCCAGACTCCCATCCCGCCGATCATCGCGATTTGAAAACTGTATGCCACAAAGGATGCGGTTCCCCGGAGGCAGATCATGAACCCCAGGATGAGGAGGGGGGGAGTGTTGGACAGGAGATGGGTCACGCTTCCGTGAAGGAAGGGAGAGAGGGGAATTCCGATCAGACCCACCATGCTCCGAGGTTGGAGGCCAAGCCGATTGAGGGAGTGGGACGTGATGAGGTTCAGGACTTCGATCACCCACAAGATGCCCACGAAGATGAGGATGCTCTTCCCCTCGGCAAGGAAACGCTTGGACCTACGGCCAGTGGAACCCAATTGATTGTGACTCCTTTGAGAGATGAATCCCTGAGAAGAACCCTCTTGAGGTCTCTTATACGGCAAGAACCTCCGGGCGATCAATCTCCTCTGGAAGAAATGAGCTCCGGAGAATCGTCCGCGGCCTTGTGGTGTGATGCCCCCAACCGTGCTGCATCACACCACGAGCCTTTCTCACTGAAAGACGGGCCGCCCCAAGATTCCGTTGGTCACCGAGGCTGGTACCAACGCGCTGGAAGCAGGATCAAAGATCACTCCCTGGATATAGAATGTCCCGACAATCGGAAGTCCATTCAGTTTCCTGAAGAAGATGTCTGGAGCAGGGAAGGAAGGGAACCTCGGGAATCCGAGTCGGCTGAATCTCCCCGCATTATTCCAGATCACCGAAGGTTGCGGACTGCCGCCCGTGAGGGGCATGGGAAGGGCGGTACACCCGATGTTGAGGGGCAACGCTCGACCGCTCCCAAGAGATGGTTCCATGGGCCAGACGTAAACCGCGTAAGGAGCGGATTGCCCCGACGGAACAGCCGGCGGAGAACGCATCTCAAGAGTGAAAGAATCGAGCACCGGATACTCAACAATGCGGTCGTTGCCGCTGCCGGCAGAGCCGTTCAAGAAGAGGACGTTACGAACGTTTCCGGTACTGGCGTTCACCGTTCCCAGTCGAGCTCCCGAGATCTGAGAAAAGATATAGGCGGATCCAGATGCCGTACCGCCGTCGTCGTCAAAGGACGAACCGACCCAGAGACTACTGAGGTCAACCGAAACCGAGACTCCGAAGAAGTCGTTATCTTCCGGGTCGCTGGCCGTGAGCTTCTGGGTCTCTTCAAAGAAAACCCCGTTGTCCGTGTAGAGATAACAGGCGCCGGCAACGCTGATGCCCCCGTTTGTCCTGTTTTTGGCTCCGACCGCGATGGTTCCGTTCGAAACCGAAACGGAGGTTCCAAACAAGTC
>JAJDCM010000253.1 GCA_029260825.1 Planctomycetota bacterium | reverse complement strand
CATTTTCGCCGATCAACTCGTTTTCGACCTTCAACTTGCGGTCGGAGACGTAGTCAAACGCCCCATCGTTGTAGTTGTTGCAGTTCTGATAGATCTCAACGAACGACGTGCCTCGATGTGCTGCGGCCCGTTTGAGGGTATGGGTCATGTGGCTCATGTTGGTTGCCACAGTTCGGGAAATATGAGTCGCCCCGGCGCCAAGAGCAAAAGAAATGGGATCGACGGGTCGCTCGACACTCCCGAGCGGGGAGGACTTGGTGACCTTTCCAGATTCGCTGGTGGGCGAGTACTGGCCCTTGGTCAATCCATAGATCCTGTTGTTGAAGAGAAGGATGGTGACGTCCACATTGCGGCGCAGGATGTGCAGCATGTGGTTTCCCCCGATCGACAGTCCGTCTCCGTCTCCCGTGACGAGAAAGACGGTGAGGTCAGGGTTCGCCACTTTGAGTCCCATGGCGAAAGTCGGTGCTCGTCCATGAATGGTGTGAAAGCCGTACGTGTTCATGTAGTACGGGAATCGGCTCGAGCAGCCAATACCGGAGACGAACACGATGTTCTCTCGAGCAATGCCCAGTTCAGGCATGCACTTTTGCACCCCCGAAAGAATGGCGTAATCTCCACACCCAGGGCACCAGCGGACGTCTTGATCGCTCTCGAAGTCCTTTTTCTTGTAGCTTGGGCTGGCTGGTGCGGGTTCCGTCTTGGTCGTTGCAGTACTCATCTCTTCTCGATCCCGTTTCTTGGTGTTGGCGAATAGGTTTTCGTCTGTTCGGTTCATGGATTGACGAACGTCGGTGCGGTCGGAGGCTAGATCTTCCCGTTACTGGATGATGATGAGCTGAGCATGTCCACGACAGCTTCCTTCAGTTCGCTGGCATTGAGAGGAAGGCCTCTCACCTTGTTGAAGCCCTTTGCATCCACCAGGTACTCGGCTCGGATCAGACGCAGGAGCTGGCCCCGGTTGATCTCCGGAATGAGGATCTTGTCGAACCTCTTCAAGATGGCCCCCAGATCTGCCGGCAAAGGATTCATGTGGCGGATGTGAATGGACGCCACGGGGAGTCCGTCAGCGAGGCAATCGGTGAGGGTCTGGCAAATGGTTCCATAGGTGGATCCCCAGCCGACCATCAGGAGCTCGCCGTCTGCCTTGCCCTGGATCTCAAGCGGGGGAATATCAGCCACAACCCGCCGAACTTTTTCTTCTCGAAGTCGAACCATGAGATCGTGGTTTTCCGACTCGTAGTTCACATTCCCGGTGATGTTCTCTCCCTCAAGGCCTCCAACTCGATGCTCGAGGCCCGGAGTTCCTGGAATCGCCCAGGGCCTGGCCAGAGTTGTCTCGTCTCTTTGGTAGGGCTGATAGGTCTTGGGGTCGGTGGCGAACTCAACATGCACGTCCGGGAGGCTCGACACGTCAGGAACCTTCCACGGCTCGGCCCCATTTGCCAGATAGCCGTCGGTCAGAACCAGAACCGGTGTCATGTACTTGGTGGCCAACCGGACGGCTTCGTAGCCGATGTGGAAGCAATCACCCGGCGTGCTTGCGGCAAGAATGATGAGCGGGCAATCGCCGTTCCTGCCGTAGAAGGCTTGCAGGAGATCGGACTGCTCGGTCTTGGTCGGGAGTCCGGTCGACGGGCCCCCTCGTTGCACGTTGCAGATGACGACCGGTAGCTCGGTCTTGACCGCAAGGCCAATGGCTTCACCTTTCAGCGCGATTCCCGGTCCACTGGTACCGGTGACCCCGATGGCCCCTCCGAACGCAGCTCCGATGACCGCGCCCATGGCCGCGATTTCGTCCTCAGCCTGGATGGGTCTCACCCGGAAGTTGCGATGACCGGAAAGGAAATGAAGGACGTCGCTTGCCGGAGTGATCGGATAGGCACCATAAACGAGAGTCAGTTCGGCCCGATTCGCCGCTGCGATGAGGCCCATTCCCAGGGCGGCGTTTCCGGAAATTTGTCGGTAGGTACCCGGTTCGTGCTTGGCGGCTGCAACATCGTACTTTGTGTAAGCAGCCTCCACGGTGTCACCGTAGAAGTACCCGGCTTTCAAGACCTTGATATTGGAATCTCGGACCGACGGAAGCTTGCTGAACTTACTTTCCGTCCACTGAACGGTGGGCTCGATGGGACGGTTAAAGAGCCAGGAGACAAACCCGAGGCAGAAGAAGTTTTTCGATCGATCGATTTCCTTGTTGCCCATTCCGCTATCGGAGAGAGCTTCGCGGACGATCTTCGTCACTTCGATTTCATAGAGACGGTAGCTGTCTCGAAAGGACTGGTCCTCGAGTGGATTCGATTCGTAGCCCGCCTTGCCCAGGTTGTTCTTGTTGAACTCGTTGGTGTTGACGATGATCGTTCCGCCGGGCTTGAGCTCGGACAGATAGACCTTCAGTGCCGCCGGGTTCATGGCCACCAGGACGTCCGGTGCACCACCGGGAGTATGAACCGGCACGCTTCCGAACTGGATCTGGAAGGAGGAGACACCGAATAGAGTTCCTCGCGGAGCTCGAATTTCGGCGGGGAAATCCGGGAGGGTCGCCAGGTCATTTCCGGCCCAGGCCGCTTCATTGGCGAACTGGGTTCCGGTGAGCTGCATTCCGTCACCCGAGTCTCCCGCAAAACGGATGACTGCACTTTCGATCGATTCACGCACGCCCTGGGCTCCGGCCCTGGCCGTTTCTTTCTCCGCCATTTTGGCTTGGCTCCAAATGCCCGGTTTTCGACCGGGGGTTCATCTGACGAAACCGCGACTCTCATCGAGTTATCGGCTCAATCG
>JAJDCM010000252.1 GCA_029260825.1 Planctomycetota bacterium | reverse complement strand
CGCCGCGAGCGTTTCGTCCCTCCTTCTCACCTGTGAAGCTCTCATCACCGACGCTCCGAGCAAGGGAGCAAAGGGCGGTGGTGGCGGCCACGACCACATGCATGGCGGCGGAATGCCCGGCATGGGTGGCGGCATGCCAGGCATGGGTGGAATGGGCGGCATGGGCGGCGGAATGGACATGTTCTAGGCCGGTTATCCCGGAATGAAACCAGCTCCTCCGTCATCCGGGCGGAGGAGTCGAAAATACAGCAGGAGGTTGATACAAAATGAGCATTACTCCCCTCGACGATCGGATTGTGATCAAGCAGATCGAAGCTGAAGAAACCACCTCCGGTGTAATCGTGCTTCCCGATACGGCAAAAGAAAAGCCCCAGCGAGGGCTCGTCAAGTCCCTCGGCACGGGACGACTGCTAAAGAATGGAACTCGCGCCGAATTCTCGGTGAAAAAGGGTGACGAGGTTCTCTTTGGCAAGTACTCCGGGACCGACATCCAGGTCGCCGGGGAAGAGTTCAAGATCATGCGCGAATCGGAGATCCTGGCCGTCTTCATGAAGTAGGGACGACCTCGACCACAAACCCATCCGGGAGAGCCAGGCTCATCCCGATACCGAAGGAGTTGATGACACGATGGCCAAACAGCTGATGTTTGATGAGGAGGCCAGGCGCAAGCTGCTCCAAGGCGTGAATAAACTCGCCAAAGCAGTGAGCGTGACCATGGGCCCCACGGGCAAAAACGTGATCTTTGAAAAGAGCTTCGGTTCTCCTCAAGTCACGAAGGACGGGGTCACCGTTTCCAAGGAAGTCGAGCTCGAAGACCCGTTCGAGAACATGGGCGCCAAGATGGTGAACGAGGTCGCCTCCAAGACGAGCGACGTTGCCGGCGACGGCACCACCACAGCGACCGTCCTGGCTCGAAGCGTTTTCGCCGAGGGGTTGAAGATGCTCTCAAGCGGCGTCAATCCCATGGCCCTGAAGCGGGGAATCGACAAGGCCGTTGACAATGTCGTTTCGCACCTCCACACCCAATCCAAGCCGGTCAAGAAGAAGAATGAGACCGCTCAAGTTGCCACGATTTCGGCAAACAACGACCCCGAGATCGGTGCGCTTCTTGCCGACGCCATGGAGCGCGTTGGAAAAGACGGCGTGATCACGGTGGAAGACGGAACCGGTATCGAGACCCTCCTTGAGTTCACCGAGGGCATGCAGTTCGATAAGGGTTACATCTCACCCTACTTCGTGAACAACCCGGACAAGATGGAATGCGTCCTGGAAGACCCGTATGTCTTGATCTTCGAGAAGAAGATCTCGAACCTACGAGAATTCCTGCCGCTTCTGGAGAAGGTCGCCCAGACCGGAAAGCCTCTCCTCATCATCGCCGAAGACGTCGAGGGCGAAGTTCTCGCCACTCTCGTGGTGAATAGGCTCCGTGGAATCCTCAACGTCTGTGCCGTGAAGGCACCGGGCTTTGGCGATCGTCGCAAAGCGATCATGGGCGACATTGCCACCCTGACTGCCGGCCGAAGCATCTCCGAGGATCTCGGAGTCAAGCTCGAAAACCTTCAGGTCAGCGACCTGGGCCAGGCCAAGCGCATCACCGTCAACAAAGACAGCACGACCGTGATCGAGGGTGCTGGAAAGAAGAAGGACATCGAGTCCCGAATCACCCAGATTCACACTCAAATCGAGCAGTCGAGCTCAAACTACGATAAAGAAAAGCTCACCGAGCGACTTGCCAAGCTCACCGGTGGAGTTGCGGTCATCAAAGTTGGTGCCGCCACCGAAGCCGAAATGAAAGAGCGAAAGGCTCGGGTCGAAGATGCCCTTCACGCCGCACGCGCAGCGGTCGAAGAGGGAATCGTACCGGGCGGAGGCACCGCCCTTCTACGAGCTCTGGAATCCCTCGAAGGTCTAAAAGCCAAGGGCGACGAGAAGTTCGGCATTACCGTGATCAAGAAAACGTTGACCGCTCCGGTTCGCCAGATTGCAGAGAACTGCAATGCAGATGGCTCGGTCATCGTCGAAGAGATCAAGGAAAAGGCTGCCACCATTGGCTACGATGCAGCTACCGGGAAGTACGTCGACATGTTCAAGGCAGGCATCGTTGACCCCACCAAGGTCGTTCGAAGCGCTCTCCAAAACGCTGCCAGCATTGCCGGCCTTCTCCTGACCACGGAAACGATGGTCACCGAGATCAAAGACACCGGAGACAACGCGGCGGCGTCTACCGTACACGGCGCCATTTCCTGAAGCGATTGATCATTCTAATCCACCGCCCGCCTGGCTTCTCAAGCTTCGGCGGGCGGCGGTATCCTGGCACCAAGCGGTAGGCGAGCTATGGCAGACAAACGCGATTACTACGATGTCCTCGGCATATCCAAGGACGCAGATGCTGCCGCCATCAAGAAGAGCTACCGAAAACTGGCGCTCAAGTTTCACCCCGACCGCAACCCCGATGACAAAACCGCCGAATCCAACTTCAAGGAAGCGGCGGAGGCCTACGAAGTCCTCAGCGACGATCAAAAGCGTCAGGTCTACGACCAGTATGGCCACGCAGGTCTGGCGGGCCGGGGGAACTCTTTCAATAGCTTTGAGGACATCTTCAGCGCCTTTGGCGACGTCTTCGGCGACTCGATGTTCGACAGTTTGTTTGGCGGTGGACGCTCCAGAGGAGGGAGAGCCGGCGGTCGACGCGGGGCCAGCCTCCGTTGCGAGCTCGATCTTTCCCTCGACGATGTCCTGAACGGAGTCGAGCGAACGATCGAACTCCGGCGCCAGGAGATTTGCGAGGAGTGCGAGGGCTCGGGCGCAGCCGAAGGATCAAGCCCGACCACTTGTAGTACCTGCCGAGGCCACGGAGAGGTTCAACACAGTCAGGGCTTCATCACCATGCGCACGGCCTGTTCCCGATGTCGGGGCACCGGGTCCATGATTGAAACCCCCTGTCGACCCTGTCGGGGAACCGGACGAAAGGCCCAAAAGGCCCAGGTTCGGGTCAACATTCCGGCGGGGATCGAAGATGGAACGCAGCTCCGAGTTCCCAACCAAGGAGAAGCCGGGGAACAAGGAGGACCAAGAGGCGATTTGTTCTGTTTCATCCACGTCGAGGAGCACGAATACCTTCGGCGTCACGGACGAGACCTGGTCATCGAAATGCCGCTAAGCTTTACTCAGGCGGCGCTCGGCACCATCCTCACCGTTCCGACCCTGGAAAGCAAAGGCGACGTCACCATTCCTCCCGGCACTCAGAGTGGCGACATCTTTCGCCTGAAGGGAATGGGAATGCCGACTCTTCAGGGCTCGGCAAGAGGAAATCAATTGGTTCAAGTCTTCGTGGAAACACCACGAAAGCTTTCCGGTCAACAGAAAGAACTCCTCCGGGAGTTCGCCAAAACCGAAGATGTGAACGTTGAGCCTCGTCGCAAGAGTTTCTTTGACAAGGTACGCGAATACTTCGAACAGTGATGCCCATCCGGACCGGCTGATAACGGTCGCAAAAACCGGCTCACGCACCAGCGAGAAATGTCATGGCACAAAGCAAAGATCATAAGGACGCCGGGGTCGTAGACTCCGAGCAGGATTCACCAAAAGAGCAGGACCCTGCGTCTTCCGAAGAAGGCCAAACCGACGACAGTTCAACCGAGGGCGATAGCCCGGAAAAGGAGCTGACGGAGTACCGAAACGCCGCCCTTCGCGCTCGAGCCGAGCTCGAGAACTATCGCAAGAGAATGAGCCGCGATCGGATCGAGATGGCTCGATATGCGGAGCAGCATCTCATCGTCGATCTCCTTCCCCTCCTGGACAACTTCGTCCGGGCATTGGATGCGACCGCTACCACCGAAGAAAGCAAGGCCATCCTGGAAGGACTGGATCTCGTAAGAAAGAGCTGGGTCAAGGTTTTCCTCGATCACAACGTGACGGAAATCGCTCCCACAGGAAAACCTTTTGATCCATCACTCCACGAAGCGGTGTGTCAGGTGGAAAGAAACGACCTTCCCCCCAACACAGTCGTGGAAGAACTCCGGCGGGGATACATGCTTCATGATCGCGTCATCCGAGCCGCCCAGGTTCAGGTGTCGCGAAAATCAGCAGAGAACAAGTCCGAGCCCGTAGAAGAGTCCACAGAATCAGAGTAGAGCCAAGATCATGCCAACCTACGACTACGAATGTCAAAAGTGTGACCACACCTTCGAGAAGTTCCAGGGCATCAATGACAAGCATCTGAAGAAGTGTCCGGAATGCGGGAAGCTTTCCCTCCTTCGCCTCATCGGAACCGGCGGTGCCCTACTCTTCAAAGGCTCGGGGTTTTACACCACAGACTATCGAAGCAAGGATTACCAGGCCAAGGCGAAGGCAGACAAAGAAGCTCAGTCAAAGTCAACAAAATCCGAATCCAGCGAATCCAAGCCCTCGAGTTCAAAAGACTCCTCGGCCAAGCCCGAGAAAAAGAGCGAGGGCTCTTGAAGGTCATCCGTCATGAAGGGTAGCTGCCCCAATTGCAAGGGCGTGATCGAGTTCCAAAGCACATCCGACTTCCCCTACTTTCCGTTCTGCTGTGAACGTTGCCGTCTCCTCGATCTGGGGAAATGGATGGACGGGAGTTACAAAGTTACCCGAGGCCTTTCCGAGGAAGAGCTGATGGACCTTCCTCCCGAAGACTGGCCGACCGGGGAAGGTGAAGAGACGTGAATCGGATCGACGCCGACGGTCCAACCTCCGCCACGGATCTTTTTCGTCGGACCTACAAGGTCGCTCGTTCGTGGAAGCTTGAGCTCCTGGGAGCCGTGACCTTTTCCGCGTGTGTCTTGATCTTGAGCGTCGGCCTCCTGACACTACGGGCTCTTTCTTCCCTGCCAGCTCCGACGGGCCTCGATCCTGGCCATGCCCCCCTCCTTGAACTCTGGTCGTCGGCAAAGACGCTTCTGTGCGAATCTTCAAAGCCCTTGGTACTCCTGATTCTGATCCCGACCCTTCTCCTCTGCCGCCTGGTCTACGCCCCGTTTGCCGGAGCGGTCATGAGGGGCTGTGTCGAAAACTTTTGCCGGTCACCACGCCCTCCCAGTAGCAAACACCATCGTTTCGTCAGAAGGCGGTTGACAGGATTCGTGATGCCACCCGTCATCCTCCTTCTCGGGGCCGCGCTTCTCTTCCTCCTGCTCCTCTTGCTGGCACTCCTTGGAGACGTCCCCTGGATCGGTCCGGCACTGCTGGTTCTTCTTTCTCCCCTCCTGCTCATCCAGTCGGCTCTCATCTGCACCATGGTTCTTGGGTGGCTCTGGGGATCCCCCCTGATGCTTGCTGCAACAGCCGTTGAGGGACGCAGCATTGTCGATGCGCTGAGTCGATCCTTTCACTACGGGTTCGGGGACCCTCTCCGGTATTTCGCTCTTAGCATGCGCGGTGCCGGATTCGCCGTCATCTCGTTCGGCGTCAGGCTGATCGTCTCTTCCCTGAGCTTTGCCATCCTTCTTGCCGCCTTCAGCATGACTTCGGAGGCGGGCCTTTGGGGCCGGACCCGAGGCACCTTGTACTCGCTTTTCGATGGCAGCCAACCCGATGATTCGGCCGGCGCAATCGAATGGATTCTTGCCGGCTACGGAGTTCTCCTTGCACTCATGGCGGTGGGGCATCTTCTCGCACACCGGGCCGCCCACCAGGGCGTTACCTATGCACTCCTGCGGCGATCGATCGACGGGACACCGGTCTACGACATCGCCAAGGACGAGAGGGAGGCTCCGGAGCCCACCCTGACTGCGCAAGACGTTGGGCTGACGTTGGTGGCGGAAGAACCCGTACCAAAAGAAGGAGCTTGAGCCCAGGTCGCCTGACTTCGGAGTGAGTACAACATGTTCACCTCCCACTCCTTTCCCCCCCAAGATCTTCAATCATGAAACCTTTTTGGATTGACACTGCCGGGGCTCACAGGTATCCTCTTTTTCTGGAGAGGGCGGTCTCCATCATCGGGCGAAATGTGTAGATTTCAAACTCGATACCCCCTCGCTTCTCGCTCGCAACCTCGATTTGCGTGGGCTAGGAGGGAATCCCTATGGGACATCAGTATTCACCAGGCGAAGTCACCGCGATAGCGCGGATCTCGAAGAACACCCTCCTCGCGTGGGAGCGGGACGGGAAGATCGACCAGGTACATCGAGACGCTAAGAACCACCGGTTCTACAGCCCTGAACAGGTCTCGAGCATCGTTCGATTGGCGGGCATTTGCCCGAGACGACGCATAGCCGTCGTCAACCAAAAGGGTGGCGTGGGAAAAACCACGGCCACCTTCAACCTGGGCGCCTGTCTGGCAAGACAAGGCATGCGGGTTCTGCTGGTTGACCTCGACGCCCAGGCGAACCTCACCATCTCTTTCGGTATCAATCCGGACGAAATCGACAAGACCAGCAATGACTTGCTCGTCAACGAGGACGTGAGGCTCGAAGACGTCGTTCTTCCCACCGAGTTTCCCAACCTTCATATCGTTCCAGCAGATATTCGTCTCGCGGGTGCGGATGTGAAGCTAAAAGAAATGATCATGCGCGAGCGGATCCTCGATTCCAAGCTGCAGGACGCATACCAGCAGTACAACTTCATGCTTTTTGATTGTCCTCCGAACCTCTCAAGCATCACGATCAATGCCCTGGTCGCTTGCACGGACACCATCGTGCCGGTCGAAACTCAGTTTTACTCCATGAAGGCCATTGACGACTTGACGAGCACGTTGAATCTCATCAAAAAGAAGATGAATCACAGCATCCGCACCTGGATCCTTCCGATGAAGATTGATCGGCGCATCAAGATGCACCAGGGCATTTTGGCCATGCTGCAAAAGAACTTCGGAGGCAAGCTCCTCACCCCAATTGTTACCGACGCCAAGCTAGGCAGCGCACCGATGATCAAGCAACCGGTCATTTACAGTTTTCCCGGGAGTAGAAGTGCCGCCGACTTCCGACGTCTTTGCCGAGAGGTTCTTGACCATGAGTCACAGATTGGAGGAGACGTTCGAGACCCTGCTGGGGAACGGGACCAA
Organism: Planctomycetota bacterium; assembly: GCA_029260825.1. GTDB lineage: Bacteria > Planctomycetota > JACOTG01 > JACOTG01 > JAJDCM01 > JAJDCM01. Next base: position 7,382 of record JAJDCM010000252.1, on the reverse strand, counting down.
GCAGAGCCAGAACAGCCCCAACCACAGCAACCCGAACCGGAGCAGCAGCAACAAGAGCAAGAGCAGCACGAACAGGAGCGCCAAGGAGCCATCTGAGGAAGACGAGCTACCAGGAACGGACGAACCTCACTACATCGAACCAGAAACGCCGCCTTCCAGTCTATCCGGCCCAGAGACCAGCAAGCTCCTCCCCCCTCCCGATGCCATCCCGTGTGATGCGGGCACCGAAATCAGCGTTGAGGTCGAATCCTCAAGCGACGACCTCGAGCAGGTTGAAATCCCGTGTGAAACTCAGGCCAGTCAAGAGGCTACGGTCAGCGATTTTGAGCAACACGGTGCTGAGCCGGACCCCGATCCCGAGCCGCTGGAGGCACCACGAACCGATGCAAGCGGTTTCATGGTGGAGCTTCTGGATCATCAACGGGTTGTGACCTACAGTCGGGGGTCCTACCTGGTTCCCAACTACATCAGTGACTACTTGCTGAAGAATCTCTCCCTCGCAGAACAGTCCGTTTTCAACCGGCTCTATCGAATCAGCACCGGCTTTCGCAAGAAGACCGACCCTCTCACCATCAGTGATCTTGCCGAAACTTGTGGATTGAATCCCAAGTTCACCGCAACGGTTATCAAGTCTTTGGTTTCCAAAAAGCTGGTGAAAGTCATCTGGGGAAATCCCCTGACCCGCCGGGTTCGGTTCAAGCTGATCCTCCCCAAAGAGGTCGAAAAGCGAATCGTCCTTTGCGGAATCTGCCACGACCTCATTCATGAAGAGGAAGAGTGGGAGTATTTCCCCATCGCCCAGGCCGTCAACGGGCGAACACAAACCGTTGTCGGACACGTTCGCTGCGTTCCGGGAGAGCCCCTCTCCGTGGGGCACTTTGCACCCCTGGACTAGTGGTGTGATTCACACCACTGCAGGGTTGATAAAGTGCCCGGAGATTCCGCCTTCTCGACATTCCCGGTCGACTCTTCTTCGTACATTCCGTAGGATGTCGCCCGACCCAGGATGTTCAGAGAATTGACCCATTTGACTCAGTGAGGATCGTTGATATGAAGACGTTATTACGTAGCACCCTGATCACCCTTTTGGGAATCACCGCGGTTTTTGGATCGGCCCGTTTCGTTCTCTCTCACTGCGAGATCCCTTGTGGCATCTACGGAGATAAGACCCGGGTCGAGATCCTCTCGGAACACATCACCACGATCGAAAAATCCATGAACCAGATCATGGAGCTTCAAAAGAAAGAGCCGGTCAACTACAACCAGCTCGTTCGCTGGGTGAACAACAAAGAAGAGCACGCGACAAAAATCCAACACATCGTGACCCAGTACTTCATGACTCAAAGAGTGAAGCCGTCCAAGAAGAACTACGTCGATCAACTGACGAGCCTCCATGGAATGCTGGTCTACGCCATGAAGACAAAACAGACGACCGATGTGGCAAACTGCAAGGGCCTTCGGGATAGCCTGCACAAGTTCGCAAAGGCCTACTTCAGCGAAGAGGATTTGAAGCACATCCAGGGCGAACACAAAGAACACAAGTAGTCGATGATTGATCTAGTCGATGATTGATCCGGGGCAACCCCGGAGTCTCTACACCCCGATCCATGTTTGCGGGGCAAGGGGGTCCGGGGCCCGGGTCTAAAGATCGACGGTTTCCACCTGGCCCTCGACCACAATGACATCTCTTGCCTGGAGGTCGAAAAGCCCACCCAGGTCTGCCTTTCCCGAGCGGGCAACCACACTCAGCTTGTACTCCCCCGCCGGGATATGATCGAACCGGTATTTTCCCTCTCGATCGGTCTGGGCATACTTGTTGAACCCCACCCTGGTAATGCTGACCCGGGCTCGTCGGTCGGCCGTTCCATCCGCTTTTTTCACGGTCCCCTGGACGCCGCCGCCTCCCGCCAGATATGCCGGTTCGACATCCACGTTCTGTCCACCGTCTGGAACCGTAAATTCCGCGGACAGGAACTCGGCATAATTGCGATGGGTCACTTTGACCCGATAGGTGCCGGGGGAAATGTTCAACAGTCCATAGGTTCCGTCCGGGGGAGTTTGAGCTCTCTTCAGATCACGCCTCCGAAGACCAATCGCGTCAAAAGCGAAGTTATTGGCGGTCTTTGAGGGTTCCAAGATGACCTCCGCATTCCCGACAGGTTGGCCTCCCACTTGAAGGACCGTACCGGAAACCGTACTTCCCTTGTCGAGCTCAACGGTTACGGGAGCTCCGTCCCCTCCCCGCATCACCACAAACTCCGTGGATTTACCCGCGGCGAATCCTGTTGCCTTCACGATGAGATAATAAGTGTTGGGCTCGACATCGGTGAGTTCAAAAGCTCCCTCCTCATTGGTAAAGCGTTTGAACTTGGAGATGCCAACGAGAGGGGCCGAGTTCGCCTTCTTTGTTGCCACCGAAAAGTCCTTCACCGGCTCCCGGGAAAAACGATCGAGGACGACCCCGGTCACCTTGCTATTGGCCTGCATTTCAAGGACCACCGAATCCCCACCGGGGGTGACCATCGTCTTCTTTGACCGCGACCAACCATCGGCCACCGCTGTCACCCAAAAAGAATCCTCGGTCAGCCCACCGATCTCAAACGCCCCGTCTTCCCCGCTTTCTCCCGCACCCCGCGCCATCACACCCGACTTTGCCGGCGTGGCGTAGATCTTCGCTCCCGGAACCGGTTTGCCATCGGTCGATCGTACGAACCCATGAATGCTCTGGCCACGGGTCAGCTCCACCAAAAAATCGGTGTGGTCGGCCCCCTCCGCAACGTCGAACGGCTCGGATCCGCCCATGGAAAAGCCTTCAACCCAGCCGTAGAGACGACGCCGCCCGCTGGGAACATTGAGAAAAGTGAACCGCCCCTCCTCGTCTGACTTGGTCAGGAATTCGTGATCGGCATGAATGTCGATTCCATAGTAGTGACCGGACGCGAGAACAACTCGGGCCCCCTCAAGGAATCCACCGCCCGATTCCTGAACGAACCCCGAAATCGAAGCTCCCTTTCCCAGGACGATGGACGGGACCTCCGTTTCCTTCCCATCCATCAGGGTGAGTTTCGACTCGTATCGACGAGCTGCATAAGAGGGGTGCTTGACCAGCAGCACGTAGCGAGCTCCCGGCAAGATACCGGACACGATGAATTTTCCCTGGACGTTGGACTTCGCCTGAAAAACCTCGCCGGATTTCTCGATTTCGGTCGAGTCCAACGTCTCTTGCCAGCGTCGTCGATTTTCCTTGAAGATCAGGGCAGTGGCCCCGTCGATCGGACGCCTCTGGCTGTCGATCACCCGGCCCACCACCGTTGCTCCCCCTTCTTCAGCGGCCCGATTGGGACGAACAACTTTTGGCGGGCGTTCGAGTTCGGGCCTGGGATCGGGGCGTCTTTCTTTCGGTAGGGAGCCACTGGAGAAACTCCCCGAAGACCCATCCTTTGGGGCTTCTTTGGGCCCTGGGTCCACCACCTGGGGGGGAAGATCATCAACGGGTGGCGAGACAAGCAGTCCACCGGCAAAAACGATGAACGAGCCCACGGCCACCACTGCAATCACGGCGATCGCCACAAAAAGACGGTTTTCAACCTTCGACATGACTCACCTCAGACGCACCACAGACATGATTTGAACTCATTATCACCTTTGACAACGCCCCCAACCGGGGTTCTGCGCAGAAGCTCGTGAAAATCGTCTGGACAAAACCACACCTCCTACCATAAAATGGCCTCTGATACCGACTTGCAACGACATCCGTTGCATCTCGAGGGGTAAAAAGAACGGAGGTGAGAAGTTGCGCCAAGGCTCCCATGGTCCTGTGAGGGCAATCCCACGGACTCAAATCTTATTCATTCGGATCTTTGCCTGTCTCATCCTCGTCTCAAACAGCCCTTTTCACCGCCTTCAGGCAAGCGAGTCCGAAAAATATCCCGCTCCGACCAAGAATGCAGCAACACGCCCATTCGAAGCGGTAGAAACCGCCAAGCATAGGATCCAGAGCCAGGATTTAAGGGGCGCCCAGGCAACCCTGGAGGAAGCCCTTGTCACCTGGCCCGAACATCAGGAAATCTACAAGACTCTCGGCGAGGTTCTCCTGGATCGATGCCTCACCCACAGCGGCACCAGGTCCTATGAGGAAGCGGTGCGGCTCGCTCCGAACGACCCGCAAGCCCTCCGGGGTCTGACCCGCGCCTATCTCAAGGGGCGGAATTATCTAGCTGCAAACGAAACCCTCAAGCGCGGATTTCTGGTTGCCCCGCAGGACCCGGAACTTCTGACGATGAAGGCCAAGCTCCTGACTCACAGCCGAGACTACGATTCGGCCCTGAACCTCCTGCAAAGGGCGCTTACCAGCGCTCCGAACAATCCTCTGGTTCATTCAACCCTCGCTACGATTCACTTCCGACTTCGGGACATGAATGAATCTCGAAACTCTCTCATCCGGACCATCCATCTCGAACCGAACAACACCTTTGCTCACCATCGCCTTGGCACCGGCTCGGGGGTTCTCGCCCGCAAGTACAGCCGCCGGGAGCGTGAGCGAATCAACCACCTGGTGAAGCTCGGATCACTGACGCTTCAGGCCGGCGACTACGAGGAAGCTCGCCAGCTCCTTTCCCGGGGGGTCGCCGAATTCAAGTTGCACTACAAACTTCATCACCTCCTCGCCCTCGCTCTTACCGAGCTGGAGTTTGGACGTCATGCCTTGACGAATCTTCCCGAGTTCAAGACCCTGTTCGATCTTCTGCCAAACCCACACGTTCCCGACGTCGACAAGATCATCGTGAACTTCCGTGAGTTGAGCCCCAAGGAACGAAAGGTCGTTCGCATTGCAGTCTCGCCCTTCCGGCAATTTGTCCCCGCGTTAATCCGGGCCCGAGCAACCCATACAGTCTTGCCGCTCGATGACAGCATCACGGATCTGGACCACTTCGAGTACCTCGGGGATCGCACGACGTTTGATCATCGACACTACGCTCATGTCCGAGGACTGGGCGGACTCCACGCGGCCACCGGTCGAGAGTACCTCCAGGAGGCCATGGACTTTCGTTACAACACCCTCGCTCACGAGTTTGCTCATCAGGTCCATCTCCACGCCATGTCCCGGGACGACCGAAAGTCTCTCGAAAAGATCTACGAGAGGGCGTTGAAGCACGATCTCCCCCTCGACTACTACGCTCGATCCGACGTTGCCGAGTACTTCGCCCAGGGCTACGAGGCCTACGTTTCTTTCTTCAAGAGACCCTGCCTCTCGAGCACCGCCGGCCACACGCGAGAAGAGCTCATGCGGAGAGATCCGGAACTCTTCACGTTCATCCAGAGACTGTCCTCTCCCACACTGACGCGGGGAGAATGGCTGGGTCGACTCACTCACCAGATCGGCACAATCGGGGACTTCCTTGGTTCTGAGCAACTGACAAGAAGAGCCCTTGCCCTGGAGAACTCCCCGCAGACCATCCCCACCAGCGGAGCGGCGGATGCTCACTCCCATCCCCATGCCGCGGGTTCGCGAACCGGCCACGCTCGGAACTGACCCGACCGGGCCCGCCGGAGGCAAGCCAGGTTGAGTAGCTTTTACCGGGAAGATACTCTCTAACTTCCGGGGTAGATCAGCGCAATACCCCTGATATCAACACCTTACGCCATCCATTGGTTCTTTGGCCCCAACCCCCTCGCCAAAACCTATAATGAATCCCATAACGCCCACCCCCCTCTTCCGACGAAAAAAGGAAGATCCCGGGCGTCCGCGCGTCCAATCTCGGGTGAGAGGTCAAGAAACCGGTGTTCTGGATCCAAAAGTCAGGGAAAGCCATGTCGCACAAGCACACAGATCGAGCTCAGCAATCCAAAAGCCCCCGGGAGGAAGGGGTTGCCCTGATCATCGTTCTTCTCGTGATGACCATCACCACCGTCCTGATCGTCCAGCTCTCTTACAGCACCAAGATTGACCTTCGCATTGCCAAGAACAACCGGGACAAAGACAAGATCTACTACGCCCTTCGAGCAGCAGCCCTGAAGGCCCAGGCCTACCTGCGCTACGACGCAGGCACCCAGACCGGAGCCGCGACGGACTCAAAAAGCGATGAATGGGCGTCCGGCCAGCTGTCCGATTCCTACGGCGATGTCTCGGTGAAGGTTGAAATCGAAGACGAAGCCCGACGCTTTAACCTCATGCACCTGGTCAAACTCGGGGACAAAGCCAAGCAAAAGGAATTTCACAAGCAATCCATTGCCACCCTCGAAGCGATCCTCCTCGACTTTCGAGCCGGGACGCGTTACGAAATCGGAGGCATGGAAGCCAGCACCATCGTTCGACAAATCGGCGAATGGCTCACCCGCAACAACCGTCACCAGGTAACCCCGCCTCCCACCGAAAGTGGCAACAAGGCACTGACGATCGATGAGCTACTCCTGATCGGCAGCGAAAGCATTACTCCCCACCTCTTGTATGACCAGTGGGACGAAGACGATGAGATCCTCATTCCCGGCCTCTATCGCTACATCACACTTTGGTCCAAGGGAAAAGTGAACATCAATACCGCCGATTTCGTCGTCTTGCGGGCCCTCTTCAAAGACCGCAACAAGGGGGAAGCGGAAAAGATCATCGAGTACCGGGGAGACCCGGATGAGGACGACATCCTCGACACCGATGAGATCAATCGAGATGAACGGCTCCAGGAAGAAGATGACCTGGAAGGATCGGGCCTCTTCGAGAAAACCACCGATCTCACGGAAAACAACGTGATTGACACCGATGCCTTCAACGAGATTCAGAACCTGATCGACGTGAAGAGCTCGGTCTTCTCGGTTTACATCACCGCCAAACTCGAAAGAATCGAAAAGAGAATTCGAATCGTCTTCCGAAGAGAAAACCAGAAGATCTACACCATCCTCTGGGAGGAGAGACCAGACCTGAGAATTCCTCCCGAGGGTCCTGACTACGACGACGAGGACCCCAACGGATTTGGCGGCCTGTTCGGTCCCTAGTGGGGTGAGTCAAAAGTTCTGCACATAAGTTCTGACTCACCCCACTTGACAGTCCCTCAATCGCCGCTCTTCCTCCTATTGACTCCCCCCCGGCCGGGTCGTACCATCTGCGCCTCGACCTGTTGATTTCATCCTCCGACCGGGCGGCAAGAGTTCCATGGCCCAAGACCTGGCAAACCTCCGAAATCGAATCGATGAACTCGATCGCAAGATCGTCGATCTCCTCAACCAGCGGGCCACCTGCGCCACCTCAATCGGTGAGATCAAGCGCAAGGACGGCGCGCCGATCTACGTGCCAAAACGGGAGCAAGAAGTCTTTGAGCGGGTCGAGTCCCTGAATCAAGGCCCCCTCTCCAAAGACTGCATCCTGTCCGTCTATCGAGAGCTCATGTCCG
>JAJDCM010000251.1 GCA_029260825.1 Planctomycetota bacterium | reverse complement strand
GAAACCGAGGTGCGCGTCGAAGAGAAAATTCAGACCGGCGAAAGTTTGGGAGAATCCGGAGCGGGATTTCGGGGAGGGGTGCGCCCTGAGAGTTTCCGAACAATAGCCGCATTTACCCTTCTCTCATACGCTTGTTTGAGGTCTAGGTGACTCCGACCGCAGGCGTGTTTTGCGACACATCGAGGATCGAAATTGCCGTAACGACGCAGCCAGTGGCGACCTGGGGCGATTCTCGCCAAATTCGTGAATCATCCGGGCTAGACAGTGTCAAAGGGCACGTCGGATCAATCTCTGCAGGATCGAGTCACATGAGAAAGCTAGGTGGGAGGGCCTGGTGCCCTCCCATCCGGCGTCGTTTGCGTCAGAAAGCAAACAATGGCTGTCCTTCATCCGGCGCGTCGACGCGCGTGTTGCTCCCGATCCTCCCGGTCGCCTCTGGATGCGATTGAGGCAGCACCGACTTGATCTGACTGAATACCCTTCGTTATTGCCAAGGATCCTAGGAATCCCTGCTCGACATCGAGGGCTCGGAGACTCACGTCTCTGAATCGGGGTACCGTTAGAGCTTGATCAAGTAGTTGACGGCAATGCTCGGCTGCATGTTGTTATGGGGCCTGTCCCTACCCGCAGACGTGATTGAGTGACTGTGAGCCGCTTCTTTATCCGTACTTATCGGGCGATGAGCCTTGCCTCCTGCCGAGTCAATTCTATGACCAGAAGATCCGCCCCCATCTCCCCACGTGATTTCAATGTCGCCGTCAGAAGTGTGTCTCTTGATTTTATGCGAATGAGCGCCGCCCGTATCGGTGGAGCCACCGTGATCATGTTCGGGCATTTCTTCCAGGCTGAGCTGGTGAGTCTCTCTTCCGAGCGTTTCACCGAGACCTCGGGTCGTGAGGTTCTGGCCCCGGCCGGTTCCAATAGCGGTGCGGCCACGCAGGTCGGGCACCCGGAATTGATTTCCCGCTCCGCCGCCGAATTGTTTGCGGATCACCCGATATAGTTCCGCATACTCTGGCTGATTGCCGTCGAGAATGTCGCCATTGCATAGTGCCCACCCTCCGGGGATGATGGCACCGCCGTAAGCGATGATCATACCTGGTTGGTACACCTGATGGACCCGGTTGAGCAACTGTCCATTTTTCTCACGGGCACTCACCTGTCCGGTGAGTGCTTCCTTCAAGGCTGCCATTTCCGAGTAGAGCTCTTTGATCTCCGCAGCATGCTCAATCTGCCCGGAATCTTTGGAATAGAGGGGCGAAGGAGAAACAATGGCCGCCAAAGCGATGCCCGCAACCAGCAGGCTTGCTAACAGTGGAGTGGTTTTTTTCATGAAAATGTTTCCTTGAGATGTTGGAGGGAATATTGCTCAGGGAGAAATGACCTGAATAGGTACCAGGATGTGGATTCTAACCCCCTGAATGAATTCCTCGATAACTTCATCAAATTCGGCGCCGGGTTTGCCTACGAGATTGGCGAGGCTGCCGACGTGGCCTCGGAACTCACAGATCCATGTGCCGCAGCCGGGTACAATTCGTTGCTTGCGCCGCTGCGGAAACTCTCGATGAATCTCGGTAAATGCATCGCGGACATACTTGTCCAGAACTGGTCGTTTACGATGCTTGCCAGCTAGACTGAGGCTTTTCGAGAGTAGTCTCGTGGTGTCTGATCCTTCGGCGGCGAGGTACGGTTCATAGAGTTTCCATGTCATGCCCAGATTCGCTATGCGAAAGTCATCATCGAACACGGCCTTCGCGAGATCTGGATAGACGTAGCAGCGGCCCTTGGTTTCCTGACTGAGGAGGCGAAAGACGTGGTAGTCGTTCGGCGTGGTGTTGACCGGCAATCCTCCGAATACCGTCAGCTCCTCGGCCTTGCCCTTCACTGCGACGAGGGGTAGTGCTATGTGACCGACAAAGTACTCCTCTCCGTCGCCGTCACGTGTTTCTTCGATCGTTGTCCGAAACACCGCAATATCGCTGCAGGAGAACTCGAAGTGGGCGATGTCTGGCCTCAAGCGATCCTCGTCAATGGCAGATTGGACGATGTTTGTCGCTTGGTCGGCCAGCTCGTGCAATTTCGCGATCGCCTCACCATGAGTGTTGCCCACCATGGTCTGCAGTCTCGAGTCAAGAACCAAGTGGCCCAGTTTTTTTGCCTCCGAGGGATCAACGAGTGCTGCCCATCTTGCGATACCGCCTGCGGCGTCTACCGCTTTCCGTAGTGCAGCGGTGTGCCCATAGCCGAGCATTGGTGCGAGCACTCGTAACGGGCTCAGCTTTGTCCATGCGGGGTCGCTGCTGTGGGTGCTCAGAAGTCGCGAGCGGACCCCCAGGGCCAGACAACGCGACGCGGCACGATCGATGGCGCGCCGTTGTGCGTTGAGCTCAAGGCGACGAGCTTCGACAAGATCCTGCTGCTGCCGCAGGCCCAGGTCTGATACTCGCCCTTCAAGTTCTGCGTTGAGGAGATGAAGTTGTTTGGCCTCCTCGGACTTCGCGGCTGCCTCGATGCCGAGTTTGCTTGCTTTCAAGTAGGCTTGACGTGCGGCGCGGCTGTAGGTGGAGATGGAGAATTCCTTTTCCGCACCCCACAGGTCTTCCATTCTCCTGTTCAGCGTTTCCTTGTACTCCTTGAGTATTTCCCGCAGTCCGTCAACTTCGTTCTTGATGGGGCCATCGGCGATCCTTCGGAGATCCTTTTCACTGCGCCCTGCCCGGTTCGCCAGATCATCGATTCTTAGCTGGGCCTTGCGGATGGAGCTGTGGAGTGCCTTGAGTTCTTGATCCTGGGTGGTTTTCTTCACGCTCTCGAGCGTCTTTTGCAGGTATTTGATCTCCTGCGAGAGCTTGCAGTTCACGAGAAGTGTCATACCGTTTGTGTCCTGGAGCAGCACAGATCCGACGGCCAGCGCCTGAGCGAAGCGTTCTCGGATTGGTTTGCTGGATCTTTCGAGTTGCTCAAGAAGGCGCGACCGTGCGTCAATGAAGTCGCTCTTTCTTGCAGGGATGCCAAGGGCCTTCAGCGCTTCTTGCGGCAACTGGACGAGGGCCTTTTTCAGGTAGTCTTCGTTCAGATATTCTTCCGGATCGATCTGCTTCTGGCGGAGGGCGCGTGCCCGTTCGGACGGGTTGTTGTTCAAGACTCCACCGATACGAATCAGGTCGCCGATTGCATCCTTCAGGTCGCCTTCGAGTTCAAGTGCGGAGTTTGGAAGGTCGGCCGTGATCCTGCCGCTAATTGTGCGCAAGGGAACGTCTGCCTTCAACAGGGACAGCACGCTCATCGCCTGTTCTGGTTTGAGATTGAGACCATCGAGACATTCGCTGAGGGTATCCGCGGTCAAAGTGTCGAGGTCTTCGAGGCGATCGAGCCACTTTTCTGCTTCTTCCCGGGGGGGGAGCTGAACCTGTCGAATTGCGTTGTCGCACAGAAGCATGCCAGATGCGGCGATCTTCGGAAGCATGGCATTGACTTCTTTGATGACGTCGCGATCAACGAGCAGGATTTTTTGCTTGTGATCAAGGAGCACGGCTCCGGCGGTGAGGGACTGTGCGATGCGCGTTCTCACGGGTTTGCTGGAGCTCTTGATCTGTTCGATCAGCTGTTTCTTGGCTATTTCGAATCGTATGTTTGCTTCGTTTGTATCGATGCCGAGTTCCTGCAAGGCCTGCTTCGGCAACTGAACAAGAGCGTTCTTGAGGAATTGCTCCGGCTCCTCCATGACCTGCGTTTGCCCAAGAGCGTGCGCCCGTTCGGCCACGTTGTTCTTCAGCACGCCTCCTACTTCAATCAGAGAGCGGGCCGCTGTCTCCAGGTCGTCTTTGAGTTGATGCGCGCTATCGCCCACGTCGGCGACAAGCTTCTCACCCTCTAGGCGAAGAGGAACGTCCGCCGCTACGAGAGCCAGGAGCCTTCGTGGATCAGTATTCTCTTCCTTGATATTTCTGACCAGTGCGGTAGCGGAATCGCTCCAGACTTTCAGGTCTCGGTTAGAAGTGTGGGCCCACTCACGTACGCTCTTCAGACCCTTTTTCAGATTCTTGAAGTTTTTGAGCGTCAGGTTTTCGGGGAGATCCATCCCCAACTCCTTGGAGAAGTCGCTGAACCCTCCTCCTATCTGTACGATGCCTTCGACCGTATCACCGAGACTCGACCAGTCCAGCTTGGCGACCGTGTCTATCGTTGTGATTGTCTGATTGACGGCCTGAGCCACTACCAGAGATTGACCGCCTGTGAATGGAGTCAGCACAACGCCGAGGACGCTGACGATGCTCTTGATCATCTTGACAAAGGAGCTCTTGCGCTTCTGGTCCTCGATGTGATCTGCGAGGCGCATGAGCTCGTCCGCGCGCTGGTTGAACTGGTGGATGGCGCCCGTGACCTGGTTTTTGTAGGTTAAATGCAGCTCCTCCAGAGCTTCGACCTGGACCTGGGCAAGGTCGCGCGCACGGGCTCGGAGAGCGACGGCATGGTCCGCTGCCCGAACTTCCCCGGCGCGCCCTTGATTTTCCAGCTCCCGGATTCTGACGAGCAAGTGCGCCGCACTGTTCTCCAGAGCGACGATCTCCCGCAAGCGCTGGCTACGCTCGACCACCAGCTTGGCGACCTTTTCACCGAGAACGACGGCTTGCTGTTCGAGCAATGAGGATTCGTAGGAGGCGACTGCGTTCTCGTAGTCTTGGAGTACGGCCTCTCGCGCCCGCTCAGCCTCGAACTCGGCCTGGGATTTGCAATAGGACTTCAGCGCCAGATCAAGGTCCTCCTTGTAGGCCTGGAGCGTCCGTGCCGGTGGATCGAACTGTCGCCAAGCGATGTCGACGTCCCCCAGCGTTGCCAGTGCGCTAGCAGGAAGCCGTTCGGGGCTTTGGTTCAACTTCCTGAGATCTTGCACGAGGGATTGCGCCAGTCCCGCCAGGGCGACGGCGTGCGTCAAAACGCGGTCCTGTTCGGTGGCGGTCGCGCTGATGCCGAGCGCCCTGGCGCTTCCGATAATACCTCGGTGGCCTGGCCTGATGCCGGCATCTTGGGCTTTTCGGGCCGCATCCAGCGCTCGGAGAATTGCAGCGCTCAGTTGCTCTTGTCGCGGGTGCCGATTGGTGACTGGGTCATCGAGTAACAGGTGTCCGATTGCGCGGACCTCTTCTTGCACCCTGGCCAACGCGATCGTCTGGTCGGCGATCTTGTCGAGCAAGTCCGCCAGCGAATTCTCGGCGGGGAGCTGGCCAAACCGCAGGAACTGATCAGGGGCCGATCGTCGGTCGAATCTGGGGAACGCGATTTCATCGGGGTCGGGGCATTTGCCTCGATTCCCGCCGGCGGACGTGGCGCCTGGCACCAAGAAGGACCAGGCGGCATTGAGTCCCGTCGTCTCGTTGGTCGGTCGATCCCCTGCCGTGAATGTCTGCAAGATAACGTAACGCAGCCATACGGTGGCTTGAAGACACGTATCCGTCGGATCGAAAGGTACGGGAAGTGCTGCAATGATCAGGTCGTAAACGGCTCCTGCCGCGGCCTGTGCGGTAGACTTCCTTCGCTCGGCGAGATCCCGCATCATCTCTTGGAATACGCGAACTCCAGGAGGAGGATCACCCGGCTGTGGTGTGCTGGCGGACTCAAGTTGACGGAGCCTGGTGCGCCGGATCATGCGCAGCTCATCTACGATCGCGACCAGTCGTTGAGGGGCCGAGGCGTTTTCCCGGAAGCGTAGGAAGGCTGTTAGCCTCTGGACCCGCCGATTGGTGTTCGGTGCGAGAGAACCCAGTGCGGACTTTGTACAGAGCGAGTCCAGGGCGTCGGCGATGGGGCGCTCGACGCATCTATTTGAGGCGATCTTTCCTTCGGGATCGAGCAGATTGCTCTGATGTCGATCGACGATTCGGTTGATCAGCCCCCATAGCGGCAGCATGGCGTTGACGGGTTTCGTGGGTTGATCGGGCTTGCCAATCAGGTCGGCCAGCGTCGGAATCCAGGCAAAGTTGGTCGACTTGGAGGAGTAAGCTGCTTTTGGCTTGAAGCGTAGCGAGCCCTCGAGATCCAGAACCAACCACGGTGATTCGTCGAGGTTGCACACCAGGGGCTCCGGATGGTCATCGCTCTTCAGGTGTAGAGCTAGCTGAAGAAGGCTGTGAACCAGCGGTCGTTCGGGGCCGCCAAGGGTGATCTGCAAGAATTCTGGAGTGTCCCCGATGTTCGAGGTTGCGGCACAGGAGATGGCGGCCCACGCGTGCCATAGAGAGACTGCGCGATACTCGTTGACCCGTCGTCTGATCTCGGGCGCAAGCACCCCATCGAGTTTTCCCATCTTGCCGTCGAGAGCATTCTGCTTGTTGATAGCGGCGTGGAGTTCATGGAGCTTGGTGATTGTCGAGGCGGCTTGGTCTTTCGATAGATTCGTCTCAGATGCCCCGTTCCTCTGGAGGGACTGGAGCACAGTCCGTGTACTTTCGAATGCCGCACGGGCCTCGTCGAGTACCTGGCCATGAGCACGACCGGTTAGCATCGTTGAGATGAAGAAGATGACGGCGCCGAAGGCTCGGAGGTTTATCATAATCATTCTGGGTAGTCCTTTGATTGCTCAGGAAACTCAGTTGCTTCTTGAATTCTTCCACAAGCCTTTTCCCTGCTTCTCGTAGTAGGCTGCGTTTTCAAGAGCCTGGCTGTTGTGGATCGCTGTGCCCCATCCCCAGCGGTTGCCATCTTTTCGGGCCCATTCGACAAGCTTTTCTTTCGACAACTCCTTGGTTCCGTATTCGACGATCTTTCCGAGCGCGGATTTGAACACCGATGGTAGGAGGTCAAGTAATGCACCGCTCAGGCCGGTCGCGATTTCTTTGCTTGTGGCTGTGAAATCGACGATGGGGCCCGTTTGATGATATAGAAAGCCGGACGTGGTCCAGAGGATCGATTTGATCCTCTCGGAGAGGCTGTTGTGAAATGAGTAGCCAGGTTTCCCGCTGCGGCTTGACACGGTCCAGTGTTTCTTGTGATTCTCGTCGAGCTTGCGATGGTAAGATAGAATACTGGTGCGAGGAGTCTTCATCTTGCCGTCGTGATCGAGCCAGATGAATTCCACCATCAGGCTGTCCATCTCATGCTGACTGTAGGGCACACCACTCCTGGTGCCAGCGTAGCTCCGAAAAGTCGAGTCGCATATCGCGAACAGAGTTACATCGTCACGAGTTGATTCTTGAGTCTTGCCAAATGACTCAAGGTATACGTGCCGAAGTGTGATGTCGCTGGCGGTTCTTCCTAGCACTTCGACACTCTTTCCTTGTACTGATTTCTCAACAGAGCTGTCGTAGTACCCGGAATTGTAAGCGAACCGCGAAGGTCGGTCGCATTTTCTTTGTTTCGCGGCGCCACTCGTATTGAAGACTCCGATGGCGACGATTACCGCGATGAGTATTCTGTAGCGCATAGGATCGCATCTCCTGTAAAGTTGTCCTCCATGACTCCATCCCTTCTGGATCCGAGGCGTTTCGTGTGCGGTGTCTCTCCGGACCCTTTCGAAGTCTTACTTTTCAGCAGCGGGCTCAAGGTCGGTCAAGTTTGGGCCGTTCTTTTCTGATGCGCTTTTCCAGTGGGTAAACACCGCTTTCAGAAACGTGGTGATGATCGCAGCGGTTAACCACGCTTTGATGATCATGGCCGTTTGCAAGTGTGAATCCCTGTCGAGGGCTGCTTGGAGCAGCCTCTCCGGGTAGCTGTCCTTCTGGTTGCTGCCGAGTGGCGCGAGTGCGAACCAAGCAAGGCCTACAAGGGTTGTAATCGAGAGCGTTATGAGAGTGATTTTGAGGACTTTTCCTGTCGCTCTCAACTCGGGAACGCGTATGGCTCGACCCAGGCGAAAGAGGAGACCCGCATGCGCGAGCGACAAGCCGAGGATCAAGATTGGAGTCACGAGGGAGACGACTCGGCCGATCGGTGTGGAGCTGTGGCCGCTCGTATAGGTGGCGACCCAGATTCCCCATCCAAGGAGTAGGCTGGCAACGAGCCCCGTGATGCGTTCCGTGCGATCTGCGCCGAAGATCAACAGCCTTGAGCTCGTAAAGAGCACTACCGCGACGAGGATATGAAAGCAGGTCGGGAAGTAGCCGATGCCGTAAACGCACAAGACCTGCAACCAGAATGATGCGGCTACAGGGAAGAAGAGCGACCCGATTGTTCGGTAGAACTTCGTGTCGGCAAGTCGAAAGAAGATGGTGATCAGGATGATGTCAGCGCCGAGTGCCGGCAGGAGCAAAGAGTCGGTGAAGCTCAGCTCTGGATCGTCCACCGCGACGAAGAGGGTCTTGATCGCTGCACTCGTGAGTGCAGCGCTGATGCCCCACAGCATGAGGGTGCTCAGCGGTAGCCCCTCGAGAGAGTTCTCGTTGATTACGGCGCGGTTAGCTCCCTCAGAAGAAATTGCTTTGGAAGAGGCCGGTTTGTCTCGATCCGGTAAAGACCGTGTCCTGCTCTTTTTGCGTGAACTGGATTTCATGGTCGACTCCGCATGGTGAAGGGATTCTTTTGCGACTCTTCCCTGGTAAGTGCAAAGCACGCTCACGAGCGGTCATGATTCCGAGATTTTTTTTGTGTTAACGGCGTGACCCGGGTGTGCCGGGTACAGATCGGGTGCTTCTTGATCACATGCAGGGCTGGCACGTTGCTGGAGGAGAGACTTCTTCTCGCCGCTGAACAGCCGGGTCCACACGAAAGAAAGCGGCGGCTTGAATGGCCGCCGCTATCAGGAAGGGAGACATCGGGCGTTTCTACTCGATGATCAGGCTCACTGCGTTGGTCGTGCTGAAGCCGGTGTCGTTCCCGGCGGCGTCGTCCTGGATCAGGCCCTGGAAGACGAACCTCCCGCCGGTCAGTAGCCCGTTGTTGACAGGGAGGGCGAATGGAGCGGTTGCCGAACCATTGACCTCGGTCACTCCCTGGGTGAGCAGGGCGGGTAGGGCCGGGCTCTTGAGGGCACGGAATGGCTGGGGGCCTGCGTTGCGATGGAGCGGCGTCGCGTTGACGAAGGATCCGATCGTCTGGCCAGCGTTGCTGAGGGTGAAGGCCTGGTTGGAGGGGGATCCGACCCAGACGTAGAAGACGTAGAGGGACTG
This sequence comes from Planctomycetota bacterium, assembly GCA_029260825.1. Taxonomy (GTDB): domain Bacteria; phylum Planctomycetota; class JACOTG01; order JACOTG01; family JAJDCM01; genus JAJDCM01. The sequence goes on along the minus strand of JAJDCM010000251.1, from coordinate 10,902 downwards.
TGCGGGGCCGGCAGGTGCGGCGTCTAGCTGGATCGTGAAGCCCTCTCCGAGGCCGACGTTGACGGTCCGGGACTCGCTGCCGGCGCTGCCGTTGATGGTCAGGACGTCGGCGATGGCGCCGGCACCGGCGTTTACCGTGCCCTGCCGGGCTTCCACGAGGTTGCTGGAAAGGCCGGTGAAGAGGTAGGCCGAACCGGAGCCGGAGCCCCGGTCGTCATCGCCTGTTGCAGCCACGATGGCGGTGTCGCCGCTGAGGGCGACGTTGCTGCCGAGGAGGTCGGCGGCGGCGCCATCGGAGGCGAGAAGTTTCCGCTCCTCGACGAAGGAGCCTTCTTGTAGACGGTAGACGTAGGCGGCACCGGAGGCAGGCCCTTGGTCGCTGGTGTAGGCTCCTACGACAGCACGGTCGCCGGCGAGGGCAACCGAGACGCCGAATTTGTCGCCGGGTGCGCCGTCGGCAGCGAGGAGCTTCTGATCCTCGACGAAGGAGGCTCCATCGAAGCGATAGATGTAGGCTGCGCCCGTGTCGACGTCACCGTTGTCGTGTCGATAGGACCCAACGATGATCGTGTTGCCGCTGATGGAAACGGAGGTTCCAAAGTAGTCCTGCGCTGCCCCGTCGGAAGCGAGGAGAGTCTGCTCCTCAACGAAGGCGGTGCCGTTGAAGCGGTAGACGTGAGCGGATCCTGTGCCTGAGTTGCCGATGTCGTCTCCCACGATCGCTACATCTCCGTCGAGGGCGAGAGAGACACCGAATCTGCCGGATCCCGGGGGAGCGAGGAGCTTCTGCTCTTCGACCCAGGCGAGGCCGTCGAAGCGGAAGACATAGACCGCATCGTCGAACCGTGCCGCGACGAGCACGACGTCCCCGAGGATTTCGACGTTTTCTCCGAAGCGGTCCTGGGCTTCACCGTCGGAGGCGAGGAGCTTTTGCTCCTCGACCCAGGTCGTCCCGTCGTATCGGAAGATGTAAGCCGATCCGGATAATAGTCCGTTGTCTTCGTCCCCCCACGCACCGATAACGGCTACATCGCCATCGACGGCGACGGATACGCCGAAGATGTCGTTGGGATCGGCATCGGAGGCCTTGAGTTTCTGTTCCAGGCTGAACGAGTTGCCATCGGATCGGTAGGCGTAGACCGCACCGGAATCGCGATGCAGCTCATCGTCCACGGACCCCACGAGGGCGACGTTGTCGCTGATGTCCAGGGCCACCCCGAAGCTGTCGAAACGACCAGCGCCGTCAGTTGCGATGAGCTTCTGGGTCTCTTCCTGGACATTTTGCCCGTGCCCGGGTGATCCGAGGAAGCCCAGAAGAAGGGCAGTGGAGGTTGGTACGAGAAGTCCGGTCGCGAGCCGCCGAGCGAGGGATTTTCGGCGAGAGTTGGTGTCCGGATTGGAATCGCTACGGGGGGAGTTTTTGGGGTAACGCATGACTGTCTCCTTCGTCTGCTGCCCTTGGGGGGCGATTTCGTATTTCGCCGGCTTTGCGCCGGTGCGTCTGATCCCGGGAGCGGGAGACAGAGAGGAAACCGCACAGTAGGGGGCAGAATTCTTTTCCGGGAGTGGCTGAGGCCTGGGAGAATAGGACCTATGATCGGAGGATCGAGAGTGCGTACGTGGGGATGGGATGGGTGCTTCATAGGACATAGGACAGGGAAGAGGGCCAGGTATGAGGATTTGGGTCAAGGGAAGCGTCTCGTGGGGTCTTGTGCTGGTTCTCGGCCTGGTGGCCTCGGCGAGGATCTCGGCGGGGGAGATGGAGGAGGAGGAGGCGCGGCTCGAGGTCGGGAAGACGATCGAGGGCGAGATCACTGAGGAAGATCCGGTGATCGAGACGGAGATCCTGCACCCGGGCTATTCGACCGCCCCGGTGCGAGGAAGGACGTTCCGGGTCGAAGTGACCGAGTCCGGGCCCTACCACATCGAGCTGAAGTCGTACTTCTTCGATGCCTATCTCGTCCTCCGCAATGCAGAGGGTGTGGTGCTGGCCGAGGACGACGACGGTCTGCTCGCCACGCACTCGAGGATCGTCCGCAAGCTTGAGGTCGGAAAGAGCTATCAGGTCGATGCCTGTGCGCTGCACGGGGGCACGGGGTCCTTCGAGATTCTCGTGACGGCAGGAATGCCAAGAGAGTTGTCACCTCGCGACAAGATGGGAAAGAGCATTGAGGATGCTCGGGAAAGTCTTCGCCGTGTGGAGATAGCCCGTGGTCCGGATCATGTAGATGTGGCAACGAGTCTTAGTGGTCTGGCACATTTCCTCGAAGCACAGGGTGAGTACGAAGAGGCACGTCCTCTGTACGAGAGGTCACTTGCGATCTTGGAGAAGTCTCTTGGCCCCGACCACCGAGATGTGGCGAGAGGCCTGAACAATCTCGCAGTTTTCCTCAAGACACAGGGTGAGTACGAAGAGGCGCGTCCTCTGTGTGAGAGATCCCTTGCGATCTGGGAGAAGTCCCTTGGGCCCGACCACCCGGAAGTGGCCCTGACCCTCAACAACCTGGCACGTCTCCTCATGGTGCAGGGTGAGTACGAAGAGGCGCGTCCCCTCTTCGAGCGGGCGCTTTTGATTCGAGAGAAGTCGCTCGGCCCCGACCACCGGGATGTGGCGGCGTCCCTGAACAACTTGGCGGTTGTCCTCAAGATGCAGGGTGAGTACGAAGAGGCGCGTCCTCTGTACGAGAGGTCACTTGCGATCTTGGAGAAGTCGCTCGGCCCCGACCACCCGGATGTGGCCCAGAGTATGAACAATCTCGGGGGGCTTTTCATGACGCAGGGTGAGTACGAAGAGGCGCGTCCCCTTTTCGAGCGATCCCTTGCGATCTTGGAGGAGTCGCTAGGGCCTGATCACCCGTATGTGGCTCAGAGTCTGAACAGTCTGGCAAGTCTCCTCGAGACACAGGGTCAGTACGAAGAGTCGCGTCCTCTGTACGAGAGGTCACTTGCGATCCGGGAGAAGTCGCTCGGCCCCGACCACCCGGATGTGGCCCAGAGTCTGAACAACCTGGCGAAACTCCGCAGGACGCAGGGTCATTACCAAGAAGCGCGTCCTCTGTGCGAGAGGTCCCTTGCGATCCGGGAGAAGTCGCTCGGCCCCGATCACCCGGATGTGGCCAAGTGTCTGAGCAATCTTGCGCTTTTCTTCGAGGCACAGGGCCACTACGAAGAAGCGCGTCCTCTGCACGAGAGGTCTCTTGCGATCCGGGAGAAGTCGCTCGGCCCCGACCATCCTTCGGTAGCGATAGGCCTGCACAATCTTGCGCTTCTCGAAGCCGACGTTGGAAACATCGAGAAGGCGAGCGATGTGACCCGACGGGCTCTGCTGATTCAAGAGTCGGAGCTCGAAGCGAATCTCGGAACCCAGACAGAGAGCGAGAGGATTATGTTTGCGCGGCTCTTCCGGTCCTATCTCGAGTTTTATCTGAGCTTGCTGGGTTCTCTGGCGGCAGAAGGAAAGTCAACGGTCGTCGAGGAGGTGACCTCAACGGTCCTTTCCTGGAAGGGAAGGGCAACACGGGAATTGCTCGGGACCGATCGGTTGCGGTTTGCCGCGCATCCGCTCGAGGAGCAGGCGCTCATCCAGGACATCCGCCGGGCGCAAAAAGCTCTGTCGGATGCACTGTACTCGCGGGAGGTCACGGACCGGAAGGCCCACGGACGGAAGCTCGAGACACTCCGTAACAAAAGCAAGGCACTCGAGCGAGACCTGGCACTTCGTCGGGGGGAAAGAGAGGGGGAGAAAGTGAGAGGGGATGCGTGGCAAAGGGGGGAAGAGTCCGCGGTTCTCCGATTGGTTCTCCCTCCCCATTCGGTGGCGGTGGACTTTTTCGTCCATCGGTGCTGGAAGCTTGCGGAGTGGAAAGGGAAGGAACGGATCTCCCAGGGACATTGGGCTCCTCGCCGGGTCTCGGCGTTCGTCATCCGACCCGGCGATAACGATCCTCTCTGGCTGGATCTCGGAGAAGCAAGAATCCTCGAGGAGACGACAGCGGCTTTTCTCCAGGAGCTGGTGACCGAGCCTGGCGTCTTTGTGAGCAAACGCGGTTTGAGTTCACCGATCGAATTCGGTGAGGGCGAAACTACACCCGTTTTCCGTCTTCGCGAGCTCCTCTGGGATCCTCTTCGCGAGGCGATTGGAGACGCCGAGTTGGTGATCCTATCCCCGGATACCTTTCTGGGAACACTCCCCTTCGAGACTCTCCAGGAAAAGGACGGGAGCTTCTTGATCGAGCACCATTCCTTCGTCTACCTCCAGGACCTGATGAGTCTGCTGGAGACGAAGCCCCGGAAAACCGATGTCTCTCCGAGCCTTCTCGCTGCGGGGGCGATTGACTACCGGCGCCGGGGAAAGCTTGAGGCCGAACCCGCTGTCCCGTCGCTCGTGGCCCGACTGGAGACCCGGGGTGGTCTTCCCGAGAAGTGGGCTCGACTCTCCTTCACGGGCCAGGAGGCGGATGCGATCACGGGCTTCTTCGAGGAGATGACGGAGGACGAAGGGGATTCGACCCTGCTGCTGGGAAAGGAGGCGACGGAGGAAGCGATCAAGAGGGAGATGTCCCGGCACACCCACGTCCATCTGGCCACCCACGGCTACTTCCAACCCGACAGCCTACCGTCCGCGTGGCGAAACGCCGGTAAGGAAGTCGAGAAGATGCGGGACGGTCTGTTCCTCGAGGAGACGGAGCGAACGATCACCGGCCTCCTCCCCGGCCTTCTCTCGGGCCTCGTGTTCGCGGGCGCCAACGCGGAACCGGAGGAAGGAAGAGACAACGGTCTCCTCACCGCGGAAGAAGTGACGTTCCTCGATCTCTCGGGCTGTGATCTGGTCGTGCTTTCTGCGTGTGAAACGGGGCTGGGGCGAGCGGAAGCTGGAGAGGGAATGCTCGGTCTGCGGCGAAGTTTCCGTCTTGCGGGAGCGCGAACGGTGGTCAGCTCTCTGTGGCAGGTGCGGGACGACAGCACGCAGGAGCTGATGGAGCGTTTCTACGAGAATCTGTGGCTGAAGAAGATGGGGAAGCTGGAGGCCTTGCGTCAGGCGCAGCTCTGGATGCTGGAGGAGAACCGGGAGGGAGACGGGAAGGGGTTGCCATCGACGTGGGGTGCTTTCGTGCTCGACGGGGAGTGGGAGTGAGCCGCAATGGCAGCGTCCCTTTCCTCAACTCCGCAAGCTGCCGCAGGACGATTCACTTCGTGTCGTTACGCAGGTGGAAGGCCCGGACCAGGGCATCCTCGGTGACCTCGATGATCCCTTTCTCGAGCGATTGGACCTGAGAGGAGAGAAGTGGTTGGGTATCGCTGTCAGGAGCGGGAGCGAACTCGACCGCGGCTCCGGCCGAACGGGTAAGGCTGCGCCGCGCCTTCTTGGAGAGAAGCGCGGGCTTGATCTTCTGGGCGAGCTCCTCGGCGAAGTCCACGGGTTGATCGCCGATCACGAGCAAGAAATGCTCGGCACCGCCGCCGTCGTTCTTGATCGGCCATCCGCCGGTCCTGGTGGGGAGCACGTGTTCTCCCGGCTGGACGGGATTCTGCATCTTGACGCCGGGCCCGGGGAAGAGCCGGATCTGATCTCCCAGCTCATCTTCGCCGAAGAAGTAGACCCAGGCCTCCCGGTCGACGTCGAGCTCGACACCGATGTACTGCCCCTCGGTGATGCCATCCCAGACACGGAGGGGTGTTCTCAGGGGGTCCTTGTTGTCCCTGGGCTGGACCCTGCAGACCGTCGCCGAGGCGCGAAACCGGACGGACGGTTTCGGGGTGCTGGATTGGGCGGGTTTTTCTTCCGGGGTCACAGGCCCAGGTGCTATGGCGGCCTCCGTCCCGGACTCACCGTCCATTTCCGGATCGAAGAGCGTCTTGCCGAGAACGAAGCCGAGTAATAGCATGATCGTCGCCGCGGTCACCGTGGAGACGAGGACCCTCCGCCGGCGCAGCATCTTTCGCATCCGGGTGCCGAATCCCGGGGGACCGGCGAGCACCGGCTCCTTCCGCATCCAACGATCCAGGTCGGCGGCCAGCTCCATCGGCGTGTCGTAGCGCCGCTTCCGGTCCTTCTCGAGCGTCCGCATCGTCACCCAGTCGAGGTCTCCCCGGAGCCGGCGGGACAGAGCATTCGAATCCTCGAAGGATCTGTCTCTGGCCAACTCCTCGGCGTTTCTCGCTTTCGTGATCTGGGTGCTGGGCGGCACGGGATCCTTGTCGCGAATGTCACCGAGCAGGTGGACGTAGTCGGAAGCCTCTCCCTCCCGGTAGTCGAAGGGAAGGCTGCCTGATAGGAGCTGGTACTGGAGAACTCCGATCGAGTAGACGTCACTCCTCCCGTCGAGGGCCATCGCGCCTGGCCGGGTCTGCTCCGGACTCATGTAGTGAGGTGTTCCGATCATCCGATCGAGCTGGGTGTGGAGTGTCTTTTCGGTGAGTTTGCCAAGGAGAGCCTTGGCGATCCCGAAGTCGATGATCTTGGTCAGGCGCTTGTCCCCGGTGAGGGTGGTCACCAGGATGTTCGACGGCTTGATGTCCCGGTGGAGGATTCCGCGCTCGTGGGCGTGTTGCAGGCCGTGGCAGATCTGGGTCACGAGCTCGACCCGCTCCTCGAGGTCGAGACGGTGCTGGTTGCAGTAGGCATCGATTGGGATGCCGTCGACGTACTCCATGGCGAAGTAGGGCTGACCATTTTCGGTGGCGCCGGCGTCGAGGATCTGGGCGATGTTGGGATGGCTGAGGAGTGCGAGAGCCTGACGCTCGGATTCGAAGCGGGCGAGGACCTCCCGGTTGTCCATTCCCGGCTTGATGATCTTGAGCGCCACCTTGCGCTTCACCGGTTCGGACTGCTCGGCGAGAAACACCGCGCCCATCCCGCCCTCGCCCAGGGTATCGAGGATGCGATAGGGGCCGATGGTGAGGGGAAGGCCCTCAGGCCGGTCTTTCTTGTCTTTAACGAGGATCGAGTCGAGCATGTCCCCGAGATTTTCGAGGCGCATCTTCTCGGTTGGTTGCCTCGATTCTTCTCGCTTCTTTCCGTTTTCGCGGTTCTGCATCTGGAGTGGCCCTTCTCCGGGGGGTAAGACGTCCAGGATAACGGATCCTACGTCGAGGTCAAGTGTTTGTAGGCGGCTTTGTGAGCTGCCGCTTCGGGAAAAGGGAGGTCGAGTTCTTGCGGTTTGAGTGAATCCTACTCCGCCGATGCTCGCCAACCTCTCCGAGGCGAGCGAAGAAGGATCACTCGACCACGAGGATCACCGCATTGCTCGCTGAAGCGGACACCATTACTTGCGCCATTGTCCTGAAGCAAACCCTGGAGAACATAGGTCCCTTCGGCCCGAATCCCGTTCGTTGGTAGCGAGAAAGGCGCTCTCGGTGGTCCCTGGGTTCTGGCTACCCCGCCCGAAGGGCACCGGGTACCCCCGGGCTCATCAGAACACGAAGAGGGTAGCATCTGCAAACCGACCCGGTCGCCCGGGATGATGTCGATACAGACAGCTATGAAATTTACTCAGCTTCAGACGCCAAGTCGAAGAACTTTGTCTTGGCTAGGATGCACGCAAGAAGAATGGTGGAAACAGTGCCAGTTATTGTGAGCACAATTTCAGGATGGCCTAGGAAATAGGAGATCAAGAGAGTGAGTCCTAGGACGATCGTGAAGAGAGAGATCAGGCTAAGAGAAAGCACGATTTTCTTTCGTATCCCAAGGCGATTCGGAAGGAACAGGGGGAGAAAGGCTAGTGGCAACATGCTCGTGTACATGTTGACAGTATTGCCAATTGCTTCCCCATTCGCTTGGCCAATGCCGCCCCAGTGATCCACAAGCCGAGCCACGGGCTTCTCCAGGCTCTGGCCGAGGTAACCAGTCAAACCAGCAAAAAGAAGCAACAATGCCCATATGATCCATCGGTTCTTCTTGTTGTCGCGCACCGTAAGGGTCTCCTTTACCTGGACTGTCGGTTGGGGGGAGGTCAGTTCATGCCGAATCCGCAGAACGGGCGAGGTTGCTTGCGTGAAGAAGCGGCGGCCTTGGCGGCCGCCGCTTCGAGAAAAAGAGGAGTATGTTCTGGATGAACCAATCGAGTTCCGTGTTGTGAACAGGGTCCGACGTAGCTCGAAGGTGGATCAATCGACCTCGAGGATCACCGCGTTGCTCACGCTGAAGCGAGTGGCATTGTCCGCTCCATTGTCCTGGAGTAGGCTCTGGAAGACGAATGTCCCCGGGGTCCGAACTCCATTCGTTGGCAACGAGAAAGGTGCTCGCGAAGCTCCCGTGATCCGGGTCACTCCGGCGGATACCGCTCCGGGCAGCTCTGGACTTCTCAGGACGCGAAGCGGTTGAGGAGCTGTCTGCGGATGAAGAGGGGTTGCATTGACGAAGGTTCCGATCATCTCACTTCCGTGTCGGAGCTCGAAGGGTTTGAGCGAGGGGCATCCTGCCCAGATGTACATGGCGTAGAGGCTTTGCGCGGGTCCGCTCGGGGCCGAATCGAGGTCGATGGTGAAGGGTTCTCCTTGACCTATTTGCACCACACTCCTTTCGTCGCCGGAGCTGCCGTTGATCGTCAGAACATCGGTGGTCTCACCGGCTCCGGCGTTAACCGTTCCGGAACGGGGCGTAAGGAGATCGATCGAGAGGTCGCTGAATGTATAAGCCGATCCCCTGAGGTAATCTCCATTGACGCTCGGGGCGCCGACGATGGCTGCATCGCCGTCGATGGCGACCCTGTAGCCGAATTGTTGATAGTTGAGGCCGTCGGAGGGGAAGAGTTTTCGCTCCTCCACGTACCCCTCGTCCATGAGGCGGAACAGGTAGGCCGTTCCGAAGTAGGGGTAGTGAGTATTTCCGTATTGCTTTCCAACCAGGACGGTGTCGCCGCTGATGGCCACGGAGCTCCCGAAGCTGCCGGAGGATCCGTCGGATGCGAGGAGTTCCTGCTCCATCATGAAGGAGGAGCCATCAAATCGGTAGACGTATGTCGTGTTCTCCCGCGAATGGCCAATGATGAGAGTGTCGCCACTGATCGCGTTTTGCTTGCCGAAGTGGCTCGAAGTGGTCTGGTCGGGGTTGCGGATGACCTGTTGCTCTACAAACGAGGCGCCGTCGAATCGGTAAATGTACACCGCGCCGCCTGTATGGGGGTTGCTTTTTCCGACGACGATCGTATCTCCGTCGAGAGCCACTGACCCTCCAAATCCGTCGAGGTAATCGCCATCGGAGGCGACGAGCTTCTGCTCTTCGATGTAAGAGGAGCCATCGTAGCGATAGATGTAGGCAGCCCCGGCTTGGTTGCCGTTCTCGTTGTCGTTTAACGTTGCGCCCACGATGATCAAGGTGCCGTCGAAGGCCACTGTGTCGCCGAAAGACCCCCCGTCCCCATCCGAGGCCTTAAGTCTCTGAGACTCCGCCCAGGTCGAACCATCGAAGCGGTAGACATAGGCGGTGCCTCCATCATTTCCGGGACCGACCCGCCTGCTTCCGACAATTGCCACATTGCCGTTGATCGCTACGCTGCGGCCGAAGAGAAGGTTTTCGGGGGTTGACTCGGAAGCGATGAGCTTCTGTTCCATTGAAAAAGAAACGCCGTTTGATCGGTAGACGTAGACGGCGCCGGTACTGAAGAAGTTATCCTCGTCCAGAGCACCCACGATGGCGACATCGCCGCTTATGGCTACGCTCTTACCGAAATGATCCCTTCCGTAGGCCGGTGGCGAACCCAGCTTCTGTGATTCTTGCTGGGGGCACTGGGCTTTTCCTGATGACCCTGCAAGTCCCACGGCAAGACTCATTGCGAAGGGTAGGAGAAGTCCGGCAGTGATGCGGCGCGAAGCACTTTCTCGGGTTTTGTTTTTTGGATAGTGCACAATTAGCTCCTTTAATGATCTGGACCCTATGGGGCAAGTTTCGGAATTGGGCCGGACTTCGGGTCCGGCATCTGACCCAGGAGCGGAAGTGGGGGAGGAAAGCGCACAGGGAAGGGAAAGAATCTTTGCCCAGAATCTCAGGTGAAATCCCTAGAGCTGCTTGGGATACCTGTTTTCGTGCCGGAGACGACATCCAAAAGAGGCCGGAGAGTGGCTGGACATTGAGCTCGGTCGAGCGAGACGGGCATTGGTAGGTCCGAGGGGCTCTTGTCTGTCACCGGCTGGCCATCTACAATGCTGTCGCTGGACCTCACCCCAGCCTACCGCATGGGTGATCAATCCGAGGGACAAGTCGAAGGGAGTGACCCGGGTTGACCTTGGCGATGCCGCGGTTCTGGAAGAAGCCATCATGAGCTTTCTCGAGGAGCTGGTCACCAAGAGAGGATTGCAGATCCGGATCGAATTCGAAGAGGAATCCCCGACCACCACCCCTGCCACCGATCGGCTGCGCGAGCTTCTCTGGAACCTGGGAGGCTTCTTTTGAGCAAGAAGGCACGCCACCCCGGAGAGGATCAAGCAGGAGCTCCGAAGCTCAAGGTTATTCGATGCGGAACACCTGTTTACTTTTATGACCGCTAATAGTCCCTGGAGTCCTTATCTTCATTTTCGCACTTGGCAGTTCTTGACAGAACCGTGAGCTTCACCGCGGCCTGGTCAAAGTAATGATCCCCCGGCAAAGCCGGGGGCCTTGTAATTTGTGAGCCGCTCAAAGCGGCCAGACGGGCTGCTGCGCAGCCCTTGCGCCACCTAAAGGTGGCTAACGATCAATCGAACTTCAGCCGTTCCTGCCGTTGATCTTCCTTCTCTTGCTGCTGCATGTACTCACGGATGACTTCTTCGTCGCGGCCCACGGTGGACACAAAATACCCTCGCGCCCAGAAATGTTCCCCCGTGAAGTTCCGCCGCCGCTCACCGAAATTTCGCGCTATGTAAATCGCGCTCTTCCCTTTGATGAACCCCACTACCTGCGACACGGCCCTCTTCGGCGGAATCGAA
>JAJDCM010000026.1 GCA_029260825.1 Planctomycetota bacterium | reverse complement strand
TCAGATCAAGGAGCCGGAATGGACTCGAATTTGTTGATTCTTGTGCTTTTCGGCGACGCAGAGCTGGGTCGAAAGGGCTGTCCTCGGCGGAATCTGACTTTGTCAACGGGCTGCTAGGGCCTGATCATGCGCTCTTCTCTCCCGGATTCCCGGTCCCTCGGGTATTTGGCTCCCATGGTAGAAAGAGTGGACGCCATCTTCGAGGCGAGTTGATGCAGCCGATTCCGCTCCGTGGTGGCAAGGTTCGTCTGTTCCCCCAGATCTTCCGCCAGATTGTAGAGCTCCCATTCCCGGATCTGATAGTAGTAGATTGCTTTCCAATCACCCATCCGAATTGCACTGTGAGGCTGGTAGCCCCGGCCTTTGGGCCCCCATACATGGGGATAGTGAAAAAGGAGCGGGCCGGCCCGGGTGAAGGTCTCATCGCCAACCATCGCCCGACGAATGTCCACTCCATCAATATCCGGTGCGCGCTCGGAGAGATCTTTTACTCCGGCCACGTGACAAAGGGTCGTGAAGTAATCCTCACAGATGACCGGGACGTGGCTTGTACCACCTTCTTGAATCGGTAGAAGTCTCTGGTTGGGATGGTCCGGGTTGCTTTTTCCCCAGCTCACGATCAGGGGAACCCGGGTTCCACCTTCATAGGCTGATCCCTTTCCTTCCCGGAGGGGGAGGTTATGGGTATTTGCTCCGGTGCCTTGAGGAGTTTTTCCTCGTGCTACCACGGTCAACCCGCCGTTGTCGGACGTAAATAGAATCAGTGTGTTCTCGGCGACACCGAGGGCTTCAAGTTCGTCCAGGATCATCCCAAGGCTTTGATCCATGCCTTCGATCATCGATGCATACTTTGCCTCCACCGGGTTGGCGCCTCGCTCGAGGTACTGGGTGCAATATGGTTCGTGGGGCTGGATCGGGGTATGAACCGCATAGTGGGTCAAGTATAGATAAAAGGGGCTATCGTCGGCGACGGATAGCTCCATCTCTTTGATCGCTTCGAGCGTCAACGCTTCCGTCAGGTGAACATCTTTTCCGTGGTATGTTGAGAGACCGGGAACATCCCAGATTCTTGGTTCTCCATCTGGGTCTTTTCGATAATTATTTTTACCCTGGTAACTCCCCGGGGCTCCTGCTGCGTGGCCGGCGATGTTGACGTCGAAACCGAGATTCTCGGGATTCTCTCCAGGTGTTCCCTTGGCGCCAAAATGTGCTTTCCCGGCCAGAATGGTCCGATAACCCTGTTCCTTGAGAAGCCGAGGCAATGTGGGAGTGTCGGGCTGGATACCGTTGAGATTCCAGTCCGGAGACTTCAGCCGATCGGTCTTTCCCGACGAATCTTGATCCTTGCGCAGTGTCCAGTTCGTGACCCCGTGTCGCGCCGGGTTCTTCCCGGTGAGGATCGAAGTTCGTGTGGGGGAGCAGACCGCGGCGGAATAGGCCTGAGTAAATCGGATTCCTTCTTTTGCGAGACGCTCCATGTTCGGGGTCCGGTAGAACCGATTGAAGGGGGTTGTCTCCGAGTGAAATGGAACCGAGGTATCTTGCCAGCCCATGTCGTCAACGAGAAAGAGAATGATGTTGGGTCGGGCGACCGTGCTTTCCTCCGTGCTTTCAACGCTTTTTCGCTGTTGCGTCGAGCAAGAAAGAGCGAGCAACAGGGGGAGAATGCACGTGAGTTTTCGCTTCATGATGACTCTTCGCTTTCCGGGTCAAGCTTTTCGGGGCTCAAGCCCTTTTGGGGCAATGCCCTTCTCAAGGAGTGCCAGAATTCCGTCAAAAACCAGGGCCAGGACCGCCGCGGGAATCGCCCCGGAAAGGATCAGAGGAGCATTGAAGAGATAGAGGCCCTCGACGATCGGCTGGCCAAGCCCTCCTGCGGCGATGAAAGCAGCAAGAGTTGCTGTTCCCACGTTGATCACTGCGGCAGTCCGAATTCCAGCCATGATCAGAGGTGTTGCGAGCGGCAGTTGAACCCGGTAGAGAATCTGGCCCGGAGTCATTCCCAGAGCCTGGGCGGATTCCACGGTGTCAGGGCGAATATCCCGGATACCGGCATAGGTGTTGCGCAGGATGGGAAGGAGTGAGTAGAGAAATAAAGCCATCAAGGCCGGGGCGGTTCCGATTCCGAGTAGGGGAATCATGAATGTGAGAAGGGCGATGCTGGGAATGGTCTGAAAGAGGCCAACGATCCGCAAAACGATCTCTGCTCCCCTTCGGAGGCGAACCAACACGACCGCCAGGGGGACAGCGACGATGATGCCCGCAAGAAGAGAGAGAAGGACCAGCTTGATGTGCTCTCCACATTGACGGAGGCGCTCAGCTCGTAGAAGGAGAGACCAGAACCCTGTTCCACTTTGAGTGATGGTCTCGGAAGAACCTTCAACAAGTCCCAGACGGGAGAGTTCGGCTCTTGCCACGTGCGTGGGCTCGAGCTTGTCCTCCATGACCTTCTCGTTCAGTCGGCGCATGGTGATTTCGTCGAGACATCCGGCCAGGCCCGAGAGAATCAGGACCGCATCCGGATCCTCTTCCCAGAGGTTTTGTCCAACAAGAGGAGCCGCCTCATAGGGTGGAAAGAAGTTTCTGTCGTCTTGCAGAACCACGAAGTCATAGCGGGAAATCTGCCCGTCCGTGGAATAGCCGTCGATGAAGTCGACCTCTCCCTCGTCCAGTGCGGTGTACTTGATGCCGGAGACCAGGGAATTCACTTCAGCTGGTTCGAGTCCGTAGTTCGTCTTGAGCCCCGGCAGGCCATCCGGACGGCTGATGAAATCGGGAGTCAAGCCTGCTTTCAGTTTTGACGCCGCTCGGGCAAGATCGGTCAGGGTGACCAGGTTGTATTTCTCTGCCGTCTCTTTGCGGACACAGATCGCATAAGTGTTTTCAAAGCCGAGTGGCGGGAGCCAGTGGATCCCGTATCGAGCGGCAAATTCTCTTCGTACGACCCGGAAAACTTCCCGGGGTTTCTTGAGCGGCTCTGACTTGAGGAGAACGATGAGCCCTGTTCCCGTATATTCCGGATAGACATCGATTTCGCCGGCAACCAGGGCGCGAAACGCTGCATCGGTGGCAAGGTTGGGGCGCCGGATGACCTCGTAACCATTGCGGGTCAGTAGCTCCGCAAACATCTCGGCCAGGACGACACTCTCGGCAAATGGCTTGCTTCCGATGGTGATCGGGCGCTTCACTTTTTCCCCCTGCCCGGAGGCCTGGGGCGCAAACGCGAGGCAACAAAGTAAAAGGGCAATTCTCACCGGATCTTCACCCGGGAGCGTTGAAGGAGCTTGGCCACATAGGGTGTTTCTGGTGATTTCATGAGAGTTTCAGGAGTTGCGATCTGTTCGATTTTACCGTTTTGCATGACTGCGATCCGATCTGCAAGGCGCACTGCTTCTTGTAGGTCATGTGTGACCAGCAGGACGGTAAGAGAGTTATTTTTTTGGAGGATTTCGAACATTTCGTGAAGATCGGCCTTGGTGATTGCGTCCAAGGCCCCGAAAGGCTCGTCAAGAAGCACAACTTCAGGGGAGGCCGCCAACGCTCGGGCGATGGCGACTCGTTGGCGCTGTCCACCTGACAACGTACGGGGGTATCGATGTCCGAAAATCTCAGGCGGGAGACCGACCCGAACAAGGGCTTCGTCCGCCCGTTCTTTGAGGTCTTCCTGATGGCGAAGCCAGGGGACGAGGCTCGTATTTCTCGAAACGGTCCAGTGGGGAAGAAGGCCTCCGTCTTGCTGGACATATCCGACTTCCCGTCTCAACTCGATCGGGTCGAGAGTGGAAAGTGGTTTATTCCGGTAAGTCATCTCACCGGAGTCGGGGATGACAAGGCGGTTGAAGCATCGAAGAAGGGTTGTCTTTCCCGAGCCGCTTTCTCCCACCAGGGCTACGCATTCGCCTCGATCCATGGAAAGGGTGACGTGATCGAGTGCATGGATATCCTCATAATTCTTGCTGACGCCTGTTGCCGACAAGATCGGTGTTTCATTGCTGGTTTTGCTCACCCATGGAAGCTAGCTGAAATTCCTGACAGGTTCAACCGGTCCGCCTGGAGGAACCTCCAGACCTGCCGTTCGCCTGCGGTGGGAGCGCCTTGGACAGGAACAACGACTCACGAGACAGTTAAATGCCGATCTGTGGCGCAGCCTCCTTGGAGGAATTGACGGAAAATGCGATGATCGATGGTCTTTCTTCAGGCGCCCCAAAAAGCAGCGAAGGTGATTTTTGATGACTTGCAGCGCTAGCTTACTGCTTCTTTTCCTCTCGATGTTCCCCCCGATCCAGGAAATTGAATGGGCACGTCGAGAAGTTCGATCTCTCGGATTTGGTGTCGAAATGCCCCGCCCCTGGATCTATGAGATTGCCGGGAAAACCAGGCTCGTTGGCCGTGAAAGACCGGGGGCGAGGAAGGTTCCCGCCGAACTCTCGGTCCGGAGCGACAGAGCTTCCATGTCTCTCGATTTTACCTCCAAGTCCTATCGAGATAATGATCTGCCTCTGGCCTTTCCTGGTTGCCGGGTCACGAAAGAAGAGCGGCTTGACCTTGCGGGAGTTCCCGCTCATTTCTTTCATTTGACGGACCTCGGATCGGGGCGTGCCGGAACCGATTTGTTCGAGACCATTGTCCGGTCGGAGGGACGGCACGTGTTCATCTCCCTCTTCTTTGAGAGCGGAAGGAACGAGGACTATGAAGACATCTACCGTCATGTCCTTGAATCCTTGTGGGTGAGCGAAAAGCCAACGGTGTCCGAACAGATCGCCTCCAAACGAGCCGCCCAGAAACAAATTCCCGAGGGAAAGATCGCCTGGACCAGTAGCTTTCAGTCGGCTCTTCTTGAGGCTCAGGAACGCAACGTACCTCTGTTTATCGCCCTCAACATGGACAATGAAGCGGCGAACGATCAAATCCTCAAGAGCCATTATGAAGATCCCGAAATTGTCTCAATTTCCCGAAAGATGGTCTGCGTGATCGGGAGCATCTTTGATCACGGTGGAAGACAGGGAAAAGGCGGCTACTGTCCTCGGTTCGGGAACCTTTACTGTGAGGAGCATCGCTCGAGCGAGATGGCAGTTCGAGAGCGTTATCTTCGCTCTCCAACAGCGGTGGCTCCCCAGCACATGATGTGCTCTCCTGACGGCACTCTTCTTTCCCGGCGAGAGTACATGCTTCCTACCCTTGATCTGCTTCGCATGATGGAAGGGGCGATCCAAGTCGTTGAGAGCCAGGCCAAGTACAAAGACTTCGGGTCGGCGGATGGCCTGTTGAGCTTGTATCGCAAGGCGGAGGGTCAGAAAGAACGAAGAGAGATCGTCAGCGACGTCCTTTATCTCGGGGATGAGGAGCTTGCCCGGGGCTTCTTTGAGAAAGTCGGGGAAGATCTTGGGCCCGAGGAACTTTCTGAAGTCATCGACAATCTTGCCTATTCCCGTCACCCGGACGGATCTTTATACGCTGCAAGTTTCCTTGGGCATGAGCTGGAGAAGATTCGCAATGGATCTGCCCGTGCCATCGAGATCTTGGGAGATGCACGAGTCACCGAGCAAGTGCAGGCTCGATTGAAGAAGGAGCGCTCACTCGATGTGAAAAAAGAGCTTCTTCGTGCGCTTGGATCAGCGGGACGGGAAGACAAGAAGATTGCCGACTTGATCCTCAAGTACACCAGGAGTGGGCCCGTGAAACTCCGGGTCCATGCGGTCCTTGCTCTTCGCCATTTTCCGGGGAACAAGAAAGTGATGCAGGCGATTCTCAAATCCTTTCGAACCGGCCGGGGTGATGAATTGAAGGGAGCGGCAGCCCTGATTCTGGGCCTTCACAAGGTTCAGGGAGCGGCCCCGATTCTTGAGAAGGCGGCAAGGGCAGAGGGGGTGGGGGAACTTGAAGGCGAGATGGCTCGCTGGGCACTTGAGTGCATCCGTGGGGACCTGGATCCCCAGGCTGGTTTTCGGGAACTTGCCAAGAAGCTCATGTGAATCATCGAGCGTGTCTCCCCGGCTCAGGACTGATCCTGAGCCGAGGACTCGGGGCTATCAGGCGAGAGAGGCCAGCACTCCCTTGAGGTGGCGGTAGAACTTCTCGGTGGATGAGATTTGAGCCATCTCGTCGGGAGAATGGGCGTTTCGAATTTCCGGTCCAAACGAAACGGCATCCATTCCCGGTACCTTTTCGAGGAGAAGCCCGCACTCAAGACCGGCGTGGATGGCCTTGATCTCTGGCTTTTTTGAGAAGAGTTCCTCGTAAACGTCAATCGTCTTCTGAACGACCGCGGAAGATGGGTCCGGTTTCCAACCGGGGTAAGCATCGTGAACGCTCACCTTCGCGCCTCCGAGTTCGCAGATGGAGCGGATGGCGTCCTGGACCCCTAAGAGCGCGGGCATGACCGAACTGCGATGAGATGTGGTGATGGTCATCGATTCCGCTTCCGTGGTCACGACGGCAAGATTGTTCGATGTCTCGACAAGGCCGTCAACTTCCCGCGACATGGAGAGAACTCCGTGAGGAAGAGCATTCAGGACGTGGATGAGAGTCCGAGTCGTGTCGTCTTCGAGAGGCGTTTTTGAAAGCGTCGTCTCTTCCGCGGGGCCGATTGCGATCTTGAGCCCCGGGTCGGCGGCGCCAAATTCCTGGATGAAATCAGCGGAGAGCCGGGTCAGAAGTGCTTTTAGCTTTTCCGCGTCGGCGGCAGTCGTGCGAAGTTCAACAAAGGCTTCCCGAGGAATTGCATTGTGCTTGGATCCACCTTCCAGAGAGACGAGCTCGTAACCGATTCCTTCCTGGGTGGCTTGTCGCAATGAACGAGCGGCGAGCTTCACAGCGTTGGCCCGATTCTCGTGGATGTCGCATCCCGAGTGGCCGCCCCGAAGGCCCGTAACGGAAATTTTGTGGAAACCAGTTCCCGGGGAGGCGGCTTTTCTTTTGCAGGAAAAAACCGCCATCGAGTCGGCCCCTCCGGCGCATCCGATGTAGATGACCCCGTCCTCCTCGCTATCGAGATTGAGCATCACTCTTCCCGCGAGGAGGGAGCCGTCGAGCTCTGCCGCTCCGGTGAGGCCCGTTTCTTCATCGAGGGTGAAGAGAAGTTCAAGAGGGCCATGAGTGCAATCCGGGTCTTCGGCGACTGCCATTGCGGCGGCGACCCCGAGCCCATTGTCGGATCCAAGGGTTGTTCCTACCGATTTCACCCAGTCCCCTTCGACCTTGACCTGGATGGGATCTTCCATGAAATCGTGATCGACATCGGAGTTCTTCTCGCAAACCATGTCCAGATGGGACTGGATGACGATGGTGGGAGAGTTTTCCTTTCCCGCGGAAGCTGGGACTCGCACCACGAGATTACCGACCGCGTCGGATTGGACGTTAAATCCCTGATTCTCTGCCCAGGCGCGAACGTGATGGACGATTCGTTCCTCATGCTTGGAGGGTCGTGGGATTTGACGAATATCGTCGAAGTGCTGCCAGACGGTTTGGGGCGAAAGAGCCAGAAGCGGGCTGCTCATGAGGATCTCCTGCGGATCATGGGGATCATGGGGCGAATCATTCGGTAAGTAAGAATGGGCGGAAGTGGTGTCGGCCGGGATGAACCTTCCGACCCGTTTGCACCACGACCGCGGTGATGACAGACCGTAGACCATATCCAATTCGGGTGTGGGATGGCAAGAGCCGG
This sequence comes from Planctomycetota bacterium, assembly GCA_029260825.1. GTDB lineage: Bacteria > Planctomycetota > JACOTG01 > JACOTG01 > JAJDCM01 > JAJDCM01. The sequence continues at coordinate 7,511 of JAJDCM010000026.1, read as the reverse complement.
GTCCTGTGGTAGCCTCATAAGGATGGATCCTATCGACGAAACTGCCTACATCGTGTTTGACACTGAAAGCGTTGCGGACGGGGCGCTGATGTCACGGGTGCTCTACCCGGGAGACGGGTTGGCACCGGAGGAAGCGATCGCTCGCTACACTCAAGAACAGCTCGAGAGCAGGCCGGGTTCCAAGGTTTTTATCCCTGTTTCCTTCCACGTACCCGTCGCGATCGCCATTGCACGGGTAAACCGGGACTATCATCTCATCGATGTGAAGGCTCTTGACGCCCCGCGTTTTGATTCCCGTAGCATGGTCGATCTCTTCTGGAAAGGGCTTCAGGCCTACAAGGGGGCGGTCCTGGTCGACTTCAATGGTCGTGGGTTCGATCTTCCACTCATGACCATGTCAGCGTTTCGGTTCGGCCTATCCTGCCCGCGCTATTTCAATGACGAAGATCGTTTTGGTTTTCGCTACCGGTTCACGGACAAGCATCTCGATCTCATGGAATGGATGACCGAATACGGTTCGTATCGTTTGACCGGGGGCCTTGACCTTTTGGCCAAGATGCTGGGAAAGCCGGGAAAGATGGAAACGAAGGGGAATCAAGTCCAGGAGATGCACAGCCAGGGTAAGCTGCAGGAGATCAACGATTACTGCGTGCACGATGTGCTCGACACCTACTTTGTCATGCTTCGAACCCGCGTTCTTTCCGGGAAGATCAGTCTCGAGCGGGAACAGGAACTCGTGGAAAAGGCAAGGGGATGGCTGGAAGACAAAGCGACGGAATTGCCCGCAATTTCCACCTATGTCGCCGAGTTCGGGAAGTGGTCTCCCGACCTGTTTTAGCGGACTTTCGGGCTGAACGTTCAAGCGGATACGGGTTGGCCCTGAATCAAAGAGGGAGGTGATTGATCTTGTCTGATGATGAGCGAGTTCCATCTTCCTCCTCCGATCAGCCCGACGAAAAGAAGATCGTGGGGCCTCCTTATGACATTCGTCGCGAGACCCTGGAGGAGATGTGTGCGGTCGAGTTCCTGAAGAGAAGTGGGCCCGGGGGGCAAAACAGGAACAAGAGGGAGACCGCCGTCCGGATCTTCCATCCTCCGTCGGGTATCGCCATTATCGCCAGTGAGCGAAGAAGCCAGGGGCAGAATCGAGAGGCAGCTTTTGAGCGATTGACGGAAAAGCTGGAGGCGCTCAATCGTGTTCCCAAGAAGCGGAAGAAGACCCGCAAGCCCCTTCGTGCGGACCGCAAGCGCCTGGAGGCCAAGAAGCAACGTTCCCAGACGAAGTCCCAGAGGCGGAAGCAGGACGACGGCTAGAGTCCTGGCGATTCATCCTTCCTGACTTTGTCTGCCCCAGAAACCCAACTCACGAGCCGATTCCAGAGCTTTGCCGCGGGTCGACCGCTCAGGACTTCTTCGGTGAGGGTTTTCTTCCCGGTGGAGAAGTTGCTCCATACCGCTGTAATGTAGGGAGCAGAAACATCCTGAAGAGTGGTGTAAAACCCTTTTTCGCGGATCTCGGTGAGGGCGTTGCTGTAATGCCCGAGCACCTCGCGGTTGAAGAGACCTCCGAGGACCGTCACGCCCGAGATGGTTCCGTGCCCGATGGTCGAGATCTTTCTCAGGGACGCGAGTGTCATGGCCCCTGAAATTTCGAGGACATCGACTCCGTCCCGGTTGGCGATCTCGTTCATCTCGTTCCAGTAGCTTTTGAGCTCGGATTCGGGAAGAACCTTCGTGTAGTCCACTTTGGTCAAGGCGTCCTTGGTTTCTCGCAGGCTTTGCTGGAGCTGTGCAACCGAAAGTGGAGGTGTATCAAAGAGGGAAGCGGCCTGTCCCGTACTTTTCTGCAAGGCCTCGAGGATATCGTCCACGTGGTGGATCGAAGAAGTCTCGTCGATGAGGCCTTTTTCTGCCAGCTGGCCCGCGAGCTCCTTGGCGATGCTTCTGGAGCCGTAGGCCACGTCGCTGACGATGGCCAGGAGCCAAACCGGGGAGAGGTGGAGGGTGGCAAGGCTGGTGAGATCCATGAAGTTGCCCACCGCTTTTCTGGCCACGTAGTTTTCGGGAGTTTCGGCCCCATCATGGGGCTCATCTGGTCCCCGAGCCCCTCCAACGTCCTCCGCCAGGAAGTTCAACGAGTTCCGAATCACCACCTCATAGGTCTTCCCGGACTGGAATGCGCGGGGGATCAGAAGAGTGGCAGCCTCTCTCGCAGCCCCCGCCGTGAGGCCTATGGAGCTCCGGACGGCCCGCTCAGGGAGGGATAAAGTGTATGTGAGAAATTGGGTTGCTGAATCCAATGCAGAGGGAGCAGAGCCTTTGCCGGGGCTCTCAGGTGGTGGTGGTGGGGTCTGGCTCATCGTCTGGATCCTCTTGTGGCTAAAAGAGATGCATCAATGGTCAAGCTTCAGGGCTTTCAAACGTAGATTCTTTGATTTTTGTTCGGCCGATTCCCTGGGAATCTTGGCAAAGATCGCTCTTGGATTTACGTGAGATCGTTGTAGGGTGTTTTCGTTCCCCAAGGGTGCCAGCACGGCTGGATGCTCGAAATGGGCGGTTATAACGTGGTTTCATCCCCCGATGGTCATCGGGCGATCTCGACTGGAGAGAGAATCCATGACGGATGCGAGCGAGGTTCTGGTCGTAGTTTCGAAGGTTAAGAATTACATTCGTGGAGCTGCCGGCATGAATACTGCCGGAAACGTTGCTCCTGCAGTGTCGGCCATCGTCAAGAAGATGTGCGACGACGCGATCGAGAACGCCAAGAATAATGGCCGAAAGACGGTCATGGACAAAGATTTTAATCTGGCGTCCGCTGGAGGCGACGAAGGGGAGTAGCCCCTTGGGAGGTCATTCGATGGGATGGTACTCATCGAACTGAAAGGGCATTCATGCTCTTGCCTTCCGATGTCGCAAAACCGGAATTCGGCTTCACCTCTGCCCCCTGCTAACATCACGGATGAGTAGCATCTGAGTCGTATCATGGATGAGTACCATCATCGATGAGAACGGGGGGTGGGGTCGGTTCCTCTCACTCCCCGTTTCATCCGTGGAGTCGGGTTCGGTTCGCTCTTTGCTGCCTTGCCGGTCTGGACATCGGCGTCCCCCACCTTCAGGCCCATTCGTCGGCCGCGATTTTTCTTATCGGAGAGTCCTTGATGTCAAAATATGTCGTGAGATGCCTCCCCCCGCTCTTCTTTCTCCTCCTGTTCAGTGGATGTGAACTTCTCGGGGTAAGCAAATCAGATCCTCCAAAAGAACAAGGATCGGCTTCAAATCTTCCGCCATCTCCGCCGGGTGAGGAGGCCGTCAAATCTGCCGGTGCGAATCCGAAGCTGAATCAGCGCTATTTCGAAGATCCAGACGTGGAGAAGTGGAAGAAGCGGTTCGAGGAGGAAAGTCGGGAGATCTGGAAGTACCGACAGAACATCGTCGACGCGATTCGTCTTCAGAAGGGGATGTCGGTCGGGGACATCGGGGCGGGAACAGGTTTTTTCAGTGTCATGTTCTCGGAACTGGTCGGAGATGATGGCCGGGTCTATGCCATGGACATCGTTCCCGAGTTCGTGACTCACCTGAACCAGCTGAAAGAACGGTACGATTTGAAGAATCTTCAGGCGGTCTTGGGCACACGTTCGTCCGTCGAGCTTCCGCATCGTTCTCTGGATGTCGCGTTCCTGTGTGACGTTTACCACCACCTCGAAACTCCAGCCGAGACGATGTCGACCCTTCATTCCGCCCTCAAGCCGGGAGGATCGTTGATCATTGTCGACTTCGTGCGGGAAGAGGGTAAAAGCTCTTCGTTCGTTCTTGGCCACGTACGAGCTGGACAGGAAGTTTTTCGACGGGAGATCGAAGACGTAGGCTTTGAGTTTGTGGAGGAGATTGCGCTTCCCCTCGAAGAAAACTACTTCATTCGATTTCGGCGTAAGTAGTCGTTACTCGGCTGATTGCACCGCTTCGGTAGACCCCGTCCCAAGCCCTCACGGTGGGCCGGTTCGGATCAATCTACAGGATGGCGGTCCTGTGGATGTATCATGGAAGGATGTCCACGGGTCAGGGTGCAAGGCATGACGATGAAGAGCGAAGGCCAAACGGCCCTCGCCGCTGGATTCGCAGGCTTGCCGTTCTTGCTGTTCTCTATCTGGTTGTATGTGGATTTGCCATGTTGTTCGAAAAATGGCTCATCTTCTTTCCGTCTCGGTTTCCCGAGGGGGATTGGGACGTCCCCTCTCGCATCGGTCTTCAGGTCGATGAGGTCACCTTTGTGGCTTCCGACGGTGTCCGCCTCCATGCCTGGATCGCGGAAACTTCGCCGACAGCTCCCTTTGTCGTCTTCTTCCATGGGAACGCGGGCAACATCACCCACCGTGCGGATCTGGCCAAGAGTCTTGTCGATTGTGGTCTATCCGTCTTGCTTGTCGACTACCGGGGCTATGGGAAGAGCGAGGGAAAACCGTCGGAACCCGGGCTGTATCTGGATGGGGAAGCGGTCTGGTCTTATCTCGTGAAGGATCAGCAGGTGGACCCGGGGCGGATCATCTTTTTTGGTCGCTCTCTGGGGGGTGGGGTGGCGGCGGAGATGGCGGTCAGGCATCCCGGAGCGGGAGGAGTCATTCTCGAATCAACGTTTCGATCGATCGTTGCCATTGGTAAGAAGCAATATCCCTTTCTGCCGGTCAGCCTGCTCCTCCGGACCCGCTTCGACAACTTGTCCAAGATGCCGAATATCAAGATCTCGACTCTTGTGATTCACGGGAGAGAAGATCATTTGATTCCCTTTGCGGAGAGCGAGGCTCTTTACTCTGCCCTCTCCTCGGGCACACCCTCCGAGTTCTTTGCGGTGGAACATGCTCACCACAATGACACCTGGTTGGTTGGGGGACGGCATTATGCGGAAAGGATCAAGGAATTTGCTTTTTCGGCCATCGAGGAGTCGGACTAGTTGACAAGGTGCCGGAGGGGGCGTCCGTTAACAGCTGGTAATGATGGCTATTCGCACTCCCGGGACGGCTTCCCGGGGGAGAAACCCGACCCGGTCCTTGGACCATCTGCACCACTCCTTCACGTGGTAATGCTCTCTTGCTTTTTCGGGGTCGTTCGTTCGAAGAAGAAAGGCGCATGGGGATTCACCAAAGCGCTCGATCCTTTGGGACAGCCAACCCTCCAGAGATCGGGGGGAGGCCAGGGTCACCGGCGTTCCGACGAATCGAGCGAGCCGAGCATCGAGTTCGGGTTCCGTACCCATTTTGGGCGCGGGAAAACCGTAGGCTTTTCGAAACTTGTCCGAGGTTTTTTCAAGGTCGGCGACCCCGATGAGGATCGTATCCAGGCCGGTGATCCACGGCGAATAGGGTTCCTTTGCAGACGCAGGAGGGGTCGTCCGGATGGACCGAGGAGTTTCATCCTTGATCAGAAACGGGAAGATGGCCCCTGGTTCATGGTCTCCCACGAAGACGAGTTGGCCCCGCATCACGGCACCATCGGGGCGTTCTCGCTCGATGACGATTGTCTTGCGGATGGGCACCGAGGCTTCCCGGAGGCGTGAGATCTCCGAATCAAGATCTTCTTCGATGACGGCAAAGGCACAGGGACCTCCATCGCCGGCGATGTGGAGAGGCCAGAGGGGAGATTTCTGATCTGGATCGACAGTAGAAATCAACTCAAGATAGGTGTTGTCCGGAAACGGGACGAGACCCATGTGAGTGATTTGGTTGCCATGTGGACCACCGTAGTGAGCGTGAAATCCGGCCCGATCAAAAGCATCGATCAGGACCTGGAGGTCCGGTCCGCCCACGGTTCCATGATCGACTTGAAGCTCTTTCATTGTCTCACCATCGGGGGGGATGTAGGCCGTGCTCTCCGGGTCATTTTGATCTCTCCTGGTTTCTTCGCCGGGCTCCATCATCTTGATAGACTGGGGAGATTCAAGCGGGAAACGTCTGGCCATCATGGATTATGCGAGCCAGCCTGACGGAAGTTTCTGACCACGCCCCAGGCGTGGATTCATGATTTGAACCGGAGAGAATGTTGGATGCCACTTTTTGATTTTGAATGCAAGGAATGCGGGGAGGTGAGTGAGGTTCTCGTTCGTGGGACCGGACGGGTCTCACCGACGTGCCCTGGCTGCGGCGGCAAGTCGATGGAAAAGAGAATCTCCAATTTTAGCACTTCGTCTGGGGCCGGCGATAGGGGCGATTGCCAGCCCGGATTGGGCTGAGCGCCCCGTTCATGACTCCTGGTCAAGGGTCATCTCTATTTTGAACAAAGCAATGCCTCCCCGGCCTTTACCAGCTGTCTGCGACACGCTACGATAAGGCTTCAAGTCGGGCTGCGCGAATTCCCCCGTGGAGAGCGTGTGTTCAAAAGGAGTCTACTGATAGAGGGGCTAAGAAGAGGTCAATTCATGCCTAGATTCACGTTGCACTCTACCGTTGCCATTTTTGCCTTGATCCTGTTCCAGGCGGGCTCACTTCTGGCGATAACGCCTCTTCATCCGGAGACCCGGGCGAGGCTCATCGAGGAGGGACGGATGACGGAGATTGCCGCCCTTGCCGATCTTGCAAGAGCTAACAATGTGGGGCATTTTCCCCATCCACTCCAGACCTCTAGCTTGGGTTCAGTTGGAGCGGGTAGTCAGGTTCTTAACTGCCTGATCATACTCGTCGACTTCGCCGACAATCCGGCGAGCGGAGATTCGATCAACGCAACGCCTCAAGACTTCGACGAGCTTCTTTTCAGTACAAACACCTATCCGACCGGAAGCATGAGGGATTACTACGAAGAAGCCTCCGTGAATCAGGCGACTTTGAATGGACAGGTTGCCGGCTGGTACCGGATGCCGGAGGATTATTCCTACTACGTTGACTGCAACACCGGATTCGGATCCTATCCGAATAATGCCCAGAGGCTGGCCGAAGATGCGATTGCCGCCGCCGACCCGGACGTGGATTTTTCTCAGTACGACAATGATGGCGACGGCTGGGTCGATTCGATGTTCATCGTCCACGCCGGTCCTGGCTTTGAAGACACGGGAAACACCAAGTATGTCTGGTCTCATGCCTGGGGATTTGGTGCCCAGACCCGAGATGGGATCAACCTCTCCGGTTATACGATGGAGCCGGAGGAAAGCGGTGGAGGAGGACTCGTTCACATCGGAGTTTTCTGCCACGAATACGGCCATGCTCTCGGACTCCCCGATCTTTACAATGGCCTGGGCGGGACGAACGGGGTCGGATCCTGGTGCGTCATGGCAGGCGGCACCTGGGCCAATGGAGGAAGAACTCCGGTTCATTTCAGTGCTTGGTGCAAGGAGGATCTTGGCTGGGTCACTCCCACCAATCCGCTCGTGGATACCACGGGTGTGCTCCTCAGGCCGGCGTCCCAGTTCACCGATATGTTGCGGCTGTCACGGTTGGGAACCGGAGTTCAGTACTTCCTGGTCGAGAACCGAGATCGACAGGGGTTCGACACGTTCTTGCCCGGAGAGGGAGTCTTGATCTGGCACATCA
>JAJDCM010000250.1 GCA_029260825.1 Planctomycetota bacterium | reverse complement strand
AAGATTGAAGAGAAGTAGGAGAAATAGGAGAAGTATCCGTGGCAATGCACATTCCGACCACTCCTGGTCTTCATGAATACGCTCGAGAAGAACTCGTCTCTGGTCTTCCCGTTGACGATGTCGTCGAACGAATCCACGGAGCTCTTCGATCCAACGACACCGGGAATCGTTTCCTGGCCTTCTTTCTCAACGATATGGAAGAGCGAGAACTCTTTCATCAACTCGGTTACTCCTGCACCGCCCACTATGCCAGGACAAATTTCAACATCAGCAAGTCCAAAATCTATGAGCTTCTTCAGGCCGGGCGATGCTTGAGAAAGTTCACGGAGATCGATCATCGGTTCTGGAAAGGTGAGCTTTCCTGGTCTCAGGTAAGGCTCATAGTCCGCATTGCGGAATCCGCCACCGAGAAAGCGTGGATCAAGAAAGCCATCGAGTGCAACTTGAAGGATCTCGCTTTGGCAGTCAAACACGCCAGGCCAGGAGAAGCTCCCAAGGACAAGTCCTGTGGGCTCCCGGAATCCCTTCCTCCCATTCAGCTTTCTTTTGACGCCTCCTCTCTTGAGGTCTGGGAAACCGCGAAGAGAGGCTTGCAGGAGGAATTGGGGGAAGGAGTGAACGATCTTCAGCTGGCCACCCTTCTGGCCGAGGCCTACGTCCAGGGAAAACTCTCCGACAAGAAGAGTCAATCCGTCTACGCCGTCGTTGTGACCAAGTGCTCAACTTGCAAGGAAGCCACCGTCCTTACGGACGATGGAAGAGCTCCCGTTGACGAGAAGGCCCTGGAAAGAGTTCTCTGTGACGCAGAGGTCATTGATCTTACCGAGGAAACACAAGTCGAAGACAGTGAACGTGAGATCGACCGAGCAACCCCAGAGTGGATGAGAGACCGAGTTCTCGCTCGAGATAGTAATCGATGCAAGTGTTGTGGTCGAACAAGAAGCCTCAACGCTCACCACATTCATTTCCGGGGAAAGGGAGGAAGAACCACTCTGTCAAACCTCATTTCCCTCTGCGCAACTTGCCACAGCCATGTCCATGAAGGTTTCCTCACCGTCAAAGGAGATGCTGGTAGTCCCATGTTCTTCAATCTTCGAGGCCAGAGAATCCAACCCGATTACGAAACCACATCAACGCAGATCGGTTCAACATGTTCAACAAGAGAAACAATCACCTGAAAGCGTTGCGAGCCCCCTCATGCCCTGTCACCGTCAGTGTCGATCGCACCCCCAGGCGAAGCGAATGGGATCGACGCTGACGGTGACAGGGTGTGAGGGGGCGCCCCCAAATCATGCTCAGAGCTGGAGGGAGAGGGAGCAGACCGTCTTCTGCCCTGCCTCCCTTTGGGCTTCTCATGGGCGTTTCTGCCCACACGAAAGTCGGAAGCCCCAAAAATGAAGGAATCTGTGCCATTGTAGTAACGCAAGGCAAAGCGTGTCTGGACTACACGCAATGAATCCTGGCCCAATCACCGGGGATTTTGACCCAGGATGACTTCTAGTAGGTGAGGACCGCCTCGATCCTCAGATCTCCCAGACGATCTCGGGCTTTCAGGAAAGCAAGCTCGATGGCAGCGGCGCAGCCGATGACGACTCCGCCGGCGGAAGTTACCAGTTTGGCGGACGCCTCAATGGTGCCGCCGGTGGCGATGAGGTCGTCCACGAGCAGGACACGCTGGCCCGGGCTTACCGAGTCCTCGTGCATTTCGACCGTGTCGGTTCCGTATTCGAGTTCATAGGTGGCCTGGATGGTCTTGCAGGGGAGTTTTCCGGGCTTGCGAATCGGAACGAATCCGATCCCGAGTTCTCGAGCCACGAGAACTCCAAAGAGAAACCCTCTCGATTCGATGCCGGCGATGCACTCGATTTTTTCCCCTTTGAACGGCTCGACCATGAGCTTGACGCATTCGGCCAATCCGGCCGGATCAGCAAGGAGAGGGGTGATGTCTTTGAAGGTGATCCCGGGCTTGGGAAAATCGGGCACATCACGGATGAGTTTCTCGATCGCTGCCGACATGTCTAAAAGCTCCATCACTCGAAACGGTGGATTCTAAAACCGACTATTTGCACGGGGAGACGTCCCTTTGCAAGAAAAAAGCGGTGGCTCGGGCCGGGAACTACATCTTCTCCGGTGCTTTTACTCCCAGGAGAGCGAGCCCCTTTTGAAGGACTGTTTTTACCGAGAGGACGAGGCAGAGCCGTGAAGACCGTATTTCTTGATCCTCACACAGCACCCGGTTGGCCGGATTTTTCCCGCCCAGGTTGTAGTACCGATTAAATACCTCGGCGAGGTCGAGAAGATAAGTGCTGACATAAGATGGTTCGGACTCGTCGGCCGCAGACTGAATCACCCGGGAGAAAGTGGCCAACCGTCGCACAAGATCCTTCTCTTCCGGTAGATCGAGCTGGAGCTTTTCAGGGAGGGCCGTTGGCGTTTCGTTGGATCGCCGCAGAATGCTCGAGATGCGGGCGTGGCTGTACTGGAGATAAGGTCCGGTTTTGCCGTCGAAGTTGAGAATCTCATCCCAGTCAAACTGCACGTCTTTGAGTCGGCGGTGTTTGAGGTCGTTGAAGACGATCGCGCCGATGCCGATGGCATGGGCGACCTCTTCCTTGTTTTCAAGCTCGGGATTCTTCTCATCAATGATCTTCTGGACAAGGTCAACGGATCGATCAAGAACCTCCTCGAGGAAGATGATCTTTCCGTGGCGCGTTGACATGCGTCCCTCCTTGAAACGGATGAGCCCGAACGGGATGTGTTCACAACCCTCGACCCAATCAAGACCGAGGAGCTCGCCCACCTTGAAGAGCTGGCGGAAGTGGAGAGTCTGCTCCATTCCCACCACGTAGAGGGCCTTCGTGAACTGAAACGTTCGATGCCGGTAGAGCAGCGCGGCCAGATCTCGGGTGAGATAGAGGGAGGAATCATCCGCCTTTTTCACCAGGGCCGGTGGCATATCCCATTTTTCCAGATTGACGATCTGGGCATCTTGACTCGTCTCGAGGAGCCCTTTCTCTTTGATGAGGTCCACCATCTCTGTGAGCTTGTCGTTGTAAAAGCTTTCCCCGGTGAAATGTTCAAACTGGATTCCCAGCCGGTCATAGATGCGGGAAAACTCGGTTCGACCGATGTCGCTGAGCAGCACCCAGTACTTGTGAGCCTCCGGGTCTCCTTCCTCGAGCTTCTTGAACCAGGCCCGTCCTTCGTCCTCGAGAGAGGGGTCGGATTCTGCCTCCTTGTGAAATCGGACGTACAGGTTGAACATCGTCTTGACCGGATCCGGGTCGTTCTCTCCCGGTTTGCCCCATCGCATGCATGCCACCATCATCTTCCCGAACTGGGTGCCCCAGTCACCCAGGTGGTTGATGCCAAAGACCTCGTAGCCGGCGGCCCGGTGGATTCGAGCGAGAGCGGCGCCGATGACGGTCGAGCGAAGGTGGCCGATTCCAAAAGGCTTTGCCACGTTCGGGGAGGAGTAGTCAATGACCACCGCTTTTCCCTTGCCTGTCTCGAGATTGCCGTAGCTTTCTCCCTGGGCAAGCACAAGCTCAAGGATCGCCCGACAGAACCGATCATGATCGATGCTGATGTTGATGTAGGGGCCCGTTGCCTGGGCGGCGGTGATGAGCTCCGGAAAGGGAGAGGCGTTCAAGGTCTCCACCATCGAGGCGGCGATCATGGGGGGCGCTTTGCGGTGGGTTTTCGCCAGGGAGAAACAGGGAAACGCGAAATCCCCCAGGTCTGGACGGGGAGGGGACTCGAGAAGGCCATAGACCGTCTCCTCGGGCAGATCAGCGACCGTGGCGATGGTCCTGGCCGCTGCCAGACGAAAAGCGCTAAGAGGGCCGTAAGATTTCTCTTGGCCGTGCGGATCGTCTTCCTTGCTCATGACTAGCCTTCCTTTTCGATTTTCGGCGGTCCAAATTCACATTTGGGGGTTTTCTTTGGAGTCACTTTAGTAATCTGACGGCCATGAGCGAAGGGATCTGCCGAAAGACGGTTCGAGCCGAGGCCACGGTCATCGGGAATGAGGCGCTGGGATCAGGGTGCTTTGTAGTCACTCTGGAAGTGCCCGAAATTGCCTCGATGATCGAGCCCGCCCACTTTGTCATGCTGAGGGGCCTCGATCCAGGGTTCCCCTATCTCCCGCGGCCGTTTTCTGTGTTCGACGTGTCGGGAGGAGACACCGAGGCTACCCGGATCGAAATCCTCTACGAGGTGGTGGGAAGCGGGACGGCGGCCATGGCCAGGTGGACAGGCGGAGAGAAGGTCTATTGTTTGGGGCCTCTTGGTCGCTCTTTTGACACATCGAGTGATTCATCTCATTCGGTGTTCCTCGCCGGTGGCATCGGCATTGCTCCTTTTCCGTTCCTGGCCCGACGGCTCAAGACGCCCCCGGAACGCCAGATCCTCCTGTTTGGTGCCCGGTCCAAAAGCGCTCTTTTTGCTCTGGATCGATTTGAGGCCCTGGGAATTGACATCCGGATCGCCACCGACGATGGTTCTGAGGGAAGGAAAGGGAATTCTGTTGAGCTCCTTTCAGAGCTTCTGGACGAGCTCTCTCCTTCGACTCCGGAAGTCTTTGCTTGCGGTCCGACGCCGATGTTCAAGGCGGCTCAGAAAGTGGTCGTTCCGCGAGGAGTGCCCACCCAGATGTCGCTCGAAGAGCGAATGGCCTGCGGCTATGGGGCTTGCGTCGGTTGTGTTCAGGCGATTGACGATCCGGAATCGGAAGATGGGTGGCGGTACGCATTGATCTGCGTCGAAGGCCCGGTTTTCGATGCGGAGAGGGTGCTCTATACCCGACCCGTTCCCACCGATTCCTAGCCCACGATTGGGATGTTTCCGGTCGTTTTGATTCGTACCTCCTCCAGGGGGAAAAGGAAAGGAAGCTACAGCAATGAAGGAAGTCGTGATCACGAGTGCGGTCCGAACCCCGATCGGCAAGTTTCAGGGAGGACTTTCCTCCCTTAGCGCGCCGGAACTGGGCGCAATTGCCATTCAAGAGGCCGTCAAGCGTTCCGGAATCGACGTAAAAGAAATAGAAGACGTGATCATGGGCCTCGTGCTCTCGGCTGGGGTGGGGCAGGCCCCGGCGCGACAGGCCGCTCTTCGTGCGGGAATTCCTCCGGAAACACCTGCTCTCACCATCAACAAGGTCTGCGGGAGCGGTCTGAAAGCAGTGGCTCTGGCAGCCCAGGCGATCAAGGCCGGTGACGCGGACGTGGTTCTGGCGGGAGGCATGGAGAGCATGAGTAACGCTCCGTATCTCCTTCCCAAGGCGAGGAATGGATATCGTCTTGGCCATGGGCAAGTGATCGATTCCATGGTGCACGATGGATTATGGGATGCCCCCAACAACTTTCACATGGGGGAAACGGCCGAGATGGTGGCCGAGAAGTATGACGTTCCCCGGGAACTCCAGGATCAATACTCGGCGGGAAGCCAGGAAAAAGCCGCAAAAGCGATGGAGTCCGGAAAATTTCGAGACGAAATCGTTCCGGTCACGATCAAGGATCGAAAAGGCAACGAGACCGTCATCGAAAACGACGAAGGTCCTCGGGCGGGAACCACGGCGGAAAGCCTTGGAAAGCTCCGGCCAGCGTTTCGTCGGGACGGCGGAACGGTGACTCCTGGAAATGCTTCGACAATCAACGATGGAGCCTGCGCTCTCGTGATCATGTCCGCTTCGCGGGCGAAGGAGCTCGGGGTAAACCCTCTTGCGCGCATCACCGGCTATGCTGTTGGTGGGTTGGCCCCCGAATGGGTCATGATGGCGCCGGTCGAGGCGGTGAAAAAGTTGAACGAGAAGCTGGGAGTCAACTCGGACCATCATCAATTGATCGAGGTCAACGAAGCCTTTGCTGCGGCCTCGGTCGCGGTAACCCGGGAATGTGGATTTGATCCCGAGCGGGTGAACGTCAACGGTGGCGCCATTGCTCTTGGCCATCCGATCGGATGCTCGGGAGCCCGCATCTTGACCACCCTCCTCCACTCCATGAAAGATCGGGGTCAGGATCGCGGTCTGGCGACCCTCTGTCTGGGTGGGGGCAATGCGGTGGCCCTTTCCATCGAAAACATGTAATTGCCCGGCGGACCAAGGAATCTCAAGAAGGAAATCTCAAGAAGGAGTTGATACGTGGAGATCACGACTGTCTCGGTGATCGGATCCGGAACCATGGGAAGTGGCATTGCTCAGGTCTTTGCTCAAACCGGGTATGCGGTCCGACTGATCGATATCAAACAAGAGTTTCTGGATCGAGCCCGGGCCGGAATCGAAAAAAGCCTTCTTCGTCTGGTGAAGAAGGGGATTCTTGCCGAAGCGGATCCACCGGGTATTCTCTCCCGCATCGAGACGGCAGTCGGGGTCGATCAGGCTGCCGACACCGACCTCGTTGTCGAGGCGGTGAACGAGAATCTGGATCTCAAGTCCAAGATTTTCGAGCAGCTCGACGCGGTCTGCAAGAAGGAGACGATCCTCGCCTCGAATACGTCCTCCATTTCCATCACGAAGATTGCGGCGGTCACCAACCGAGCCGACCGGGTGATCGGAATGCACTTCATGAACCCGGTTCCGGTGATGAAGCTCGTGGAGATCATTCGCGGTATTTCGACTTCGGACGAAACGACCGACCTTGTGCGCAACATGACCGAGAAGCTGGGCAAGGTCGGGGTCGTGGTGAATGACTTCCCCGGGTTCGTTTCGAATCGAGTTCTTCTGCCCATGATCAATGAAGCCGTGTTCGCCCTGATGGAAGGGGTCGCCGATGAAGAGGGAATCGACACGGTGATGATGCTTGGAATGAATCATCCCATGGGTCCCCTCAAGTTAGCCGACTTGATCGGTCTTGATGTCTGCCTCGATATTCTCAATGTTCTTCACCGGGACCTTGGAGATCCCAAGTATCGAGCCTGTCCCTTGCTGAAGAAGAAGGTAGATGCCGGACACCTGGGCCGAAAGTCCGGGCGCGGCTTCTACGACTACAGCGTATGAAGAATGCTGAGGAAATCGTTCGCCGCCTTCTTGCCGGCGACAAGATGGCGCTGGCTCGAGCGATCAGTCTGGTCGAGAACCATTCGGAATGGGTTCCGGATATTTTTAGCCAGATGTATGGTCACACAGGAAAAGCGTTCCGGATCGGGATTACCGGTCCTCCGGGAGCAGGTAAGAGCACTCTGGTAAACGCTTTAGCGGCGGAGCTCCATGACAACCGCGGGTGCTCCGTAGGGATCGTGGCCGTCGATCCAAGTAGCCCTTATACCGGGGGGGCCCTCCTCGGGGATCGGGTCCGGATGTCGGATCTTCACCCGGATGTGTTCATCCGCAGCATGTCGAGTCGGGGTGCTCTTGGAGGGATCGCCGAAACGACCAGCTCCGCCTGTGATCTTCTCGATGCGAGCGGGCGGGATTTCATTCTGGTGGAAACCGTTGGCGTGGGCCAGAACGAGGTCGAGGTCGCGAGTGCTACCGACATGACCGTGGTCGTCCTGACTCCGGAGGCCGGAGATTTTGTCCAGACTCTGAAGGCAGGATTGATCGAGGTCGCCGATATGGTTTTGATCAACAAGTTTGATCGGCCGGGCGCCGACCGGATGCAGGCGGATGTGTTCGAGACTCTCCACCTTCGGCCGGATCCTGGAGGCCCGTTCTGGTCGATTCCTGTGCTCGGAACCGTAGCCCATCTCGGCACGGGGATCGAAGATGTTCTCGATCGAATGAATGATTTTTCGGCGTTTTTGCGGGAAAATGACCTTCTCGACGAGCGGCGACGGAAAAACTTGGAACGGAAGATCCGAGGCCTGGTAGAATTCGCTCTCAAGACGTCCCTCTGGAGTGACGACGGGCAGGGGGGAGGGACTATTCAGGGCTGGGTCTCGCGCGTATTCACACGTGAGTCCGATCCCTATTCAGCTTCGAGCGCCATCCTTGCGCAGCTCCGTAGACCAAGCCCTTGAGGAAATCCGATGTCGAAGCCCGCAGACTTGATTGCAGGAGCGAGTAAGCCCGAGAAGATCGTTTATGCCCCAGACGACGTCCGGAGCATCGATTATGATCGAGACCTCGCAGACCCGGGTCACTACCCCTACACCCGGGGCGTCTATCCCACCATGTACCAGGGTCGTCACTGGACGATGCGCCAGTTCGCTGGATTCGGGTCCGCCCGCGATACCAACGAGCGGTACAAGTTCCTCCTGAAGGAGGGGCAAACAGGCCTTTCGGTCGCCTTCGATATGCCGACTCTGATGGGACTGGATGCTGATGATCCCCTTGCCATGGGCGAAGTTGGCCGGTGTGGGGTGGCGATTTCCTGTCTTGAAGATATGGAGACCCTCTTTGACGGCATACCGCTGGGCAAGGTCTCCACCTCGATGACCATCAATGGTCCGGCGGCGATCACCTGGGCCATGTACATCGCAGCTGCCGAGAGACAGGGCGTGCCCATGGAGGATCTTCGGGGAACCACCCAGAACGACATCCTCAAGGAATATATCGCTCAGAAGGAATATCTTTTCCCGCCGAAACCCTCCATGCGGTTGGTGACGGATACGGTCGAGTTTGCTTCTCAGAGGCTTCCTTACTGGCATCCGGTTTCGGTGAGCGGATACCACATCCGGGAAGCCGGGTCCACGGCGGTTCAGGAGCTGGCATTCACCCTTTCAGATGGATTTGCGTACGTTGAGGATGCAATTGCACGTGGGCTTGACGTTGATTCATTCGCGCCAAGGCTTTCGTTCTTCTTCAATTCACACAACGACTTCTTCGAGGAGATCTGCAAGTTCCGGGCAGCTCGTCGCATCTACGCCAAGCGAATGAAAGAGAAGTATGGGGCGAAGAACCCCAAGTCACTTCTCATGCGGTTCCACACCCAGACGGCAGGTTGCACCTTGACCGCGCAGCAGCCGGAGAACAACGTGGTGCGGGTCGCCTATCAAGCTCTCGCCGGCGTGTTGGGAGGAACCCAGAGCCTTCACACCAATTCCATGGACGAGACTCTCGCCCTTCCCACGGAGAAGGCAGTTCAGCTGGCTCTTCGAACTCAACAGGTCCTCGCTTTTGAAACCGGAGTGACCGAGGTTGTTGATCCGCTCGCTGGCTCTTACTTTGTCGAAGCCCGAACCGACGAGATGGAAAAAGAGGCCGAGAGGTACTTCGAGAAGATTGATGAGCTCGGTGGAGTTGTCGGGGCAATCGAAAATGGCTTCCAGGTCCGGGAGATCGGGAAGGCCGCGTCCCGCTATCAGGAAGAAGTGGACCACAAGAAGCGGGTCATCGTGGGGCTCAACGAATTCGTCCAGGAAGAATCAGGGACC
>JAJDCM010000249.1 GCA_029260825.1 Planctomycetota bacterium | reverse complement strand
CCACGGACGCACTGAAAAGGTTTCGGAGTGCCGGTGTTGAATGGCGACGGGTTGGAGAGGCATCCGATGACCGTGCCCCGGGCCGCTAGAACTGTCGGGTTCTGAGTCTTTGTCCGCCAGACCCATAAGAGGTATCGCCCGGTAGCAGGGCCGGCTGGTGAGGTTTGGAAGTCAAACTGAAGCGACTCCCCAGGAAAGGCTGTGACGACCCGATCGACGTCGCCAGACGAGCCATTGACGAAGAGAACATCCGCAGGGGTTCCGGTGGCTCCATTGACGGTTCCCGCCATGCAGTCGCCGAGAACCTGGGTGGAGGCTTCTCCAAACGGAGGCTTCTCTTCGCGGTTTCCTACCATGTCGTGAGCGATGGAGTAGAAGGAGTAGTGAGTGTTCGGCTGCCCGAAGTAGACCGCGGTGGTTTCGGGCGTGTTCTCACGCCAGACTTTGAACGGCCCTCCGTTCTCGGACACATAGACGGTGAAGTCCCGAATTCCTGCGCCAACGTCGGTGCCCGACCAAGTGACGTCGAAGTCGGTGATTGCTTGCACGGGGGCGATCGGGCAGACCTCACTTTCGGGGGCAGTGGCGTCGATGGTGTTGAGCCACTCGGGCGTTTCGATGGCGGGGTTGACGTCGAAGACGATCGAGGCGCTGTTGCGGATATCCGTTCCCGTGCTCAGTTCGTCCCTGGGCGTCACCGTGAAGATGACGACTCCATCTCCCTCCGGCGGCGTCACATTGGGAGGGAGGAAACCGGCATTGGGGTTCTCTGGCAACAACCCGGTATTCGGGTCCAAAGATGTGAGCCGCCAGAGGGCAAGTCCGGTGTCGATGTCCAGGGACGCTTGAATCCGCACGATGAGGTCCGGATCGTTGGGATCGTTCGGGTCACCTGGGAGATTGACGTCCGCGGAATAGTCTCGAAGCCCGGATGGCGGATTGATCACCCGATCCCCAAAGGAGATCGGGCCCAGAACGAAGGTAGCCAGATCCACCAGGGTCGGATCCAGTTGATCTGTAATGATGACCTCTTGCGCGGGAGCCGTAGCGGTTTGCAAATTTTCAAACTGGATCGAATATCCTAGAGCTTCGCTCGTGCCGACCAGTCGACTCACTCCGACGCCCTCAACGCCGGATTTTTCGTTCGGGTCGTGCGAGTTTTGGCCTGTGATCGTGCGCCGGCCAAACAGAGTTTGGTAGATCAGGATGTCGGGCCCTCTTCCGTGGCCGTAGATGTCCCATCCGTAGCGTTTTGGGACCCCTTCGTCTCTCCAGTAGTAATAGAGGCGCCAATAGAGATCGGCAACGATATCTGGCACGAAATTGCCAGGGAGGTCGGCAAGCTCGGGCCACAAGTGATAGACCCAGCCGCCGCAGTTGAGGTGCGGGAAGCTCTGTGGAGCGAAAATCGAGTTGCGGTAGTCTGTCGACTCGTAGTCCTCAGGATTGATGCAGTCCGCAACGTTCTTCTTGTTGCAATACTTGTCAGTACCCTCTAGCCAACGTCCATAGAAATCGCTGCTCCGAGAGTCTGCGACCTCCTGCGTCCAGCCCGGCGGCTGAATGATATCGGACGGCTCGTAGATCCCCTCCAGGCGAAAAGGGTGTACTCTGAGCCCATCTTGATCTTCGCGGTGGGAGGGAAAGAAATGGGTGACCATCCCGTCTCCTAGTGAGATCGCGACGCTGCCTGCGCCCAAGAAGTTTGCGTAGAGCACGATGTACCCGGCAGGGGGGAAGTCGTTCGGGTTGCTGGGATCGTCGATCCAACAAACTGGCGGGGTGCCCGCGGCGTTCGAAGGCTTTTCTGTTCGAGTCGAGACTTCCGGGTCGTACAAGCCAAACCGGATTTCGAAGTCTCCTGTTGCTCGGACGGTCAGCGTGAGCGGTATGGCATAGGACTCGTCGGGAGGTATTGGCGGAATTCCAACAGAGACCAGGTGTTCGAACCCATCGGTTTCCGGATCGGAGGGGAATCCGGCTGGCACGGCAAGCTCGTAGCCGACCGTAGCCGGAAAGCTCAGCAGGGCATATTGAAACTTTGAATCTACGTTTCCGCCGTTTGATGCGATAAGAGTGAACCGTGCTGCTCGTCCGACGCGGACACCACGGCGACCGACGAGCTCCAGTGTGGGCGCTGAGCTCCGAGGGGCCTCGATTTCGAATTTACCTGTCAAGATGAGCGGGGCCTGCCCGGGATTCGTCAGCTTGATGTTCCAGAGGCCGGGCGCTGCGGCTGTCAAGTCAAGTGTGATCCGGGCGAACTTTCCGTCGTCCGAAATGAGGGTCGGTTCTGCGGGGATATCGGGGCCCGGACCCGACAAGTGAACCTCGAGATCGGGGTCGAATCCCGAGCCGAAAAGTCTAATGCTGGTGAGGCCCGTTCCGCCCGTGGCTGGTATGATCTGGTCGAGTGCAAGCGGATCTGGAGTTGCTTCGATTGCACCGATTTCAAACGCTCCGATGTCGCAGGCGCCGTCTTGTCGGACAAAGCCTCTTTGGTCCAGGGTCGGACAAGAAGATTGCACGCCAGCGTCGATCGCCGGGCTCCCAGTTTGGGGAACATGGGTCCAGGTTGGTCCTCCGTTGTCGCCGAGCGGAGCAAGCAGGGCATCGGTGACACCGACCTGATCTGTCAGCTGGTCGAGGTCCAATGTGTCGCCAGGGCTTTCGAGGTTACCACCTCCGCTCTGCACTCGGCAGCCGTTTGTCGCCGAGCTCGATCCGACAAGGAGTGTGTTGCTCAGAAAAAGAGTCGAGGGCTTGTTTCCTATGCAGAAGATTGCATCGCCTTGGTTTGCGGAGTTGTCTACGATTGTGCAAGCAGAGATGATGAAGGTCGAATTGAAGCCATCCTGCGCGACGAAGGCGTAGATGGCGCCGCCGTTACCAGTGGCAGTGTTCCCGCTCATCGTGCAGTTCCGGATGATCGTGGTGTTGTCGTTTGGTTGCTGAAGGGATAGCGCCCCTCCGAAGTCGCTGCAATTCGTCGTGAATAGTGAGTTTTCAATCGTGAGCGAGGTCCCCCCAGACTCAGCGTGGATGGCGCCCCCTCCGACGGCATTGTTGTTGCGAAAGTCGCAGTGATTGAATGACGCGAGGTAGGAGCCGTAGTACCCGCCTCCAATGAACGCGGAGTTTCCGTCGAACTTGCAGTTGATGAAGGAGGTGGCTTGGCCAAAGGAATACACGGCGCCGCCAAAGAAATCGGTTTGATTCGTGGTGAGAGTGCAGTCTTTCAAGTCTAGCTCAGGATTGAAGCTTGCGATGCCCCCCCCGGAGGCAGCCGCACTGTTTTTGGATATCACGCAGCGTGTGAGCTTTACCCGAACGTCGCCAGTTGTGTAAATGGCTCCTCCCTGGTTGCTAGCGTGATTATTGGTCAGTACGCAATCCTTGATGGAAACGGAACCTCGAGATCGAACGCAAAGCGCCCCGCCCGAGTCGGAGTTGCCTCCAGTCAGGGTGAGATTCTGGAGCTGGGCCTCGACAATGGGGAAAATCTCAAGGATTCGGCTGCCGCTCCCGGTTGCGTCAAGAATCGTCACGCTGGGGTCTTGACCGATGAGATGAATGTCACTGCTAATCGTGAGCTGCCCGTTCTGGATCGGATAGCAGCCAGGGGGGATGATGATGACATCGAGGGCGGGGTCCTGGTTCGCGGCCTCGATGGCTTCACGGAGGGAGCAATCCCCGATGCAGGAACCGTCATTTGTATCTTCGGTTGTCGTCACGACATATGTTGCAGCGTGAGCGGTGGTCGAGAAGAGAAGGGCTGTCATCCCGAGGAAAAAGGCGGTCATTGTTTTCATTGAGGGACTCCCAAGGTATGTGACGGTACCGATCATATGGCTCGTCGGGGAATCGGTCAAAGCTTTTACGGTGGGCAGCCAGCTTGCGCGAGGGGTGACGAAGTGGCTGCGTCGGTATTGCGTCAAATTCCCCTTCAGTTCCGAGGGTTCCCCGGTTTTCTTTATCGCTTGTTGGTCGATCTTGCTCGTGTTTTGGCCCGGGTTGTTGTTGATCTTCTCCTTGGATTTCCCTAGCATAGGGTGTTCTACTCGTGGCTGAGATCAAGGAGAAACCTATGAAGCATGTGTCTACATTCGCCGATTCTTTTCGTCAGGAACCTGGCAGAATTGTCGCATCTCTCGCATTTCTATTGTTCTTCCTTGGCGACTTTGGACTGGCTCAGGAGACTGCTGTCCACGGCTACATGAAGGTCCGTGACGATGGCGCTCCGCTGGTGGGAGAAGCTGCGCCCCTTTTCAAACTGAAAACATGGGATCAAAAGCAGGAATTCGACCTCAAGAAAGAAGTGGGGAAGAAGCCCATAGTCCTCTTCTTTGGAAGCCATACGTGACCTCCTTTTCGGAACCAGTTCGGTTCCCTACAGAAAATTGCGATGCAGTACAAGGACATCGTTGACTCCTACGTGGTCTATATCCATGAGGCCCATGCCGCTGATGACACCTGGCCGGTTCCCTATGCGGTGGAAAAGGGAATTGAAGAGCCCCAATATTATGGAGAACGTTGTTCCGTTGCCGGCCGTATGGTCAAGGACAAGAAGATTCTCATCCCCGTTCTGGTCGATGGGATGGACAACAAGGTTGCCGAGCTGTACAAGGCCTGGCCGGATCGTTTGTTTTTGATTCGGAAAGATGGGAAGCTTGGCGTTGCCGCAAAGCTGGGGCCCTGGGGCTTGATGAGAGCGGTGGGGATGGCGGAGAAGTGGTTGGCCGAGTTTCGCAAGACGGGAGAGGAGCCTCCACTCCCAAAGGTTCTGCCCAAGAGATTGGCTCAGCCTAAGGCTTCTCCGGTTCCGCGTCGTCCTTTGAGGGGAAGAGGGTCCACTCGTCCGTGATGGCCTCTTCGATTTGTCTGGCGGTGATGTTTTTGGCGTGACGTAGGTCGGCTCCCCGCAGGTTCGTCCCTCGCAATTGGGTTCCCTTGAGGTTGACGTCAAGAAAGATGGCGCCTCGAAAATCCATGCCGCTCAGATCGCGACCGCTGAAATCGGTTTCACGAAGGTTTGCGCCACTAAACCGCGCGCCTTCGAGTTTCACATCGCGCAGATCGGAATGGTTGAGCAGAGCCCCGCTGAGGTTCGCTCCACGCAGGTCTGCCCCGCGAAGTTGAACCCATCGGAAATCAACCTTGGCGAGGTCGGCTTCTCGTAGGTCTGTTCCTTCGAAAACGTTGGCGTTGAAATCCATCTCTCGAAGCCGCGCCTTCATCAAGGGGGCACCGGTCAGATCAAGGCGCATCTCGTAGGTTTCCTGCAGTTTGTCTCGTCGCGCGATCACCGTCATCATGGTCTGCACATCCAGAGGGAGGTCGGGTAGCGCCCCATTTTCGGGGGTGTCCTCCACCGTGCGGTTTCGAATGATTTCGCTGAAAATCTCGACGGTGGGCCACGAGTAGGTCCAGTCGAGCGCCATGATTTTCTTGAGGGATTGCACGGCCGCTGCTCGCACCACGACCCGATCGTCGCTTAATTGCTTGACGGCGCTGGAAAACTGCTCGAGGACATCGATCTTCACGAGAATCGGTTCTTGCTGAGGAGCGCTTTCGTCCTTCTTCGACGGATCTGTGAATTCCTGTGGGGGTACGATGTGGGTTTGGTCTGGCACAAGCTCTGAATGATCGACCGAGGTGCGTTGGACTCCTTGATTTTGAAGCAGACTATCGAGTTTGCGCTCGATGCGGTCCTCCTTGAAATAGACAACCGCCAGGGCCCCGATGATTCCCAGGAAGAGTGAGGTTTCGACGAGCATGACCGGGAGCGTATCAGGTGATCGAAATCTCATGCGAATACCTCCCAATTGAAAAAACTACTCAGGGCTGGCCCAGATGGAGGATGATACTACCAAATGTCTTAGGGGATCGAGAGCCCTCGGCGTGAATGACTGGAGGTGGCGCCTTGATTACCTGCGGAGGATAATCTTGCCCTCCTCCAAGCCATGCGGTAGCATCGCCTATGGAGGTATGACCATGTGCACATCTTATTCTCGGGTCAAGTTGCAGTTTCTTTCGTTTTGGGTGGTCGTATTGCTGCATGGGGGGATGTTTGGCAGGACATCCGCCTGGGCACAACAGAGTGCCAACGAGGGAAGCGAAGCGAATTCCAAGGCGCCGCGGTACCGAACTCATCTGGCCGACGATCCGATCCATGGGATTCAGTGGGAATCCTCCATGGAGGCTGCCCTGAAGCGCGGGAAAGCTGAAAAAAAGCCGGTGTTTCTTGCGTTCAGCGTCCGTCGGCTGGGAGACCCAACAAGCCCGTTTCAATGAAGGGGATACTATGGGATGCGGGGCCGTATCCTCAATCATCCAGAGTTCATTGACCGGGTAAACCAAACCTGTGTTCCTGTAGAGGTCAACGTCACGGATCAGGGCTTCCCAAAGGGTGTGCCGGGCCTGAAAATGTGGGAGCAGGCGATTCGTTACTCGGCGTGGACAAACCTCGCGTTTGGGAAGTTCATCATTCTCGATGCGGAGACGACCCAGTATCTCGGGTTTTCCCATTGCAGCCTTGAAGGTAAGACTGCCTATCACGATGCCCACGATGCCCTTGAAAAGGGGATGAACCGGTTCGAGCGGCTCATCAACCTCAGGGAGGCAGTGGCTGATTCCTCGACGGCCCGAGCGGATTCGTACGAGAAGATCCGGATGCTGGAGCACGAGATGTCCCGAGAGCTGGCCGAGACTCTTCCCTGCTTTTTGGATCATCGGCTTCATACCGCTCGGTATGTCGTCAGCCCTCGGTTGACCAGCGTAATTGAGGCATTGCGCATGACTCCCGAGGGACGTCCAGGGAAGGTCACGCCTCGAGTTCATCGATTGGCGGTTCGCGCCCTGGGAACTTTCCTTCTCGATGATCGCCCCTTTCCGCCGGAAGGGCTCCGGCACCTGGAGACGTTTTACTCCTTCATGACCGCCGAAGAGAAGCTCGAAATGGAGGAGCAATTCGAAAAGATGGGCGAAAAGAACGAACGGCCCCGTGACTTTACTTCCCTCCCGATCCCGGTCCCCATGCGCCGGAGAAGTGCGTTCATCCTGGGGCAGATCACCAACCAGAACTGGTCGACCCAGGACCCGCAGCTTCTCGAAAAGGCTCTGGCATGGTGGGCTGCGCATCGAGAGGATCCGGGCTACGCCATCGACTGAGGTTCGATCACATCAGCAGAACCTTGGAAGGGAAAATAACCATGGAGATTCTCTTATGGAATTCTCGTCTTTCCTGAGGCTTTTGTGCCTCGATCCACTGTGGCCTGTTTTGGTTGATCGCTTTGACTCCTTATCGATCAATGTCATCCAACCCCCGTCACGCGCGATGGCGCAGGGGACGAACTAAGGAGAGTTGCTGGGGCAAGACTCGAGGCAAACGTAGGAACGCCAAAGATCCCTGTCAAAGAAAAGGTGCTCCATGTGGCGGCGGGTTGACCTCCATTCAACGGAGTCGAGAAACAGGTCCTCCCCACGCCATAAGGTGCCGCCTTGGTCGTTGCGACGCGAGGATGACCGGCAAATCGATAGATGGCGTAGTTGATTTGTCGCAAGGCGTGGGAAGAAGAGTGAAGTTCACGGTTCAGGGATTTGTGATCGATACCGCTTCCCCTCAAGGGCAGCTCGGCGTGACGAATGCCGTGGTTGTCACGGCGAATGATCTGATCTTTGAGCCAACTCCCGTTTTTCTCACGCCCAGGTGCAACGGGCGGGGTACTGGTGCACCAGGGGATCGGGGGTGAGAAGCGTGAGTCCGTGAGTGATCGCTTGGGCCACCAGCGCCCGGTCGAATGGATCTCGGTGCAAGTCGGGAAGTCGGTCGATTGCGAGGGCCGATTCTTCATCGAGGGACAGTGCTTCGATCTGGTGGTGTTTGCGTTGAGTCGGGATGTACTCGGTCGGGGCCTGGGGAAGAGATAGGCGTCCCAGGCTGTGCTTGATCGCGATCTCCCAGGCTGAGATCGAGCTCATGAAGACCTTGTTTTCCGGGTCTGCGAAGAGCTCCCGTGCCCTTGAGGGGAGCTTGGGATCGTCGAGGAGGATCCAGAGGAAGGTGCAGGTATCCAGGAGGATTTTCATCCGTCCTCACCGCGGAATGAGTCGAGAAGGTCGTCCGGAAGAGGATCGTCGAACGTCTGGGGAATGACGAACTCTCCTTTGGCTTGACCGATCGGGCGGGGAGTCGTCGGCTGCTGATCGAGACCCCGAATCTCGGCGATCGGTACGTTGTGCTTGCAAATAATGATGGTCTGGCCCGTTTTCAGCTCTTTCAAGTAGCGGGACAGGTGAGTCTTTGCTTCGTGAATGTTGATCATAATCATAGTTTCAATTTAAACTAGAAATCAGACTAAGTCAAGGTCATCTTTCGATATACTTCGGGAACATTTCCCTTCATAAGAAACTAGAACCCGGAACGGAGAGACTGATGCTGAGATTCGTGTGGGTTCTTGCCATGATGTCATTGATCTTTCTTGACGTCGTCCAGGCCGAAGAAGTTCCGCAGAAGCAGGGAATCGTCAAGGCTACGGACAAGTCGATCTTGACGAGCCACGAGATCGAGATCAACGGTGTCACCGTGCCTTACTCGGCTGACGCCGGTTGGTTGATCTTGCGAACCGACGGGGGAAATCCGAGGGCACGCTTTGGCTATACTGCCTATCTCAAGAAAGATGTTTCCGACCCCACAAAGAGGCCGGTTCTCTTTGCATTCAACGGGGGGCCGGGTTCCTCGTCGATCTGGCTCCACATGGGTATCCTTGGGCCACGACGAGTCGAAGTGAGCGATCCAGGCTTTACGCCACCGCCGCCCGTCTCCATCGTCGATAACGCCTACTCCGTGCTTGACCTGACTGACATCGTGATGATCGACCCCGTGGGTACCGGATACTCAAAAGTCCTCGGTGACGAAAAGCTCGAAGATCACTGGGGTGTTGATCAGGACATCCGCTCGGTTTCCGATTTCATCGTTGCCTGGGTGACCAGGAACGAACGTTGGCGATCTCCAAAGTACATTCTGGGGGAGAGCTACGGTGGGATCCGTGCTCCGGGATTGGCCTACAACCTTTCCTCAAAGCACCGCATGAGCGTTAACGGGGTCATCCTGGTCTCTCCGTTCATGCATTTTGCACTCGGCGCAGACGGCGTCGGAAATGATCTTCCCCACGCGTTGTACCTTCCCGGCCTTGCCGCGACCGCCTGGTATCACAACCGGATCGAGAAAAGGCCGGAGGACCTGCGCACCTTTCTGTCCGAGGTCGAGAAATTCTCGATGAACGAATACCTGATGGGGCTGCTAGGTGGCTACACCCTTCCGGCGACGGATCGACAAGCAATCGCTTCCAGGCTCGCCCGATATACAGGAACAACCGCGAATTTCTGGCTTCGAGCCGACCTTCGGGTTACCCATAACCAGTTTCTTCAAGAACTCTTTCGCGACGACGAGATGGTTGTCGGGCGGATCGATTCACGCTTTACCGGACCTTCCCTGAACCCACTTTCGGAGAGCCAGGATTACGATCCCTTCTTTCCCTCGATCGGACCCGCACTCACCGCGGGCTTTAACGACTACTATCGCCGCGAACTCGGTGTAACCGTCGAAGACGACTACGTCATCATGGCCGATGCTTGGAGAACGTGGGACTGGAAACATGCCCAACCGGGGACAAGTGGCGTCTTTGCCCCACCTTTCCCCAATGTTCTCCCTGACCTGGCACATGCCATGAAGATGAACCCGGGTCTGGGCGTCCTTGTTCAGCAGGGCTACTACGATCTGGCTACGCCCTACTTCACAACTGACTATTACATCAAGCACCTTGATGTTCCAAAAGAGGCCCGTCAGCGAATCCGTGTTGCGTATTACGAGGCCGGGCACATGATGTACACCCATCCGCCATCGATGAAACTCTACCGAGACGACCTGTCCCGGTTCATCCGGGACTTCGACCGAATCAAGTAAGTTGGGATCCGTTCTGACCTCAGGCCCATGAGACGGCCTGGAGTTCTCGAACCGCCAAAGCAAAGTAGAGGGTGATGACTCGCAAAGTGACAGGAGCCGGAGAATGGACCATGTTTCGGGGGGACCTACTCCGTTCAGGGCAAAGCGGGCAAGCAACGAAGATCGATGCTCCGGTGTTGGCGTGGGAATTTGCAACCGGAGGGAAGGTGGAGTCCACTCCAACACTCGTCGATGGTCGGCTCTTTGTCGGGACCTTTGATTCTCGGCTCTTTGCTCTCGACGCCGAGCTGGGAACCGAGCTCTGGCAGTTTCCTGTTGGCGGGTTGGTTCGAGCGTCACCATCGGTCGAAAATGGTCTTGTCTATTTAGGAGCCGACGACAATCGCTTCCATGCCGTGGATGCAAAGACGGGCAAAGAGAAATGGTCGAGGAGCCTTGGAGAGGGTGGCCAACAGTCGTCACCAGCCCTTTCTCGAGGACGAGTTGTTTTTGGG
Organism: Planctomycetota bacterium; assembly: GCA_029260825.1. Lineage (GTDB taxonomy): Bacteria > Planctomycetota > JACOTG01 > JACOTG01 > JAJDCM01 > JAJDCM01. Next base: position 765 of record JAJDCM010000249.1, on the reverse strand, counting down.
GCGTTCGACCATGACGTCTATTGTCTTTCTGCTCAAGACGGCGATGTGGTGTGGCGCTATGCTACACGGGGCGGCATCCTCTCGTCTCCGGCCATTTCGAAGGATCTTGTGTTCATCGGATCAATGGATCACAAGGTTCATGCGATTGACTTTGAAACAGGAGTGGAGAGATGGAGCTTTGAGACCGGTGATGTAACGTTCTCATCACCAGCGGTGGTGGGTGACTGGGCCTTGATTGGATCTGATGATGGAAGCATCTATTGCCTATCTCGTGAGGAAGGGGACGTGAAGTGGCGAACTCGGACCGGGGACAAGGTCTTCGCCTCTCCAGCGGTAAGGGGAGATACTGTTTTTGTGGGGTCCTACGACGGATTCCTCTACGCTCTTTCCCTCACGGATGGTGCCGTTCTTTGGAAGACGAACCTGGAGGGGGCTGTCCTGGCCTCGGCCGCGCTGGCAGGGGACCGGCTTTACGTAGGGTCGAGCAGCGGACACCTCTATTGCATTGAGCAGGGGGATGGGCGGATCGTCTGGGCTCATGACGTGGGAGATCGGGTGTGGAGCTCGGCGACGGTTTGTGGGGACTGGGTATGGTTCGGATCCCACACCGGGTCTGTCTATGCGCTGAGGGGGCCACGCTGCTTGAAAGGAGATGGAATTCTCACCTGAGGTCTCGTTTGTGTGTCGGCTTGTCGTGGATCTTCAAACCAAACACAGGTTGTGAAACCTCAGGTGAGTGCCGATTCTCTCGCCTAGTCGACGTTG
>JAJDCM010000248.1 GCA_029260825.1 Planctomycetota bacterium | reverse complement strand
TTGAACGAGGTGATGAAAAGTAATTGAATCCTCCGGACCAGACAGGGGAACCCTGAGCCAGGGAATCCTGAGCTGGTGCCTGAATCATGAGACGATAATTCTGACTCAGGACGCTACCTGCGTTGCGGATGAATGAAGATTCACGCGGAGGGTTGGCAGAGTGGTCGAATGCGACGGTTTTGAAAACCGTTGGGGGTTTCACGACCTCCCGTGGGTTCGAATCCTACACCCTCCGCCACTTTTTTCTCGCAACCAGTTCTGATTCACAGGACCAATATGTAGAATCTCGCCGTGACCGGAGAGGTGGCAGAGTGGTCGATTGCGACACATTGCTAATGTGTTGACCGGTTAACACCGGTCCCCGGGTTCGAATCCCGGCCTCTCCGCTTTTCTCGCATTCCCTCCTTCCTTCGTTATTCATGGGGATGGCCTTGCCGAATCGCGCATGCCTTGTCTCGGTTTTAGCCGTCTTTTCTCTCCTGGGAGCCGGCTGCGTCGAGCGTCGTCTCATGATCCGCTCTGACCCGGCAGAGGCGGTCGTCTTTCTCGATGAAGAGCGAATCGGCGTAACCCCTCTCGAAGTCCCCTTTGTTTTCTACGGAACCCGGCGTATTGTCCTCGAAAAGGAAGGTCATCAGACCTTTGTCGTGGAAGAAGAATTCAAGGCGCCCTGGTACCAGCATTTCCCGATCGGCCTTTTTTTCGAGGCTGTCTATCCCTTCACTTTGACCGATCGAAGGGAGGTCGAGTACCCGCTGATCCTGATCCCACCGGAGCCAGATGAGGCCGGTCTCAGCCCGGAGGATCTTTCCAAGATCATTCAGCGGAGCCAGGAGATGGCGAAGGATCTCGAGAAGAAGCGTTTGAAAGAGGAGAAATAAACCTGAGTCTTCATTCCGGGGATTCGATGGCAGATTTTTCTCGCGAGCTCGAGTTCTTCAAGAACCCAAAGGGACGTCGGGTGACCATCGCCGGATTGGGAGTTTTCGGGGGAGGTCTTGGCGCCGCTCTCTACCTTTCATCTCTTGGTTGTCGCGTTCTTGTGACGGACCTCAAGGGCGAGAAGGCATTGGCTTCGTCTCTCGCTCAGCTTTCAGGTTCTCCGATCGAGGTCGTTCTTGGGAAACACCGGGAGAAGGACTTTTGCGATGTGGACCTGATCGTGGCAAGCCCCGCGGTTCCGCGGGATTCGTTTCATCTCACAGCCGCAAGAAAAGCCGGGGTGTTTGTTACGACCGAGATCCGACTGTTTCTTGCCCGCTGTCCTTCGCGTCACCTTGCCTGCATTACCGGGAGCAACGGGAAATCCACCACCACGAGCCTTGCGGCGTCGATGCTCGAATATTCGGGTCATCGGGTGTGGGTGGGGGGCAACATCGGGGTCTCCCTGTTGTCTCACCTTGCCGAGATTCAAGAGGATGACCGGGTGGTGCTTGAGCTTTCGAGCTTTCAGCTCGACGCCTTGAATTCGGCCTGTTTCTCCCCGCGAGTCGCGGTGGTCACCAACATCTCTCCCAATCATCTGGACCGCCACGGTACCTTCGATTCCTATGTCGATGCCAAGAGGACGATCGTTCGTCATCAATGCCCTGAAGATATTCGAATCCTTTTCTCCGATGATGAAACGCTCGCCCTTTTTGGTCCGGAAGGAGTCGAGGGAGGACGGGTCCTTCCTTTCACGGGGCGAGTCGGATCGGGGGGCGGTCTCAGGCTCGATCGGGAGCGCCATGTAGCCGTGCTTGAGGAGGAATCTGGAGTCCAGGACCTTTTTCCTCTCGCCGGCCTCAAGCTGCTCGGGGAGTTCAATCGTCTGAACATGTTGGCTGCGTCGGGAGCGGCCTGGCAGCTTGGCGCAACCTGTAAGGGGATTGCGAAGGCGGCGACGGCGTTTCCCGGAGTTCCTCACCGTCTTGAAGATCTTGGGTTGGTGGAGGGTGTCTCCTTCTACAACGACTCGGTGGCGACGACTCCTGAATCGTCCATGGCCGCGATGACGGCGCTGGCGGGTACGAAGTTGATTCTTATCGCAGGTGGTTACGACAAAGGAGTTTCTCTCGACGGACTGGTCGATACTGCGATGGATCATGCGGCGGGGGTGATTCTTTTGGGAGCCACGGAGGAGCGTCTGCGGCGGGGGTTCTCCGAGAGGCTAGCCGGGGGCGACGTTTCGATGAGCCTTTTCTCGGCCGGCACTTTTGAGGAGGCCTGCGAGGAGTCCCTGCGTCTTGCGGCTCCCGGCGGTACGGTTCTTCTTTCTCCCGGCTGCGCGAGCTACGGGATGTTCGAAAATTTTGTCGAACGGGGAGAGGCGTTTCGGTCCTTTGTTTTGGAAGCAAGGCAGCGAGTTTCGACCGGCCCCTAGGAGCTGGCCCGAAGGGCGCTTGTCGCTGTAAAGTATGCTATAAAAGGCGCAATTCACCGGGTCGGATTGAGGACTTCGAGCGTCTTCAATCCTCGGTTTTGAGTTCTTCCGACCGGAGGGCTCCGGTTTCCACCTGAACCAACTTTCTGAGGGTCGGGTTGGCTGGCAGACAAGGTTGGTCGGGAGCATCGACATGAGGGCCTTGTTATGCATTCGACTTGCGAGAACTGCCAAAAGAACGTTGCCACCGTTCATTTGACGGAGATCGTCGATAAAGTCCCTCGGGAAAGCCATCTCTGTGAGCTTTGCGCCCAGAAGCTATCCGTCGGGTCCAAACCTGCCAAGGCCGAGACCGAGCTCGTGATCACTCCAGCCTTTGAGCCCGCGACCGAGGTCATCCCCGATGAACTCCTGGGGATGAAGTGCCCGTCCTGTGGCATCACGTTTCACGAGTTTCGAGTGAAGGGTCGACTCGGTTGTTCTGGCGACTATGCATACTTTGAAAAGGGGCTGACTCCCTTGATCGAAAGGATTCAAGGGGTTTCCCCCGCTGAGCATCGGGGCAAGGTCCCGCCCGCGGCTGAAGCCCTGGTCAACGTGCAGCGAGAGCGTGAGCAGATCGAACGGGAGCTAAAAGATGTCATTCGCACAGAAAATTATGAGCGAGCGGCCCAGCTCAGAGATCGCTTGAAGGAGATCATCCAGGGCGAAGAGGAAGGCCAGGATGAAACCGCGTAATTTTTCCTCGAGTGGTGGTGAATGGCTCCGAGGGACGGGGCCTGAATCCGACATCGTGATTTCGAGCCGGATTCGCCTCGCTCGAAACGTGGACGGGTATTCGTTCGTCTCCCGCATGAACTCCGAATCCCGGGAGACTCTTGAAGTTTATCTACACCAAAGGATTAGGGACCTCGCTGGAAAGCTCGGTCTCGAATACAGGAACCTCAAAGAGGCCTCCATGCTCGACCGCCTCCTGTTGATGGAGAGGCATCTCATCAGCCGGGAGCACGTGAATATGGATGGAGACCGTGGGGTTGCCTACACCGCCGAAGAGATGGTGAGTGTCATGACCAACGAGGAGGACCATCTGAGGCTTCAGGTCCTGCGTTCCGGTCTCCAGCTGGATGAGACCTGGGAGCTCGTTAATGACATCGACAACCGATTGGCGGAATTGGTCCCGTATTCTTTTCATTCCCGACTGGGATTTCTCACGGCTTGCCCGACGAATGTGGGGACCGGAATGCGGGTTTCAGTCATGTTTCATCTGCCAGCCCTGGTTTTGACCAAGCAGATTCAAAAGGTTTTTCAGGCGGTTTCGAAGATCCATCTGGCCGTTCGAGGGCTCTACGGCGAAGGCACAATGGCATTTGGGGATTTCTACCAGATCTCGAACCAGGTGACTCTGGGGAAGAGTGAGGAAGAGATTATTCAAGGGTTCAAGTCCTTGGTGCCGAGAATCATTGTGTACGAGCGAAAGGTTCGGGATCGTATGATCGAAGACAACCGAACACGTTTAAAGGACACCGTTTCGAGGGCTTTTGGCATTCTTCAGAACGCGCAGACAATCAGTTCGGAAGAAACCATGGATCTTCTCTCGAAGGTACGCCTTGGCGTGAACTTAGGTCTTCTCTCGGACATTCGCATCAGTCGGGTCAACGAACTGTTCATCCTGACACAACCGGCTCACCTGCAAAAGCTTGAGGGAAAGGATCTCGATCCGCAGGATCGGGACGTCGTTCGGGCCCAGTTTCTGCGGAAACACCTGCAGAATTGAGTTTTCGGGCAGGCAAGCCGGGGCCCAGGGGATGTCGCTGCTCCGCCGGATTCGGTGTGAATCCGGGTTGATGGAGGTCGATAACCTTGTCAGGACTCCATGATTTTTTACCCTATATGATGGGTGGAGGGAACTCATGAGGTCTCCGGTGATCCGTTCAGTTCAGTTCTAAGAAGTGTCCAGAGATGCCAAGAGATTTGGCACCGGCCACAAATTGAAGCTGCTTGAAAGCTGCTTGTGGCCGTCTCATCAGGGTTAAGGGTAAGCAACTTTAGTCTCCAGGAATCTGGCTCGAGGTGGATTGAATGTTTGATCGATTTACTGACCGGGCGCGCAAGGTGATGGGTCTCGCTCGCCAGGAAGCTCAACGGTTTAATCACGAGTACATCGGGACCGAGCACATCTTGCTCGGCCTCGTCAAAGAAGGCAGCGGAGTCGCTGCGAACGTACTCAAGAACATGAATGTCGATTTGAAGAAAATCCGTCTTGAGATCGAGAAGATCGTCAAGAACGGACCCTCGACGGTCACCATGGGGCAGCTCCCCTTCACGCCACGGGCGAAGAAGGTTCTTGAGCTCTCTTTGGACGAGGCGGCTAGCCTCGGTCACAACTACATTGGTACCGAGCACCTTTTGCTCGGGCTGATCCGTGAGAACGACGGGATTGCCGCTCAGGTTCTGATGAACCTTGGCATCAAGCTTGAAGACGTGAGGGAAGAAGTGCTCGAATTCCTGGGCGCCGAGCTTCCTCCGGAACAAGAAGAGAAGGAAAGTGGGACTCCGGCAAAGTCCAAGACTCCTGCTCTGGATGCCTTTGGACGTGATCTCACCGAGCTCGCGGGCGAAGGAAAGCTTGATCCGGTCATCGGGCGTAAAGAAGAGATCGAGCGGGTCATTCAGATCCTCTCTCGTCGAACCAAGAACAACCCGGTTTTGCTTGGCGAAGCTGGTGTGGGGAAGACCGCCATCGTGGAGGGTCTTGCTCAGGATGTGGTGCGCGGGAGTGTTCCGGAACTTCTCCGGGAGCGGAGGATCGTGGTTCTTGACCTTGCCATGATGGTTGCCGGTACAAAGTATCGGGGTCAGTTCGAAGAGCGCATCAAGGCGGTCATGACAGAAGTCCGTCGCTCCAAGAACGTGATCCTCTTCATCGATGAGCTTCACACCCTGGTTGGCGCCGGTGGTGCTGAGGGGGCGATCGACGCGTCGAACGTGTTGAAGCCAGCTCTTGCTCGTGGTGAGGTGCAGTGCATTGGAGCCACGACTCTCGATGAATTCCGAAAGTACATCGAAAAGGACGGAGCTCTCGAGCGCCGTTTCCAGACCATCATGGTCGAGCCGCCGAGCAAGGCCGAAGCGATGGAAATCCTTCGGGGTTTGCGCGAGCGATATGAAACTCACCACAGGGTGAAGTACACCGAGTCCGCTCTCGATGCAGCGGTTGAGTTGTCTTCGCGCTATATTACCGGCCGATTCCTTCCGGATAAGGCGATCGATGTCATTGACGAAGCGGGCTCTCGAGTCCGTCTGAAGGCGATGACTCAACCGCCGGATCTCAAGGACATCGATGATGAGATTCGAGCTCTCGAGAAGCAGAAAGACGAGTCGGTTGCTCGGCAAGATTTCGAGCAGGCAGCGAGTCTTCGAGACGATGCTTACCGCCACAAGAAGAAGAAAGAGGCGGTCCAGCGAGATTGGCTCGATTCGATGAAGGAAATCAACGAGAACGTTGATGATGAGATCATCGCCGAGACGGTCTCGAATATGACGGGCATACCGCTCACCCGCCTTGAGAAGGGCGAGTCCGAGCGACTTCTCCAGCTCGAAAAGGAACTTCACCGCAACGTGGTCAGCCAGGAGGAGGCGGTCATCGCCATCTCCAAGGCTATCCGACGTTCACGCTCCGGTTTGAAGGATCCTCGTCGTCCGATCGGAAGTTTCATTTTCCTCGGCCCGACTGGTGTTGGAAAAACCCACCTGGCCAAGTCATTGGCTCGGGTCATGTTTGGCGAGGAAGAGGCACTGATCCACGTCGACATGTCGGAGTACATGGAGAAGCACAATGTCTCCAGGCTCGTGGGTGCGCCTCCTGGTTATGTTGGTTACGAAGAAGGCGGTCAGCTGACCGAAAAGATTCGTCGCCGACCTTATGCCGTTGTGCTCCTGGACGAGATCGAAAAGGCTCATGGCGATGTCTTCAACATGCTTCTCCAGATCATGGAAGAAGGTCGGTTGACGGATAGCTTTGGTCGCAACATCGATTTCCGAAATGTTGTTTTGATCATGACCTCGAACATCGGCGCAGAAGTTGTCAAGAGCCAGGGTTCGTTGGGTTTCCACGAGACCAATTCCGGGGCTGGCGCCGAAAAGATGAAGTCCATGATGAACCGAGAGGTCGAGCGTCATTTCCGGCCTGAGTTCTTGAATCGTATTGATGAGATCATCGTCTTCAAGGGTCTTGAAAAGGAAGACTTGAAGAAGATCGTCTCCATCGAGATGATCGATGTGACGGCTCGGCTTCGAGCCAAGGGCGTCGAGCTGACCTTGACAGATCAGGCTCGCGAGCACATCGTGGAGACTGGATTCAATCCGGCCTACGGCGCGCGTCCCATCAAGAGGAATATCGAGAAGCTCGTGGAAGATCCACTTTCCGAGTCCATTCTTCGAGGCGATTTCGAGGGCACGAGCACGATCAAGGTGCGTGTCCGAGACGGTGCCATCTTCTTCGATACAAGCGAGAACGAAGAGAGGGCCGAGGCCTCCGCCAAGTAGTGCAAGAGTTGTTCTATCGAGATCGTCAAAGCAACAGGACGTACTTATGGAATTGAAGGGTATCAGTGACAAGCGCCCCGGGTCTTTCTTCACGACAAAGTTGAAGGACTTCGGCAATCAGGTCCGTAACTGGGGGCGTAAGAACAGTCTCTGGCCCATGCCATTTGGCACGGCCTGTTGTGCGATCGAGTTCATGGCGGTGGTGTCGAACAAGCACGACCTCGCCCGATTTGGGGCGGAGGTTGTGCGGTTCTCACCCCGCCAGAGCGATCTTCTCATCGTTGCCGGAACCGTCAATTACAAGATGGCTCCTATTCTGCGTCGGATTTACGACCAGATGTGCGAGCCCAAGTGGGTGGTGGCGATGGGAGCCTGCGCCGCGTGCGGCGGTTTCTATGATAATTATGCGACTCTCCAAGGCATCGACCGGGTCATTCCGGTCGATGTTTATGTTCCGGGGTGCCCCCCGCGTCCCGAGGCTTTGATGGACGGTCTTCTCGAGGTCCAGAAGTTGATCGACGGTGAAGGGTCGAACTCTCACCCCCGCAAGCCCGTACCGTGGCCGCCGGTAGAAGATCCCTCCGAGCATTATGACCGGGCCATTGCGCCCTGGACAGCCCCTGCCGAAGCAATCCCCAGGCCGATTCCTGCGTTTGAGAAGCGGGGCCAGCAAAGCCGGGACGAATAAGGTTTCGGGAAAGCCGGTGCTTCTTGACAGGCGAAGGTCGGGTTGCGTTAATCACGTCCCTGGCTTTTGATTCTTTTGCACCTTCAAGGTGGCCCATTTCTCAGGTTGGTTGACCCCATGCGAATATCCAAGGTAACGACAAAAACAGGTGATAAGGGCCTGACGGCTCTTGTTGGTGGTTCTCGGGTCTCGAAGGCTTCCCTTCGGGTGGGCGCTTATGGGGATGCGGATGAGCTCAACTCCTATCTTGGGGTCATTCGCTCCAGCTCTCTTTCACCGGAGGTCGATGCGATCCTTGGAGAGATTCAGAACACTCTCTTCGTGGTGGGTTGTGATCTGGCGAGTCCTCCTGACGTTGATGTTCCGCGTACGAGCAAGGACCACATCAAGGTTCTGGATGGTCACCTGGATCGGATTCAAACCCAGTTGCCACCTCTTGAGGAGTTTGTTCTTCCGGGTGGCTCGGAGGTGGGAGCAAGGCTTCACTACGCGCGCACGATTGCCCGGAGGGTAGAACGAGCAGTGGTGCGGCTCTCCGGAGTAGAATCGGTTACTCCCGAAGCAATCGCTTATCTCAATCGATTGTCGGATCTCTTGTTTGTGCTTGGCCGAGCGGTCAACGCAAACGATGGGGTCGCCGAGCCTCTGGCACGGTTCTCGAGTAAAGGGGACTCGGGCGAGTCAAGTTGAGGGTTCGGGTTTCTCGGGGGGGGGGAGTGCTGGATTGAGAGGGCGAGGGAGTTGGGTTTGTTTGGGGGTGGATGGGTTGTTTGGGGGGAGGGTTTCTCGGGAAGGGTGATGGTGAAGGTAAACTCTCTTCCTCCTGCCATGGGACGTTGAAAGGTCAGGCGCGCATGGTGAATAACCCAGCGTCCAAAAATCGTCAGAGAGTTCACCTTCCCCATCCCCCTTGGCCGCGAATCGCCCCTTCCCAAGAAGGACCATCGAACCCCGGACAAACCCAAAGTGCCTCGGTCTCTTGTCCAGCAGCCCCACCCCCGAGAAACCG
>JAJDCM010000247.1 GCA_029260825.1 Planctomycetota bacterium | reverse complement strand
TGATCGAGCAAGTTGCGATCGCCTACGACTCTCTCTGAAGTCGCCAGATCGGGAGAATGCCGGAAGTAGAAACAGGCTCCCGGCTTCTCCCGGATGTCGTTTCCCCGTTTGGAGATGCGCTCAAGCTTAAGGTGATACCCTGCCGATAGGAGACGAGAAGTATTTCCTCTTGTTTCCCGTCTGGTTGAGGGCTGTAAATGCGTCTTCGGCACAAGTTTCTGCTGCATTCATCCGGTTTGGTCGTTCTGACCATGACCGCGGTCATGGGGATCGTTATGTCCAGCCAGACCGAAGTCCTGAGAGAGCAGGAACGAAAGCGAGGCCTGGCAATTGCCCGAAACGTGGCGGCGAGTTCGGTGAACTCTCTTCTCGCCAACGACTGGGTCGACCTGGTTCAGGAGTCGGCTGCCATCGCTCAAGGGGAAGACATCATCTACCTTGCGGTCTTCGACAAGGACCGAGTTGAGAAGCCAGTAGCCTTTGACTCCCGGTTTGACATCGAGAGCGAAGATACTTACGTCCCGGACTGGCAGCCTACCGAGGAAAGCCCCTGGTTTTGCCAGGAACAGAACGATTCCTCCGTGGGTCAACAAATCATGACGATTGCCTTTCCTGTGTCCTATATCGACGAAGTGGATGGTCAATTGTCGACGGAGGGAACGGTCCTTCTTGGTCTTTCCCTCGAGGCGATCTATGAGGAGATCGCCGCCCTTCGCCATCGCCTTCTACTTCTTTGGGCAGTGGCCTTGTCGCTGGGCATCTTCTCTTCTCGTTTCCTGGCGCGGCGGATCACCAAACCGATCGAGGGTGTGGCCAAAGGGGCTCTTCGCTATGCCAAGGGTGATTTGAGTCACCGGATTGAAGTTCAAGTGACGGATGAGATTTCCGTCCTGGCGGACAACCTGAATCACATGGCGGTTCAAATTCACAAGAACTTGAACGAGATCGAAGACCTGAATCGTGGTCTGGAGGTCAAGGTCGAGAAGAGGACCAAGGACCTGGCTCGTGCGAACTCGGACCTGGTGACGGCAATGGATGATCTCAAAGACACTCAGGCCAAGCTGATTCACTCGGAGAAGATGGCTTCCCTTGGCCAGCTCGTTGCGGGGGTTGCTCATGAATTGAATAACCCGCTCAATTTCATCTACAACGGTCTTGGTCCTCTTCGAGATTCGGTGACGGACCTGAGAGAACTTCTTGTCAGGTTTGATGGATTAGCCAGTCTCACGCAGACCGATCGACAAGACATCGACTGCTTCAAGGAGGAGATCGAGTACGACGAGATGGTGGAGAGTCTGGACGAATTGATCGCGACGATTGGCGAAGGAGCACGTCGGGCTACCGTCATCGTTCGAGATCTTCGCAACTTCAGTCGCCTTGACGAGGCTGAACTCAAGCGAGCAAACATCCATGAAGGAATCGAGGGGTCGCTGAATCTGATGAAACATCGGCTCAGCGGCCGAATTCGGCTGGAAAAGGACTTCAGGGTCATTCCGGACTTTGAATTCCGGCCTGCCCAGATCAATCAGGTCTTCATGAACCTTCTCTCGAACGCTGAGCAATCGATCAAAGGAAAAGGGACCATCCAGATCCGGACCCGCATGGTTGATCATCATGCGGTCGTGGAGTTTGAAGATAGCGGATGCGGGATCAACCCGGATGATCTTCATCGGATCTTTGAACCCTTCTACACCACAAAAGACGTCGGGGAGGGAACAGGTCTTGGCCTTTCCATTACCTACGGCATCATTGAACAGCACGGAGGGGTCATCGACGTGCGGAGTCAGATCGGCGAAGGAAGTTGTTTTTCCGTGAAGATTCCGATGAAGGAAAAGCCTGAGGAACTGCCCCCTCGTTCAGGTTTTCATGAGGCGGCTTCTTGCTAGTCAAGTGAGCTTCGAGGCTCGCTTCTCTTGTGAAGTGAATACGACAACCCTTGAAAGAAAAATCAGAGAGATGGATAAGAAACCCAAGATGAAACCGCGCGTCCTCATCGTTGACGACGAAGAACAGAACCTCACGATCTTTCGAGGAACGTTCCGCCGCGACCTGAAGGTGTTCACCGCGAGCTCGGCTCAGGCAGGACTCGAGCTACTGGAAAAGGAAAGTGATCCCATTCCAGTCGTGATAACCGACCAGAAGATGCCCGAGATGCAGGGCGTGGATTTCCTGGTCAAGGTCCGGGAGAAATGGCCGGAATCAGTCCGGATGGTCTTGACGGCCTACACCGATGTGGATGCGATCATCGATGCGATCAATCGAGGGAACGTCTACAAGTTCATCTACAAGCCCTGGGAAAAGGAGGACCTCCTCCTCACCATTCTCAACGCTCATGAAACATATGTACTTCGCCAGAAGAACCAGGCGCTTACCGATGAGCTCCTGCGCAAAGAGCGGCTTGCTTCGGTCGGGCGGCTGGTGTCAGGCCTCACTCATGAGATTGGAAATCAGCTGGGAACGATGGCGATTTCCGAGGTCATTCTCGAGCGGTACCAGCAGGATGAATTCTTGACGAAACAGGTGAGTATCATCAAGAACTCTCTTACCATGATTCACCGGATGGTGAAGGAAATCCGGGATTTCTCCCAGGCAAGAAACCAAGATCTTGCTCTCATGGAAGATTCGCTTGCGGACATCGTGAGGGAAACTCTCCAGCTTCTCCGGTATGACAATGACGTGCGCACCGTCGAAGTCGAGACCGTCGTAGATGAGAACGTTCAAGCTCTTTTTCACCGGGACAAGATCCAGCAGGTCATCATCAACCTGATCAAGAATGCGGCACAGTCCATGCCCGCAGACCGGGCGGGACGGGTGAAGGTCGAGGTCGCCTCGGATGGGCTTGCAGCGGTGCTACGGGTTTCGGACAATGGGTCGGGTATTCCCGAGGACATCCGGACCAAGATCTTCGAGCCGTTTTTTACGACCAAGGACGACACGGGAACCGGACTTGGGCTCGACATCTGTCATCAGATCGTCACCGCCCACCAGGGCACCATTACCTTCGAGAGCGACTGCAGTCGAGGAACCTCGTTCGAGGTCCGCATCCCGGCCACCGGCACTGGAACGGAGATTCCCGCGGAGTGCTAGTCGGGAAGCTCCCCCGTCGCTGATCCAGACTGAATCGAGGCGGGTGTAGTAGGTTCCAAGCGCGTTGATGGCAAGTCCGTTCACCGACTTTCGCACGCAGTGAAGAGCTGCGTCGTGATACATGGGCACGATGACGCAATCCTGGGAGAGCAGGATCCTCTCCGCCTCCCGGTAGACCTGAGCTCGATTCACCTTGTTCGTTCCCCGTCGTCCTTCATCGATGAGATCATCCAGGTCTTCATTGGAGTAATTCATGAAGTTGTGGGTCGCTCCGGTGCGAAACAAACTGGTGAAGAAGTTCTCCGGGTCCGGGTAGTCGGCGCCCCACCCGAGAATCGCCGCCTGACATCCGGGCAAACCTCGAAGGTAATCCCCGTAATCGTCCGTGACCTTCACCGTGGCCTCGATTCCGATGGCGGCAAGATCGTGAATGAGAAGCTCGGTGACGATATCTTTAGCCGGGATGCGCCCGGCGAATATTTCGATCTTCGGGAACTCTTTTTGATCCGCCCCGAATCCGGCCTCGGCGAGGAGGCTCCTGGCTTTTTCTCGGTTCGTCGGGTAGGGATCAAAGGTCGGGTCGTAGCCCGGCATTCCCGGAGGAAGAACAGTCTTCGCCGCGTCGATCCGCCCTTGCGTTCTTTCCTCACAGGCGTTTCGATCCAGGCCGTGAGCGATCGCCTGGCGGACCCGGAGGTCATCAAAAGGCGGCTTCTCCTGATTGAATCCCAGAAAATGCAAGGTGAGGTTGGGAACCCGGGTCAACGTGTAATCGCCGGACCCCTTCAGTCCTTGAGCTTCTCCTGGAGAGGTGATGACGTGGTCAAGGATACCCTCCCGGAGGGCACTCGTCCTGGTTCGATCCACGTCGATGAACACGACTCGATCCAGAAGTGGGTTGTGGTGGGCTTCCCGAAAGGCGGAGAGAACGAGCTCGTTGTTTTCATGGGAGATGAAACGAAAGGGACCGCTGCCGATGGGATGGAAACGAAAATCTCGCTTTTCGGCTTCTTCTTGGGGCACGATGCGGGTGTGCTGCATCGCCAGAAAGCTGATGAAGACGTTGTCGGGTTCCTTCAATCGAATTTCCACCCGTTGCGGGTCGAGACAGGTGATTGCTTCCTCTCCCCCGTCCAAAACACTCTTGAGATAAGCGCGGGCCGAGGAGCGAGTGCGACGATCGAGAAGGCGGCGAATGGTGTAGGCCACGTCCTCGGAGGTTACCGTTCTTCCGTTGTGGAACCTGGCCTCGGGATGAAGGAGGAAAGTGTAAACTTTTCTATCCTCTGACGGCGACCAGGACTTCGCTAGATCCGGAACCACCCGAAGCTGAGAATCAAACCGCACCAATCCCTGAAAGATCTGTTGAATCACCTGATTCTCACTGAAGCTCGTTGATTTTGCCGGGTCGAGCATCTGGACTCCCCCGAGCGGTAGACGAAGCTCGCCGCCAGGAGTTGGTAGGGTCTCGGCTTTCTCTTCCTCCCGAGCTTTCTCGCGCCGAATCGGGGAAGCTGTCCTGGAATCGTTGCAGCTCGCGCTCAGCACCAGGAGGGGGAAAAGAAGCAGGCAGAGGCGTTTGGAACCGGGGTTTCCGGGTCGAATGGGGTTCGATCTCATAAAGGAGTGTACCCCAAGAAAAGGGGCAGTGCAAATTGAGAAGAACGATCTAAACGACTTGCCGCTAGCGGGTTAGTGCAGTAGTCTTGGTCAGGCCTCAGGAGCCCCTTCCCTGTGGCTCACCCCGTAGTTTTTCGAAATGAGCATTGCCAAGTCTAAGCCCGGATCTCACAGGATCACGTCTGCCCTTACTTCTTCTCCTTGGGATTCCGTGTCCGGGTGTGAGCGTACTACGCGGTCGATTCCTATCCCCTTCCAGGGTCGATTCGTGACGGCGCAAGGAGCATCTAAGTGAGGACATCATTTTTTCACCGGCGGGCCGCCTGGATCCTCTGTGGCCTGTTGGTCCTGGGTTTCTGTTGGCTGAGCTGGGACAGTACGGTTGGGCCCGAGCTTCACTCCAGAGAGATTCTCAAACGATCGGATCTCCCCCAGACAGTCAGACTCGCTTCGGGCCGGACGGTCTCTGAACCCGCGGTCCCCAGGTCCCTTGCCGGTCCTTCCCTGGCTGGTATCGATGTGACCCAGGACCCTCCGGCAAAGAACCCTCGAGACAAGATCGCAAAGGATCTTCGGGATCAGCTGGATGCGGGAGCAACCGGACCGATCCGGGTCATCGTTGGAACAGTTCGTGAGAATCATCCGGACCCTTTTGGAGCTCTGAATGAGCTTCGGAGCTGGATGGAAGATCGAAAGCAACCCTGGATCGATGATCTTGCTTTCATGGGTGCCACGATCATGGAACTCACCCGGGATGAAATCCTGGATCTTGCCAGCCACGATGATGTCCGGCACATCACTCCGAATCGAACGGTGCGTTCAACTCTGGGCGTTTCCGTTCGCGCTGTCGGAGCCGATCAAGTACGAGACCTTGAGCCGAACACGGAACTGGACGGATCCGGGGTCACGGTCGCGGTGATCGACTCCGGAGTTGACAAGAACCATCCGGATTTCCTGAACCAAGGGACCACCAGCCGGGTGTACTCCGTTGATTTTCATGATCCAACGGGAGGAGCTGGTGAGGACGAGTTCGGGCACGGAACACATGTTGCCGGTATCGCCTGCGGAAATGGCTCGCGCTCTGACCAGGAAGACTTTCCGTTTGTTGGTGTTGCGCCCAAGGCCAACATCCTGAACCTGAGGGCACTGGGCCCGGATGGTTCGGGTTCTCTTCTGAACGTCATCAACGCCATCGGTTTCTGCATTTCCAAGAAGGACGCCTACAATATCCGGGTGATCAATCTCTCCCTGGGAATGCCGGTGTTCAGTCACTTCTACGAGGATCCTCTTTGTATCGCCACTGCGTATGCGGTTCAGGCCGGGATCACGGTGGTTGTCTCCGCCGGTAATAACGGAAGTAGTGACGACCAGGTTCTCATGGGCGGAATCAACTCGCCCGGAAGTGCTCCTTGGGTGATCACGGTGGGTGCCACCAAGACGCGAGGCACTGTTGCCCGGGACGACGATGACGTCACGACCTTCAGCTCGCGAGGACCGACGGCCTATGACGGTCTATTCAAGCCCGATCTGGTTGCTCCAGGCAATGAGATCGCCGGTCCTCTGGCTCAGGGGTGCCACATTGCCGAGAACTACCCGGAGCTATCCGTTCCACTGTCCGATGGATCCGATGACGGATATACTCGTCTTTCCGGAACTTCCATGGCAACGCCCATGGTCTCGGGAACGGTGGCATTGATGGTTCAAGCGAACCCGTCTTTGTCTCCCAATGCCATCAAGTCCATTCTCCTCTATACGGCAGAGAAGATGCGCAAGCCGAACATTCTCGCCCAGGGAAATGGCTACCTGCTCACCGAGGGCGCGGTCCGACTTGCACTGTTCATCCGGGATAATTCGAACTCGGTCGGTGATGGTGGCTTCTGGTTGGATGCGACCTCGCCGGAGGCCGCTGTCGGTGGGTTGCTACCGTACGCAAACATTGGCGGAAAGAAGACATGGTTTGGTTCTGCCTTCACGTATGGAAACGGACTTCTCTGGGGCAACTCCATTCTCTGGGGGAACGGCATCCTCTGGGGCGATGGCATCCTCTGGAGTAACGGAATTCTCTGGGGGAGTGGTGCTCCCTGGCTTGACAATCTCATCGCGTACAAGCATAAGACTTATGGTAATAGCATTGTCGCCAACAACGGCGTGGAAATGGGCTACGCCTGGTCGAGCGGAATTCTCTGGGGGAACGTGGATCTTCAGGGACTCGGCATTCTCTGGGGAGATGGCATTCTCTGGACCAACAGCATCCTCTGGGGTCTCTGGGATCCGTTGCTGATCGATCCTAGCTCTCTTGACCTTTCCGTTGATATCGGAGTGCTGGTCCAGGGAGAAGGCTACATGCCTCAGGGATACCTCTTTGGCAACAATCAGGCCGGTTATTATCCGACCAGGCCGCCAGGTCTCTAATCGCGAGCTAGTCGGTTTGAACGCCCGTCTCCACCATCGGCAACCTTACGGTGAAGGTGGTGGAGACGTTCGGCGTTGACCGGACAAAGACCTCTCCTCCCAGATGGGTTGCTACGGCCCGGCTGATCGCCAGACCGAGCCCGGTTCCCTCGCTGTGATTCAAGACGTTTCGAACGGCAAACTCCTCGAAGATGTGGGGAAGATGTTCAGGCTCGATTCCTGGCCCAAAGTCGGTGATCCCGACAACCGACATGGTTCCCTCCTGATTCAGCGATACCCGGATCACTCCCTTCTTCGGGCTGAAGCGAATGGCATTGTGAAGGATCGACTTGAAGACGATCCGCAGATGCTTGTCGCAACCCATCGCCACCAGAACGGGTGGTGCCTCGACCTCGACAAGCACCTCCTTTTGTTTCATCTCCGTCTTGAGTTCAGCCAGTGTGTCGTCGATCAGTTCGGTGAGGTCTACGGGCAGGCCCTCAAACTCCAGTTTTCCTGCCCGGATCTGTGAGAGTAACAAGACCTTTTCAAAGAGTCTGAGAAGCTTGTCGGCACCGAGGATAACGAGGCTGGCCAGTTCTTTTCTCGCCAGATCATCCATGTGCTCTTCGGATGCGAGAATCTCTCCCGGACCGACGATGGAGTTGAGAGGCGTTCGGGTCTCGTGGCACAGAAGGCTCAAGATGTCGGTCTTCAGCTGATCGACTTCTTCCGCCGATTTTAGTCGCATGGTGACCCGTATCTTGGCCAGGAGTTCATCGGGTGAGAAGGGTTTTGTGACGTAATCATCGGCACCCGCGTCATACCCTCTCAGACGATCGTTCACCATGGATTCCGCCGAGACCAGGATGATCTTGACGAACCGAAGTCTCGGATCCGACCGGATCTTCTTGCAGGTTTCATAGCCGTTCATCCCCGGCATCATGATGTCGAGGAGGATGAGATCCGGCTTGAAGGTTTCGGCGACCTGAAGAGCCTCCGCTCCTGAACTGACGCTAAGAAGATCATAGTCATTCCTGAGCAGCACGTCATAGACCTGGAGGTTTACCTGGTCGTCGTCAACGGCAAGGATCTTCTTCTTGGGAAGTTCCATTTCTTTCTAGCTCCGTCTGCGATTGGGGTTGTTGAACACAATGGCGGGCGTCGTCGATCAGGCTAGCTGAGGACCCGGGTCGTCCAGTCTCTTCTGTTCTGCGTAGGAGGCGACGACTTTTTTGAGCTTACGAGCGTCGATGGGTTTGGAGATATAATCATCCATACCCGAGTCGAGGCATCGCTCTCGATCTCCTTTGACTGCGTGAGCGGTCATGGCAACGATCGGTAGATGGACTCCTGTCCCCCGCTCTCGAATCCGGATGGCTTTTGTCGCTTGAAATCCATCCATTTCCGGCATCTGAACGTCCATGAAGACGAGATCGAACCGCTGTCCGGATTCAAGAACCTCCAGTGCTTCCCGTCCATTTCCGGCAACGATGACCGAGTTGCCGCTCTTCTCCAGCAGTCGAACGGCGACTTTTTGATTTACAGCATTGTCTTCTACCAGCAAAATTCGAAGTGAGGGAAGAAGATCTTCCATCTCTTTGTTCGTGTCTGCTCTCGAGTTCGCGGTCGGACTCTTGCGACGGAACAGTTCTTCGAATGACTCCTGAATATCGCCCAAGGTGAATGGCTTCTTCATGATCACGCAATCCAGCTCGGATTCGGGATCAACGCCTCTGCCCCGCCGCTCATGATGCTTGAGCAGTAATACCGGGATGTTGGCCCATCGGGGGTCATCTCGTAAGGATTGAAGGAGCTCGTGTCCGGATTCCGCCAGATTCCTCTCGATGACGACAGCATCAAAGGTCTCATGGAGATCTACGAGATTTGAACACGAGTCATTCTCGTCTCGCGGAGCCAGGATTGGCCGGGCCCCCCAGCTCGAGAGAGTGCCTTCAAGAATGCGCGCAGCAGTTGCATGATGAAGAGCGAGGAGGATCTTCTTTCCCCTCATCCAACCCAGTCGTGAAGGAGGTTCTCGGGGTGTCAGAGGAAGAGTGAACTCGAACGTGGAACCGCTGCCGGGTGTACTGGACACGATCAGGTTTCCACCCATCAAGTCTACGAGCCGGCTCGAGATCGCCAGGCCAAGTCCGGTGCCTCCAAACTTTCGCGTGGTCGAACTATCTTCCTGAGAGAAAGCGTCGAAGATCTCTTCCTGCTTTTCGGGGGTGATTCCGATGCCGGAGTCGATGACCCGGATGCGAATTTGATTCTGGGCTTCGAGGTCCTTCTGCTGCCGGATCTTGATGACAACTTCGCCCTCGTGGGTGAACTTGACCGCATTGGAGATGAGATTGGTGAGGACCTGTCCCAGACGGAGAGCGTCTCCTTCGATGCGATCGGGAACTTCCGCTTCGATATCGCACCAGAGTTCGATTGCCTTTTGATGGGCGCTTTGAGCAAGAATTCGCAGAACGCTCCCCACTCGTTGGCTCAAACTGAATTCGACCGGGTCAATTTCGAGCTTTCCCGCCTCGATTTTTGAGAAGTCCAGAACATCATTGATGATGGCGAGCAGGGCTTTTCCGGAATCGGAAACGGTCCGGGTGTATTCGAGTTGTTCGCCATTGAGTTCGGTGTCAAATAGAAGATCCGTCATTCCGATCACCCCGTTGAGAGGGGTCCGGATTTCGTGACTCATGTTGGCCAGGAAGATCGCTTTGGCCTCCGAGGCTTGAGTCGCAGCACGGAGGGCTTTTTCCAGGGCGGTGTTTGCTTTTTGCACTTCGTTGGAGCGAAGCGTGACCTCTTCGGTCCGTTCTTCAACGACTCGCTCGAGCTTCTTGTTGAGACGGGTCATGGTTCCGGTGCGCCAGCGGAAGCCGCCAAAGATGACCCCGATTGCAAGGAGGATGCAAAGGGGATCGAACCACCAGGTTCCCCAGAAAGGAGCTTCAATCGTGAAGCTGTAGGTTAGCGGTGTCGTGCTCCAGACCCCATCTCCGTTGGCAGCTTTTATTTCAAAGGTGTACTCTCCGGGAGGGAGATTGCTGTAGCTGACAAACCCTCGATCGGTTGTCGTCTTCCGGCTCTCTCCGAGTCCACGAAGACAGTATTCGTACTGGACCCTATCCGGGTCGGTCAGTGAGATTCCGACGAATTCGAAGGTGATATGATTCTTGTCGTGACTGAAAACGTTCCCCGATTCGATGGGAATCGGCTCGAGGAAGACGCTTACCTGATTGAGATGAATTTGGGGAGGGACCCGATTGATTCTTTCGGCGGTTGAATCATAGCGAGCCGCCCCGCGCACCGTTCCAACCCAGAGTCCTCCGTCGTGGTCGAACCCCACGGCGTCACCGTTTGTTTCTACGCCCTGGAATCCATCGCGCTGTCCGTAGTGCTTGAAGGTCTTTTGGTTGGGGTCGTACTTGTAGATCCCGTTATTTGTTCCGAGGAAGACGCTCTTTTGATGACAGGCAAGGAGGTAGACGACGTCACCGCAAAGGGGTTCCAGGTCAATTTTCAGGAAGCGGCGTCCATTGAAGCTGTAGAGGGTTCCCTGGTCGGTGAGCGCCCAGAAACCACCTTCATCATCTTCACAAAGAGTAACGACTTCGGGCGTTTCTGATCCGGAATTGATGCCGTAAAAGGAGAATCGTTTCTTGGGTGAGGTTTCCTTGGGGAGAAATTGTGCCACCCCATCCGAAGTGCAGAGCCAGATCGTCTTGTCCCGACCGAGGAGGATTGAGTGGGCCCAGATTTCTCCATTTTGACCCGCACCGAGGAGATATTTTTCCATCTGGTCCGGGTCGAACCCTTGTTCCTGTTTCTCCTCTGGAAGAGCCACCTGAAGGAGTCTCTTATCGCCGGTGAGCCAGAGGGTTCCCTGATCATCAATGGCTGCGTCGTACCGCTCGGAACCGACGATTCCGTGGCCTTCATGGAAAACGAGGATATCTTCGGTCTCAGGATCGAATCGAATCAATCCGCCTTCCGCAGGGCACAGCCAGAGATATCCGGCGGGACCTTGAACGATGGTGTGAATGGACTCGTTTTCGATGCCGTTTTTCTGGCCGAATACCTGGATGTTCTGTCCTTCTTCATCCAGCTTGCCGTAGCGAAGAAGGCCCCCATCTGTTCCGAACCAAAGAACCTGGTCTCTGTCCTCGAAGATGGCCCAAACCGAGAGCGCGTGAGGATCGCTCGAGTGGGAGGTTGTGGTAAAAGGATTCCAGCGAAAGACCGAAATCCCTCCCCCATTGGTTGCGAACCAGAGGTTTTGTTCCCGGTCGCAGAAAATCTCTCCCACGTTGTCATAGCCAAGACCGTTGTCACGGTTGAACACTTTGGCTTTGACGATGATGCCTTCTTTCCCTTCAGGCTGAAGACGCCAGACTCCTTGATTGATGGAGGCCACCCAGAGGCTGCCTCCCGGGCCGAACTGGATGTCTTCAACTCCCCCTTGGGGTAAGTCGTCGCGGGTGGTTATGTAATGGATGCGGCGCTGGAAAGCCTCCTCTTCACCTTCTTGTGCTTCGAGCATGAAGAGGCCACGCTCGGCGACTCCGATCCAAAGCCGACCTTCCGGGTCTTCAACCAGAGAGGTGATGGCTGCGCCCCGAAGGCGCCTTCCGCCGACTCTTT
Source organism: Planctomycetota bacterium (assembly GCA_029260825.1). Classification (GTDB taxonomy): domain Bacteria; phylum Planctomycetota; class JACOTG01; order JACOTG01; family JAJDCM01; genus JAJDCM01. The sequence continues at coordinate 2,527 of JAJDCM010000247.1, read as the reverse complement.
GAAGGTCCAGAGTCGGAACCGTATCTTCTATTTCACCTTCGATCGTCCCGTAGTAGAGACCGTTGGAGCTTCCAATCCACACTCCGTGGTCCGTCGGGAGCAAGCTATAGACATAGTTTGGTGATCCTCCCTTCTTCAGGATGGTTCCAGGAGCGGCTGTCTCGGAGAGGACAATAATTCCAGCTCCTTCGGAGCTCACCCAGATTCGACCTTCAGAATCCTGGGCGATGCAGTGAATCTCCGATCCTCTTCGCTCCTCGTCGGGTGGAAAGTGTTGAAATTCTCCGTTGACCAGGCGGGTCAGACCTCCATTGGGATGACAAAACCAGATGTGATTGCGCCGGTCCCGAAAAGAGCTAAGAACGGTGTTCTGGAGGAGCCCATCTCGCTGGGTGTAGGTGACAAAATCGCTTCCGTCGAAACGGGAGACTCCGTGCTGAGTGCCGATCCAGAGGAATCCATCCGGGCCTTGCGTTGTGGTCATGACCTGGGATTGACAGAGGCCATCCTCGACGCCGTAGGATCGGAATTGGATTCGCTGACCCATGGCTTCTTGCGGGAGCAATATCAGGAGAGGGATCCATGAGAACAGCAGCATGGCTCGGATTGGCACGGAAGTGATGTTCATGAGTCTCGTTCTTCACAATTGCGGTTCCTCTCCTCGCAACTTCAAACCCACTCACGGGGATGGTTTTTGCGCAATGGAGGGCCCAGACGGAATTGTGGTTTTTATCGACCCGATAGGCCGTTTTCTTGAAGAAGAGCTCATAAGTCCTTAACAGGTAGGAGAGGCCCGGGACGACAGGGAAGACTTCCCGAGTTTTCTCCTCTCGAATTGGTAACCGGGGGAAGCCCTCAAGGCGGGCCGTAGAGCTCGATCGTATTTCCGTCCGGATCCCGAATGGCTCCGTGGGTTCGATGTTTTTCCTCAAGGATGGTTCCCTCCTGCTTTCCACCGTGTTTGACGGCAAGGTGGATTGTCTCCTGAACATCGGCTACCCGGAACCCGAGCTGGTGAGAGGGGTAATTCTCGAAATCAATTTCTTCTCGAATGGGCACGAGCTTGATGAGGATGTCCCCCACTTCGCCAAATTGGGATTGAATCGCTCCTGTCTCGACTGTTCGAAACGAAACGCCAAAAGCCTCCTCGTAGAACGCCACCATGGCATCGAGTCGATGGACCCGAATCGCGATGGTTTGCAGAGGAGCATTTTTGTTCGGGGATCCGACATCCGAGGGCACGGTCGAGCACCCGGCGCAGAGGATGAGGCAGAGCTGAAGCAGGAGAAGTCCAGGGCAGAGCTTTTTCATGGCTGCGAATCCTTTCAGGGGCGATCTTGATGACTTTTCGAGTACAGCTTGTCCGATCCGGAGGGAGGCTTCGGCATGAGCCATTCCAGAAGCTCGGTTTTCCTTTTGAGGAACGTCCTGTATAAGATGAACTCCCCCCTGCTGTCTGTCAAACATACAAGGAAGGCGCTGCTGAACATGACCGGAATCACTGGAAAGGGAGCGCTGATCCCATGGTGTTGTTCTCTCGTTTTTTCGGGCCTCTTGTCTTTTGCTATCGGGGCCCAGGAGAAACCGGCCGAGTCCGACCAGGCGGCCCATTTCTGGCCTCATTGGAGAGGTCCGCTGGACACGGGAGAAGCGCCGTTTGCTGACCCGCCCGTGGAATGGAACGAATCGAAGAATGTTCGCTGGAAGGTGTCCCTTCCGGGCAGAGGGCATTCAACACCGGTGATCTGGGGGGAGTTCATCTTTCTGACGACGGCGGTTCCATTCGGGGAGGTCTTGTCGGCCAGGAAGGAGACGGCCCCAGGCGCACATGACAACGTTTCCGTGACCCAAAGACACCGATTTCAGGTTCTTTGTCTGCGACGAGGAGATGGCAAGGAAATCTTCAGGACCACGGTTCGGGAATCTCTTCCTCATGAAGGAGGACATTATTCGGCGAGTCTTGCGTCGAACTCACCCGTCACGGACGGGGTTTACGTCTACGCTTCTTTTGGATCTCAGGGTGTTCATGCACTTGATGGCTCCGGCAAGATCATCTGGAGCAAGGATCTTGGGAAGATGGAAACTCTCCACGCTCATGGGGAGGGAAGTTCTCCAGCGCTTCACGGCGATCTTCTTCTCATCAACTGGGATCATCAAGGTCAATCGTTTCTCCTCGCTGTCGAGAAGAATACCGGAAAGGAACGCTGGAAGATCCTGCGTGACGAAGTGACTTCCTGGGCTTCTCCCATTATCGTCGTCCATGAAGGCAATCCTCAGGCCATTGTCAGCGGAACGGGGAAGTTGCGCGGCTATGACCTTGCCACCGGGAAGGTGCTCTGGGAATGTGGTGGCCTTTCGAGAAATGTGGTGGCATCCCCGGTGGCGGCAGACGGATTCGTGATCGCTGGCAGCAGCTATGATATCAAGTCCATGATCGCGGTTCGGCTTGCGGGAGCGAAGAGTGATATTACCGGAACCTCGAACGTTGCCTGGACCCGCGACCGGCGCACGCCCTACGTGCCTTCCC